>NZ_FXWZ01000003.1:646580-969871 GCF_900184225.1 Brevibacterium ihuae | reverse complement strand
ACCTGGCCTGTCTGCGTGACTGCGGGCTGGTGACGGTGCGCGCTGAGGGCCGGTCCTCGTGGTTCTCGCTGGCCGATCCGACCCGCCTGGAAGATCTCGTCGAGAGTGCAGGTGAGCTGCTGCGGGGGTCCGGGGTGTCGCTGTCGTTGCGTGACCACGACCATCACGCGCCGATCGTTGAGGAGGATGAGGGGTATGACAGAAGCTGACCGGGGTGGGCACGTGCACAGTCACGTCCCCGAGCAGGCGGATCGGGGGACGCGCCGTCGCTTGTTGATCGCGTTCTGCATCATCGCCGTCATTGTCGTGGCGCAAGCAGTGGGCAGCGTGATCACCGGCAGCCTGGCGCTGCTGACGGATACCGCCCATGCGCTGGCTGATGCATCGGGGCTGTTGGTGGCGGTCATCGCGGCGACGATGATGCTGCGCCCGCCGAGCAGTGAGCGGACGTGGGGTTTCGCCCGGATCGAGGTCATCGCCGCCCTGGGGCAGGCTGTTCTGCTGCTCGTGGTCGGCACCTATGCCGCCGTCGAGGGCATACGCAGATTGTTCGAGCCCACGGAGGTGCCCGGCACGGAGCTGCTGGTGTTCGGTGTGATCGGCTTGGTCGCCAACATCGCAGCGATCGCTGTGCTGGCATCCAGTCGCGATGCGAACTTCAATATGCGCGCGGCGTTTCTCGAAGTGCTCAACGACGCCCTGGGATCGCTGGGCGTGATCATCGCAGCGATCGTGATCACGACCACCGGGTTCCAGCGCGCCGACACCATCGCCGGATTGTTCATCGCGGCTTTGATCGTTCCGCGCGCGTTCCGACTGCTGCGGGAGACGGTGCGGGTGCTGATGGAGTTCACTCCCAAGGGCGTCGACCTCGAAGACGTCCGCGCCCACATCTTGGAGCTCGAGCATGTCCGTGATGTGCACGATCTGCACGCCTCGATGATCGGCACTGGCCTGCCGGTCATCTCCGCGCACGTCGTCGTCGACGACGACTGCTTCGAATCCGGTCACGCCCCGCAGATCCTGGAGGCGATCCTCGCCTGCGTCAAGGAGCATTTCCCCGTCGCCTTCGATCACGCCACGATCCAGGTGGAAACTGCCGCCCTGCGCGACCGGGAACTGCCCGCAGTCCAGCACGCCTGACGAACCGGGTGTTCGGCATCGCCTCCAGCCGGCGAACCCGACTGCGATGGGCCGCAGTCGATGCTGTCTGTCTGGTGTTAGGTCCGCGGTACCGCCGTGGTTGATGGCGGGGCGATCTGGTGCCGGAAGTGGTCATGATCGCCGGGGGATGGGACCGGCCGCTGCTCCCATGGGGGACGGGGCAGCGGCCGGTCGGTCTGTTCAGTTGAAGGAGACGTGGACGTGGTCCATGTGGTTGGCGGTGGCCGAGCCACGGTCCTCCATGGCCCGTCCCTCCCAGCCGGTGTAGGGAGCGTAGATCTTCTGCTTGTAGATCACGTATTTCACTCCGAGCTCGGACGCGTGCTTGATCGCGAACTCTGTGATCTGCTGACCCGTGGGATCGGTGATCATGATGTCGAGGGCCTGGCCGGTATGGTGGTCGGATCCCGGATCGTTGCGCGGTCCGCCGAAGGTTTTCACCTCGGGGAACTCGGCGCAGACCGCCCGGTAGCCCTTCTTAGCGTTCGCGGTGAGCTTGGGTTCAATCTCGTTGGACACCGAGCAGGGTTCGGTGGAGATGCTCGAGGATCCGCGGCTGTCGGAGCGCGAGGACTTCGAACCCCGGTCCGAGGATTCCCCGCCGGAGGTCTCCGACGACGCGCTCTCCTTCGGGGGCTCAGGGGCCGGCAGCGCGGCCTTCACCTCTGGCTTCTGGTTGTACTTCGGATCGTCTTCGAGGGACTTCCGATACTCCTCGGCGGCCGCCTCCCGCTCCTTCTCACGTTCCTCGGCATCCTTCGTGGGAACGTCTTGGGCGCCGGGATCCGCGCTGGCGGTGGCTGCCTGATCCTCGGCCGTGACGACGCTGGCGGTGTCCGTGGGTGCGAAGGCGAACGAGGAGGCCACGATCGCGGTCGTGGCAGCTGCCGGCAGTGCGATGGCGGCGACCATCGGGCGGCGCCTGACGGACTTGAGAACCCCGGTGGCGGTGCTCGGCTCCTGACCATGGCGACCAGCGTGCTTGCGGCCGCCCGCGGCGACGTTCCGGATCAGGGTGCGCGCGTTCGCGCTCCAGGACGGCTTCGGATCCGAGTGCTTACCCATTTCGACTAACCCTTAATACAGTGGTGACCATTTCGTTATCTTCGAGTGTACTGACGCACGAGGAGATGACAAAACGGTAACGAACGAGATAAGGGTGACGAGTGTCACGTGGTGTTGCGCGGGCGACATACCGCCACCGCGCCGGCTGGGTCGTCTCAGAGGGGGGAGGTGAAAGCGGGGAAGAACCGGAGGTAGACCGAGGCGGCTACCGCGATGTAGATGAGGGCCACCAGCGTCCATGCCCAGTCTGCGGTGAACCGGACCAGCACGGCCGGTGCGGGGATGATGCCGTGGACGAGGTTGCGGATCGTCAGGAGGAGGAAGAGGGGGATCATCGCGGCCCACACGACCATGCAGTACAGGCACAGGAGGTAGAGGCTGAAGAGGGCTTGGGACCACAGCCAGATGACGAAGACGGTGCCCAGGCTCACAGCGACCTGCAGACCGATCCAGTACCAGCGTCCCAGCTGTGCTCCGGCGAGGACGGCCATGGCGGTGGTGATGATCACGGCGAAGGCGACGATCCCGATCAGCGGATTGGGAAACCCGAACAGCTCGGATTGCCAGCTGCCCATGACCTTGCCGCAGGAGACCCACGGATTGATGTCGCAGCTCGTGACGTGCTCCGGGTCCCGGAAGAGCGCCAGCCGTTCAGCGACGAGTACTGCCGAAGCCACCCACCCGATGATGCCCGTGACCAGCAGCAGGACCGCGAAAGGGCGCGGTCGGGCGAACCGGGGACTACTGGCTTCAGCGGGGCGATGATCGAGCGTGGCGGTAGCGTCCGGCATGGCCTGTCACTCCGCAACGGCTGCGTCGAGCGCAGCGCGGAGCTCGTCGAGACTGCTCGGAGCGAGGAGTTGCCCGTCGAGGAAGAACGTCGGCGTTCCGCTCACGTTCAGGGCGATGCCGTCGGCCAAGTCGAGTTCGACCCGATCCTGGGTGGCCGGATCTTTGACTGCCGCGTCGTAGGCTTCCATGTCCAGGCCCAGGTCTTCGGCGAAGGAGCGAAAGACCGCGCTCTTGTCGTCGGCGGATTCGCCCCATTCGGGCTGGGTTTCGAACATCTGCTGGTACATCGGTTCGTAGGCGCCTTGCTGGGCGGCGGCCTCCACGGCCAGGGCTGCGTTCATCGCGTTGCGGTGGCCGGGCAGCGGGAAGTAGCGGTGGACGAAGGTGACGGAGTCGGCGTACTCCGTGCGCAGCTCCTCGACGAGGGGATAGGCGGCCCGGCAGCCCTCGCATTCAAAGTCGAGGAACTCCACCAGTACCGCTTTCTCGTTCGGTGCCTGCGACAGGACTCGGCTGTTCTCGCGGACGAGCTGCCCGGTCTCCGCCGGCGTCTCGGACCCAGCGGTGGTGTCAGGAGTGTTGCCGCGCACGATGACGACCACGACGATGGCGGCGATCACGGCGACGGCCATCAGGATCCAGACGAGAGCCTTGCTCTTCGAGAGGGTGCTTCGGCCTTTGGTGGGGTTCATGGTCCGTTCCTATCCGGTCAGTGAGAGTTAGCGGAGGAGGGTTGAGGGGCACGTACAGTGCTGGTGGAGGTGGGCCGGTGCAGGAGCAGCATGGTGAGCAGAACCGCGAGCGGGGCGACTCCGGCCAGCAGCACCGAGGTGCCGGCGCGTTGCTGATCGGCGGTGATGGACGGCCCCCAGGTGCGGGCGAGGTTGCCGAACCAGTCCACCTGGAGAACCAGGGTGGCTCCGGACGCCAGCACGGTGGCCCAGATCAGGAGTGCCCCGGCAAGCCCGGCCACGGCGATGACTCGGGCGGAACGGGGTGCAGTCCCGGGGCGGGTCAGCGACGTCATGAACCAGAATCCGATGAGCAGGAAGTACAGGTTCGTCACCTGGTGGACGATCCAGAAATCCAGGGCCAGCCGCAGCACCGGGGTGTAATAGAGCAGACCGAGTGAGACCGCGAGCACCGTGCCGCTGAGCACCGGGCTCCTCACGGCTGGGCCGACCGTCGAGGCTGCGGCGTGGAGCCATTCACGGGGTCCCCGGCTGCCGTCGGTGCGTCGCTTGACGGTCAGGGCCAACAGGTCCAGGGGAGATCCGAGCGCCAAGAGCAGCGGAATGATCACCGCGAGGGCGAGCAGCATGATGGTGTGCGCGCTGATGAGCACCATGCCGTAGATCGTCGGGGCCGCGCAGGTGACATAGCCGAGTAATCCCAGTCCGGTCAGCCAGCTTCCGGTCCGCTGCCACCCCCACCGGTGGCCGGCGGCGTGGGCCTTGCGCACACCGAGAAGATAGACGGCGGCTGCGGTGACGGCAAAGGCCACCCACAGCCAGTCCCACCGCCACTCGGTGAACCACCGGAACCAGGCCAGGGCCGGTGGCAAGGGGTAGCCGGTGAGGATTTCGGCCGGCGTGATCGCCGGCTCCGGCTCCCGGGGGACCGGGGGTGCGGTCCGGCCGAGGGCCCCGGTGACGCCGATGACTGCGGCCATGATGAGCACTTCGGCGATGACCAGCCGCCAGGCCGTCCGCCCCCCGGACTTCCGCCCGAGCTGGGCGATGGCCCAGCTGCGATGGGCCAGGCCGATGGCGCCCAGCAGCAGTGTTGCAGCGAGCTTGATGAGGATCAGCTGACCGTACCGGCTCAGCAGCCCCTCCCACCCGCCGAGGCGGAGCACGGAATTGAGCACGCCGGAGGCCAGCACGACGAAGAACGCCACCCCGGCCAGCGCCGAGAAGCGGGAGAGAATCGTCTTCGCCAAGGACGAATCATCGGTTCCCCGAGCGGTGGAGAGCATCGGCGCCACGACGGCCAGGGCTGCCACGCCGCCGACCCACACCAGCACTCCGAGCCAGTGCACGGCCAGCGCACCGACGCCGGCGAAGTGATCGTCGCTGCCGGCCGCGTGCCCGATCAGCGAGATCGGGACGATGGCGGCCAGGGCGAGCAGCGCCGTGAGGGCCAGGCCGGTGGTGGTGCGGGCGAGGAAGGTCAGGTTGCACACGAGGAAGGCGATCAGGGTGATCGCCGCCCACGCCTGCCCGACGAGCAGATCGGTGACGAAGTAGACCAGCTGGCTGGCGAACTCCGCACTGTCCGTCACCGGCTGGCCGGCGAGATTGGCATAGGTCAGCACCAGCACGATCACCGCTGACCCCACCCATACCAGGGACACGCCGGCTGCGGTGGCCCGGACCCGGGCAAATGCAGGATGCGGGCGGGACGGCCCGGGGGCCGACTCGCTGCCGGGAGGCAGGATCGCGGCCGCGAAGATCAAGCAGCCAACAACGACGGCCAGCGCCAGGTGATGCACGGTCAGGGCGACCGGCAGCGCCCAGCGCACAAAGCCTCCCGGGTCCATCGCCTCGCGTTCTGTCGCAGCTCCGGAGAAGGCCGCGCTTGCAACGACGGCGGCGATCGCGACGGTAAAGGCGGTAACAAGCCAGATGACGGATCGCCAGCGCCCGGGCGAGGCGGCCCGCTCTTCGCGGACGCCGGTCGGCGTTGCGCTATCCATCGGATCGTATTCGCTGTTCGAGATTGCAGGTCATGCGTCGTCGTTCTCTAACCGGCGGCGGGCCATCACGGCGACCACAACGATGACGAGCGCGGTGACGAGGATGGCCAGGATGATCACGAAACTCATCGGCAGTCCCTCGTCCGCTTCGCCGGTGGCAGGCTGCTGAGCTTCCTCCGTCTGCGGCTGCTCTGGCTCGGCCGGCCCGGCCTCGGTCTGCTCAGGGCTGGGGGTGGAGGCCGGGGACTCGGCAGACGCTGTTTCGGTCACCGTGAAGGCGAATGAGCCCTCGATGGGATGAGAGTCCGAGGACACGACCCGCCAGGTGACCGTGTACTCACCGGCGGGTGCTTCGGGGCTGATCGGTTGCACAGCCATGTTGTCGACGATCTCGACGTCGCCTGCGGCCCAGTCCTTCCCCTCAGCATTTGCGATGAGAACCTCGGAACCCATCGCCAACGGAGTGTTGGTGAACGAGATCTCGATGGCTTCGGGGACGGCATCGAGGGTCTGGCCGTCCTCGGGGTTCGTCCCGGTCACGGCATCATGGGCTGAAACCGAGGAGACCGGAACCAGCAGTGCCAGCAGCACGAGAACGGCAACACCAAGGGCGCGACCGACTGACATCACTCTATTTCGCGGAAACACGTTCTACCTTCTGTAGAGAACACTTCGAGGGTATAGGGGCATCGGCCGGCGGAGCAACCGTCAGATTCCGGAGTAGGAGTGCAAGCCGGAGAAGTAGACGTTGACGACGGCGAAATTGAAGATCACAGTTGCGAATCCGATCAGGTTCAGGGCCGCGACTCTGGTCGGTCCCCACCCGCGGGTGGCACGAGCATGCAGGTACGCCGCATAGACGACCCAGACGACGAAGGTCCAGATTTCCTTGGTGTCCCAGCCCCAGTAGCGGCCCCAGGCGACCTCTGCCCAGATGGCGCCGGCAATGAGTGTGAAGGTCCAGGTGATGAACCCGACCGCGGCGAGGTGATAGGACGTCTGCTCAATCTCGGAACTGGCGGGCAGCCGCTTCATGAAGGCCAGGAGCCGGCCGGGGGAGCGCTGCTCGGTGCGGGCCCTGATGATCTGGAACGCTGCCAGCAGCGCGGAGATCGCCAGCAGCGCGGTCGACAGGATGGCAATCGGGACGTGGATGACGATCCAGTACGAATCAAGTGCCGGGATCAGCTGGGCGGCGGGAGTGTAGAACACGGTGATCGCCAGGCCGAGTGCGACGAGCACGAAACCGGCGACGAAGGTGCCCAGATACCGCACGTCCCGCCACCGCAGCACCAGGAGGTACACGAGGGTGACCAGGGCGGAGGCGGTCAGGGCATATTCCATCATGTTGCCCCACGGCACCCGCATCACCGACAGGGTGCGGGTGAGGACCGCGGCGAGGTGGAGTGCGAGGGCCAGGACGCTGAGACCTGTCCCGATCCGCGCCATCCGCCGCCGAGCCGTGCCGCTGGGTATCTCGGTCGGGCCGGCTGGGGCAGCGGCCTCGTCTGCCGGGGGAGCGGGGGCGTCGAGCACAGCGGTCGAACCGCGCCGTGAGGTGCGCCTGGCCACAGGCGTCGCCCGCCGTGCCGGGCGGACGGTGGCAGTCTTGTGAGCGGTGTGGCGGGTCGCCAGGCGGCGGCCGCCGAACAGGTCGAAGCTGTAGATGATGAAGGCCAGGGCGTAGACCGCCATGGCCGAGTAGATCAGCAGGTTTGACCAGGCGGCAAGGTTTTCGTTGACGTCCATGCAGTCATCACTCCGTTTCCGAGTTGTTCAGGGCTGTGGCAAGTTCGTCTGCTGCGGGGCCCACCCGCGGGTCCTCGCCGCGGGCCAGGGCGGCGACTTCGACGGTGTCGTCGGTGGTTCTGACCCACATGCGACGGCGGGGTACGAACAGTGACAAACCGAGCCCGGCCATCAGGGCGAGGGAGATCACGAGCATCCACCCCTGGGTGGGGTCGTGGCGGATGTCGAAGGCGATGAACCGGTCGACGCGATCGAAGGTCACTGAGCCGAGACCGTCGGGCAGCTGCTGGGTCTGGCCCGGGCTGAGCTGGATCACCAGCGGGTCACCGGCGGCGTCGGTCAGCTCGGTCATGTTGTCGGCGTCGAGTTCGTACACCGATTGCGGGATCCCCTCGTCGAGGCCGAGGTTGCCGCGGTAGGCGCTCATCACCAGGTAGGGGTTGCGCAGGTCGGCGAAGGTGGAAACCAGCTCGCCGCTGTCGTTCTGCCCGACCGTCGGCAGCAGGATGCCGACGAAGCCGAGCTGGTCCGGGGTGGCATCGGGGATCTTCAGCACCCCGCGCGAGGTGTACACCCCGTCCTGGGGGAGGAACACGACGGGACCGGAATGGATCACGGTGCCGGTGGAATCGCGGACCGTGATCACCGGAGCATATCCATTGCCCAACAGGTAGACCCCTGCCCCACCGACCCGGATCGGCTCGTTGACCCGCAGCAGATGCTGGGACTCCTGCCCGCCGGAGAATTCGGTCACCTCGGCTTCGAAGGTGCGTGGCTGGCCGAACTGGTTGCCGGCCGCCTGATCGTCGAAGGTTGCCTCGAAGCTGTCCAGGCGCAACCGGAAATCCTGCATGCGATCCGGGTGGAAGAAGGGCCCGGGCTCGAACGAGTCGTAGGCCACCAGCGAGTTGGTGAAAGTATCGCCTTCGACGAGCACGCGTTGGCCGGAGTATCCGAACAATGATCCAACGCCCATCGTGATGACCACGCCGAGCAGAGCGATGTGGAACACCAGGTTCCCGGTCTCCCGGAGATAGCCCCGTTCGGCCGCGATGTGATCCGAGTGCCTCATGGTGCGATAGCCGTTCTTCTTCAACAGCTGCTCAGACTGGGTCAGCAGTTCTTCCGGCGAGGTGCTGACCGGTAGGGCAAAGCGTGCATATCCCGGCATCCGGGCAAGGCGGCGCGGCGCTTTGGGCGGGTCCTGGCGCATTGCCCTTAAGTGCTGCCGGGTGCGGGGCAGGACGCAGCCGACCAGTGAGACCATCAGCAGGATGTAGATGCTGGCGAACCACACCGAGGAGTGAACGTCGAACAGCTGGAAGGTGTCGAGGACTTCGCCCCATTGCCCGTTGTCCTCGATGAAGCTTGCCACCCGGGTCGGATCCTGGATGCGCTGGGGCAGCAGGGAGGCCGGGATGATCGCCAGCGCCAGCATGAGCAGCAGGATCAGCGCCGTCCGCATGGTGGTCAGCTGCCGCCATGCCCACCGCAACAGCCCCACGAATCCGATGCCTGCCGGTGCCGTCTGCTGTGTCGCCGCCTCCGGTGAGGAGGAGGGGTCTCTGGTGGGTTCGGGTATGTCCGGGCCGTGGGGGCGGGACTGCGTGGTCATGGGGTCCTTGGGTGGGAGGGAATGGGTCATCAGATGATGGTTTGGAAGCCGCCGATCATGCCTTGCAGGCTGTTGACCCACTGGGTCCACACCCCGGTGACCAGCAGCAGCCCGATGATGATGAGCATTCCGCCGCCGATCCGGCTGATCAGAATCTGGTGGTCTCTGGCCCATTGCAGCCTGCCGGTGCCCTTGACGATGAGTACGGCCACGATGATGAACGGCACCCCCAGCCCGAGGCAGTACATCAACGTCAGCGCCGCGCCGCGCCAGATGCCGTCGGTGCCGGTGGCGCCGAAGCTGGTCGACAGTGCCAGCACCGCCGCCAAGGTCGGTCCCATGCACGGGGCCCAGCTGAACGCGAAGGTGGCACCCAGGGCGGGGGCTCCCCACAGCCCGGCCTTCGGTCGCTTGCTGATCTGGGCGCTGCGCTGGAACATGCCGATGCCGCCCATGAAGACGATGCCGGCGATGATGACGACCACGCCCATCACCCGGTTGAGCGTGTCGGCCCACTGGCTGAGCAGCACACCGGCCACGCTGAACGCCAGGCCCATGGCGACGAAGACGACCGCGAAGCCGGTGATGAACAGCGTCACCCCGATGATGACCTTGCTGGTCTTCCGGTCGGTCAACGCACCGGCACCCAGCCCGGTGACGTAGCCGACGTAGCCGGGGACCAGCGGCAGAACGCAGGGGGACAGGAAGGACACCGCCCCGGCCAGGATGGCCACCGGAATCGCTAGCAGCATGGGCCCGGTCAGCACGGTCTGCGAGAACACCTCACCGATGGGGGCGGTCAGGGTCATGTCGACTCGTCCAGCACGTCAGCGATCAGCACCTTGAGCGTGGACTCATCGACCGCCCCGACCACGCGGGCGGCCGGCCGCCCCTGAGCATCCAGGACGACCGTGGAGGGCACTGCCTGCGGCGGCAGCACCGTGCTGAGTGCGGCCACGCCGACACCGTCCTGGTCGAGCATGGAGGGAAAGGTCAGGTCGAAGGTATCGGCGAACGCGTCGGCGGCCGGTGCCTGATCGCGAACGTTGATGCCCAGGAACTTGACCCCGTCGGCCTGGTAACGCTCGTAGTTGGCCTGCAGGGCGGGAGCCTCCTTGCGGCACGGGGGACACGCGGCGTACCAGAGGTTGAGCACCACCGGGGCACCGCGCCAGTCGGCGAGATCGAAGGCTGTGCCGTCGGTGTACTCGGCGGCCAACTCGATCGGCTCACCCCGGTCCTCAACGGCAAGCTGGGTGATGACGCCGGACCCGGCGACGTAACCCTGGTCGCTGCCCGCCTAACTGGCCAGCTCCTCCTCGGCACCACCGCACCCGGCCAGCCCGAGCGCGATGATGGCTGTGAGACCACCCGACCGGCGGATCAATGACCGGCGTGACACGTGAGATGACAACATTCCTCTTCTTCAAACTCCTGACGATGAACACGCGGACTCCAGACAAAACCCCCGCAGGGCCGGCCCGACCGCATGAAGCGCCACGGGTTTCGTGGAGGCTCGGTCATCTGGAACCGGCTCCGACGGGAACCTGTTCTTCACCGTAGCTGATGGGCTCGTGGGATGCCCAGTGGGCGGCTTCGAACTCGGCGGGAGGGAGGTGTTTGATCTCACCGTGCAGGCGACGGTAGTTGTACCAGTCGACGTATTCGGCGACCGCGATCTCGACGTCGCGGATCGACGCCCACCCGCCCTTGGGGCGCATCATCGGGTTGCGGATGCACTCGGCCTTGAACAACGAGTTCAGCGCCTCGGCCATCGCGTTGTCGTAGCTGTCACCGACCGTTCCGACGGACGCGACGGCGTCGGCATCGGCGAGGCGCTCGGTGTAGCGAATGGCTCGATACTGCACTCCGGCATCGCTGTGATGGATCAGCCCGGTGATGTCCTGCCCCGCTCTGCGGCGCTCCCAGAGGGCCATGTCGAGCGCGTCGAGGGCGAGATCGGTGCGCAGCGACGTGGACACCTGCCAGCCGACGATGCGGCGAGAGAACACGTCGAGGACGAACGCTGCGTAGGTCCACCCGGCGTGGGCACGGATGTAGGTCAGGTCCGCAACCCAGAGCTGGTTCGGTGCCGTCGCGGTGAACGCGCGCTTCACGAGGTCGGCGGGCCGGTCGGTCTCCGCACCGTCCCCAAAGGTGGTCTTGCGGGTCTTGTCTCGCCGGATGCCCTGGATCCCCGCGGCGCGCATCAGCCGCTCGACGGTGCAGCGGGCGACCTCAACGCCCTCCCTGTTCAGAGCCGCATGGATCTTCCGGGCGCCGTAGACACCGAGGTTTGCCGTGTGGACCACCCGGATGTCCTCGGTCAGCTCCGCGTCCCTGACAGCCCGGGCAGACGGCGGCCGGCCCTTTGCGGCGTAGTAGGTGCTCGGGGCGATCTGGACGTCCGCGTCACGCAAGACCTGGCAGATCGGCTCGACCCCGAACCGGTCACGGTGCTCGTCGACGTACTCGACCAGCACCGCGGTCGGCACCTCGGCTACTTCAGCTTGCGGTCGAGCTCCGCCGCGGCGAAAAACGCTGATGCCGTCTTCAGGATCTCGTTCGCCCGCCGCAACTCCCGCACCTCGGCCTCAAGCTCCTTGATCCGCTGCGCCTCCGCGGTCGTCACCCCGGGCGCCTGCCCGGCGTCGATCTCGGCCTGCTTCACCCAGCCTCGCAGCGTCTCCGGATTGATCCCGAGCTGCTCGCCGATGCGCTGGAGCGCACCGGCCTTCCGCGCGGGGTCCTGTCGTGCCTCGACCGCGAGCCGCGTCGCGCGCTCACGCAATTCGTCCGGGTACTTCTTCGGTGCTGCCATGACTCTCATCCTCCGTGAGTTGAGAGCCTCCACCGAACCCGGGGCGCTTCAGCAACCCGCACAGACCACACAGCACTGAGGCTCCGACAGGTCTTACTCAGGCCGCAAACGGTGTCCCGGGGACGACGACGCTCTTCCTGCCGGAGGGGCAGCAGGTTCCGCCGGCCCACCGCGCGCGTCACTCATCACCGCTACCCTGCAGGGGCTGCTGCTCGGTGCTGCGGACGTAGTTGCAGCACAAGCTGCCCGCCTCACCGGTGACAGCGAGCAGCGCTTCGGCCTGCGTGACAAGGTCGAGCACCTCGGGCCGGCTCAGCGAGTAGTGCACGCTGCGCCCCTGCGTCCGGCCGTTCACAAGACCGCAATCGCGCAGGCAGGCCATGTGCGCCGACACCGTCGATTGGGCCAGTTCCAGCTCGTCCACCAGATCCCGCACACGTGCCTCCGCCACAGCCACACGTTTGACGATGGCCACCCGCGTGGGGTCGCTGAGAGAATGGAACAGGGCCGCCACAGGAGCAAGCTCTCTGATCCGGTCCGACCGGGCCTCGCGGGTGATCGTCATGCGACGATGATATCCGGAATGTTGATCTCCTCGTCCCGGGCGCCGGCGGTGAGCGTGTAGGGAGTCGATATGTCAGTGTTGAGTGTATAGTCACTGTATGCTGACTATTGCTTCGCGTGTGGACGTGATGAACCGTCTGGGACGGGCGATGGCCGATTCCACGCGGTCTCGGATCCTGTTGTCCCTGCTTGAGCGCCCCGGATATCCGGCAGAGCTCGCCCGAGAGCTGGGGCTTTCCCGGACCAACGTGTCGAATCACCTGGCGTGCCTGCGGGACTGCGGGATCGTGGTCGCCGAGGCGGAGGGGCGCCGGACCCGCTACGAGATCGTCGACGCCCACCTGGCCCGCGCCTTGACCGCTCTGCTGGAGACCACGCTGGCCGTCGACGAGAGCGCGGTATGTCTGGACCCGCAGTGCCCGGGGCAGGGATGCTGCAATATGGAGGGGAAGGCATGATCCTGTCTTCGGCACTGCAGGCGATCGGCCTGTTCATGGCCACGAACATCGACGACATCATCGTGCTCTCGCTGTTCTTCGCCCGCGGCGCGGGCCAGCGCGGGACCACGGCCCGCATCCTGGCCGGCCAGTATCTGGGGTTCGCGGGCATCCTCGGCGCGGCCGTGCTCGTCACACTGGGCGCCGAAGCGTTCCTGCCCCCGGAAGTCATCCCATACTTCGGGTTCATCCCGCTGGCGCTGGGGCTGTGGGCCGCCTGGGAGGCCTGGCGCGGGGGAGGTGACGATGACGACGACGCCAAGGTCGCCGGCAAGAACGTCGCCGTGTGGACCGTCGCCGGGGTCACCTTCGCCAACGGCGGGGACAACATCGGCGTCTACGTCCCGGTCTTCCTCAGCGTGGGGCCGGCGGCCACGGTGGCCTACTGCATCGTCTTCCTCGTGCTCGTCGCGGTCCTCGTCCTGCTGGCCAAGTTCGTGGCCACCCGCCCACCGATCGCTGAAGTCCTCGAGCGGTGGGAGCACATCCTGTTCCCGATCGTCCTGATCGGTCTGGGTATCGCCATTCTGGTCGGGGGCGGAGCCTTCGGCCTCTAAGGCCATCCGGGACCTCGGCAAGCTTTCGAAGGAGCATCCGTGAACCGTTCGCACGCGCGCCCCATCTGCCGGAAAGGGCTGGCCGTCGCATTTGTGATCACCGTCGCCGTCCTGCTTGCCGAGGTCATCGGCGATGACGCCGCGGTGTTATTGCCGGCTGCGGCAGTCGAGGTCGACGCGATCACTGAGGTAGAGGGAGTGTCCTCGTGACCACACGCGAACCCGCGAAAACGATCGGGGCGGTTCGGGCTCGGGCTGTCGTGATCGGCCTTGCCATGTTGCTGGCCGCGGTGGACCTCGGTCTGAAGGTGTGGGTGAGTGGGGCGTTGGCAGGCGGTGAAACGATTGACCTGGGGCCCGTCCAGCTGCGCCTTGGCTTCAATTCTGGGGTGGCTTTCGGCCTCGGCGCCGACCTGCCCGCCGGTGTCGTGCTCAGCGTCACTGGCCTGATCATCGTGGCGCTGGCGGTCTTCGCCTGGCGGGTTACCCCAACCGCAACGCTGCCCGCGCGGCTGGCGCTGGCCGCGCTCCTGGCCGGTGCGGGGGCCAATCTGGTCGACCGGACCGCCGATGGGATGGTGATCGACTACCTGCGCACCGGCTGGTTCCCCACCTTCAACATGGCCGACGTCTTCATCACCATCGGCGCCGCGGCACTGGTCCTGGTCAGCCTCGGCAAGCGACAAGGCGAGGACCCGGCGTGACCAGGTCCGGCGTCGAGGGTAATGCCCCGTCGCGGGTCCACCGGACTCGTCACGCAGCCGCACCGGTTCGTCGGTGGCGAGCACGAGCTGCACCGCGGCATGGCGGAGCCTGTGCGCGATGCCCAACCGGCTGGCATCGATCAAGCGGCCGGACCGGGAAGCCGCTTTTCCCTGCCCCATCGTCAATTCCCGTGAGGGCGGTCGGCCCGCAGCCGTCCAATGCCGGGGAGGAAGCGGCCGACGCGCGAGGCATAGTCGCTGTATGAGTCGCCGTGGATACCTCGTAGATAGGGCTCTTCGATCAGCCGCACCTGGATCTCGATCCCAATGAGGATGACCGCCAAGCCGACGATCGCCAGAAGGTTGGGCACCATCAACGTCAAGCCCAGGAACGCACTGAAGGCGGCGGTGAAGACCGGGTTGCGCACCAGCCGGAAAGGGCCCGTGGTGACCAGCGCGGTGCGTTCGGTCTGGTCGATTCCAATCCGCCAGGAGGCTCCCAATGTCATCTGGGCGCCGAAGGTCGAGAGGATGCCGACTATCGCGAGCACCGCACCCAGACCGCGCGCAACCGGGTGGCCCACGCTGGCAGGCGGCGGCATCCCAGCCAGGGCGGCGACCGGCGCGCCGAGCCCGACCATCAGGTAACCGAGGTCGGCTACGGCAAGCCCCCACCACTCCAGCG
Organism: Brevibacterium ihuae; assembly: GCF_900184225.1. Classification (NCBI taxonomy): domain Bacteria; kingdom Bacillati; phylum Actinomycetota; class Actinomycetes; order Micrococcales; family Brevibacteriaceae; genus Brevibacterium; species Brevibacterium ihuae. Next base: position 954,960 of record NZ_FXWZ01000003.1, on the reverse strand, counting down.
AGCCACGCGCCGCCCAGGTGCGACGATTGCCGGTGTCGCCGGTGCGACGGCGCTGGATCAGCGTGCGCACTCCGCCAGCGAGCAGCATGAAGAAGACGAACAGGGCCAGCGCGGCGACGGCCATCACCCGTCACTCCTTGCCGGCACCGGTTTTGCGGCCACGCCGAGTAGGTAGTCGCCGCGAATCCGAGTGACCGAGCCGAGGGCCATGAGCCCGTGGTGGGCCAGTTCGTCGAGGAACTGCTCGGCAGTGAACCGGTCCTCCGTGGGGTGGTCGAACAGCCGCTTGTAAATGGGGCGGGCCAGCGCGTGAGCGGTGACCTCCTCGAAGTAGAACCGCCCGCCCGGTGTCAGGACCCGAGCGACCTCGGCGAGGGCCGCACGCCAGTCGGGGATGTGGTGGACAATCCCGAAGTCGAACACCGCCTCATAACTGTGGTCATCAGCGTCCAGCGCCGCGCGCAGGTCGGTCGCGCTGCCCTGCGCGAGCCTGACGCGATCTTCATAGCCCGTGAGGCGCCGACCAGCGCGCTCGATCATTACCGGGTCCAGGTCCACGGCGTCCACGCTGGCGGCGCCGAACTGCTCCAGCACCAACTGCGCCCCGTACCCGGAGCCGCACCCGATCTCCAGGGCCCGCGCACCAGGCAACAGCCGACCGCCGAGCCGCAATAGCACCTGGGTCTCGTAGAAGCGCTGCAGCCAGCGCCGGGGTGGGGAGTTCACCAGCGCCGTCTCGACCTTGTTCATCAACATCGCTCCAGCTTCGAATTCCCTCTCCTACGCTAAGGTCAGTGCTCAGTGTATAGTCACTGTATGCTGACTATTGCTTCGCGTGTGGACGTGATGAACCGTCTGGGACGGGCGATGGCCGATCCCACGCGGTCTCGGATCCTGTTGTCCCTGCTTGACGCTCCCGGGTATCCGGCAGGCCTCGCCCGTGAGTTGGGGCTCTCCCGGACCAACGTGTCGAACCACCTGGCGTGCCTGCGGGACTGCGGGACTGCGGGATCGTGGTCGCCGAGGCGGAGGGGCGCCGGACCCGCTACGAGATCGTCGACGCCCACCTGGCCCGCGCCCTGAACGCTCTGCTGGAGACCACGCTGGCCGTCGACGAGAGCGCGGCATGCCTGGATCCGCAGTGCCCGGTCGCAGGTTGCTGCGACACCGAGGAGACACGCGCGTGACCGCGTCCGCCTGCGGCTGCGAAGCGCCAGAACCGGCCGCCGCACACGAGGAGCACACACCCTGGTGGCGCAACCGCGCCATCCTCATCCCGGCAACATCCGGCCTGACACTGGGCCTCGGCCTGATCCTCGAATGGTCCACTCCCGGGGCAGAGATCGTCGCGCTGGTGCTGTTCTGGGCGTCCCTGCTGCTGGGCGCCTCCCAGTTCGCCCCCGGTGCGCTGAGGAACCTGTTCACCCGGGGCAAGCTGGGCATCGGTTTGCTGATGACGATCAGCGCCACCGGTGCCGTCATCCTCGGCTTCATCGAGGAGGCGGCCGCCCTGGCCTTCCTGTACTCCATCGTGGAGGCGCTGGAGGATCTGGCCATGGACAAGGCCCGCTCGGGCCTGCGCTCCCTGCTGGCTCTGATCCCGTCGAGCGCCACCGTCCTCACATCCGGCGGCACGACCCGCACCGTCCCGGTCGAGCGTCTCGTCTCCGGTGACTTGCTCCGGCTGGTCGCCGGGGAGCGCCTGGCCACCGACGGTATCGTCCGCTCTGGGCACAGCAGCCTGGACGTCTCGGCGATCACCGGCGAATCCATTCCCGTCGAGGTCGGCCCCGGGGACACGGTGCTGGCCGGGTCGATCAACACTTCCGGTGTCCTCGAGATCGAGGCCACCGCCTCCGGAACCGACAACTCCCTGACCACGGTGGTCGAACTGGTCGAACAGGCCCAGTCCGAGAAGGGTGACCGCGCGCGGATCGCCGACCGGATCGCCCGCCCGCTGGTGCCCGGGGTGCTCATTCTGGCGGCACTGGTCGCCCTGATCGGCGCGCTCCTCGGTGATCCCGGCCTGTGGATCGAACGGGCCCTAGTCGTGCTCGTCGCGGCCTCGCCGTGCGCCCTGGCGATCTCGGTGCCGATCACCGTCGTCGCAGCGATCGGCGCGGCCACGAAGTTCGGAGTGATCGTCAAGTCCGGGGCCACCTTCGAACGCCTCGGCGGCATCCGCCACCTGGCACTGGACAAGACCGGCACCCTGACCCGCAACACGCCCACCGTCGCCCGCGTCCTCACCGCTGACGGAGTCACGGACAGCGACGTGCTCGGCTGGGCGGCCGCCCTCGAAGCCCACAGCACCCACCCGCTTGCCGCGGCGATCACCGCCGCAACCCCCGAGACCCCGGACGCCCAGAAGGTCACCGAGACCGCCGGACAGGGGATCACCGGGCTCATCGACGGAGCCCGCATCGCCGTCGGCAGCCCCCGCTGGCTCGACCCCGGCCCGTTCGCGGAGCAGGTCGCCGACCTGGAAAGCGAAGGCATGACCGTAGTCATCGTCCACCGCGACGACCAGCCGGCCGGCGCCATCGGGGTGCGCGACGAGCTGCGCCCCGAGACCGCCGAGGTCATCACCGCACTCCACCGCCGCCGGTTGGGGGTGACGATGCTGACTGGAGACAACACCCGCACCGCCGAGGCCCTGGCCGCGGGGGCCGGGATCACGGACGTGCGTTCCCAGCTGCGCCCCGAGGACAAGGCATACGCCGTGGCCGAACTGCGCGACCGCGGAGCCGGGCCGGTGGCGATGATCGGTGACGGCATCAACGACGCTCCCGCCCTGGCCTCCGCGGACATCGGCATCGCGATGGGAGCCACGGGCTCGGACGCGGCGGTCGAATCAGCGGACGTGGCCTTCACCGGCGACGACCTGCGCCTGATTCCCCGCAGCGTGGACCATGCGCGGCGGGGGCGGCGCATCATCAACCAGAACATCGTCCTGTCGCTGGCCATCATCATCGTCCTGCTGCCGCTGGCGATCACCGGAGTCCTCGGCTTGGCTGCCGTCGTCCTCGTCCACGAGATCGCCGAAGTCATCGTCATCCTCAACGGACTGCGCGCCGCCCGCACTCCCCAACTCGACCGCCCCGCCGAGGCAGCGATCGAGACATCCCTAAGCGACAGAACTGAAAGCACTGCAAGAACCGGGAGCTAGGCATTACCTGACCTCGCCCGCAGGGCACAAGATGGTGTCCGGACAGGCTATCGGTCCGGGCACTGTGACTGTGGGTGCTGCCGTCGCATATGGAGCGCCCAATGAAGCGGATGGCCCCAAAAGGAGGATTAGCGGATGGATATGGCATGTGCGGATTGTGGATGTGTGGTCAACCGAGGCGTGGTCGTACGCGCCTGTGACCGGTATCCCGATTGCTGCTGCCGAGACTTGTCTCTCGCGGAGAACAGCAGCGCTCCGCGAGACGAGTAGTACCGATTCACGGGACTGGGCACGCCGCAGGAGCCTCCGAGGTCGGTGGAGCAGACTCCGGTCTTGGGCAGTTCGAGGTAGACCGCGTCGGTGGCCGGCGATGGGCGGACCTGTTCGTAGCCGGTAGCCACGAAGCCGGCGCTTCACGCCTGCTACGGCACCACCATCACCGACCGCCATTCGGAGCCAACCGCCACGCCCGGGGCATGCACCAGAGGCGTGTCAAATCAGGTATAGGCGGCCGGACCCTCGGACAGCGGGAGCCGGTGCGTGATGACGACCTCGGGATCGAGGCGGCCCGCCCGGGTGAGCTCGAGGAGCGTGGGCAGCTCGAACTGGACCGAGCACAGGCCGATGGCGAACTCGAGCTCCTTCACCTGGGCCCGCTCCATGTGGAAGGAGTACCGCTTGTTCTGATTGACGCCGACGACGCTCACCCGACCCGTGCGCCGCACGAGGCGCTGGGCCATTTCGATCGTCGCGTCGGCGCCGACCGCCTCGATCGCGGCGTGGGCACCCTGCCCGCCGGTCCACTCCCGGACCTGGGCGACCGGGTCCTCGGCGTCGACGACCCGAGCCCCCTGGACGGCGGCCATCCGGCGGCGCTCGGGAACGGGGTCGATGCCGAACACCTCCGCCGCACCCATGAGGCGCGCGTGCTGGACGGCCATCTGGCCGATCGGGCCGAGGCCGATGACCGCCACCGATTCGCCGGGGGCGATGCGGGCGCGTCGCGCTCCGTACCAGGCGGTGGCGGTGGCATCGGTCATGACGACTGCGGCGTCGTCGGAGATCCCCTCGGGGATGATCACGGTGTTGCGGTCGGCGTCGGGGACGGCGACGAGCTCCGCCTGCGACCCCTGGAGGGCAGTGCTCAGGCCGTAGCACTTCTCGGTCGCACCGCTGCGCGAGGTGCACTGGCTGGTCCGGCCCTCATCGCACGCCTGGCAGCGCGGACATCCCATGGACGCGGGAATGAGGACGCGGTCGCCCACCGAACGGCGGTCGACAGCGGCGCCGACCTCGGTGATGACCCCGACGGCCTCGTGACCGACGCAGAAACCGAGGTCGTCGCTGAAGCCCTCGTCGTGGTAGATGTGCAGGTCGCTGCCGCAGATGCTCGCACGCGTAACCCGGACGACGGCCGCCCGTTCGTCGATGAGCTGCGGGTCGGGCACCTCGGAGTACCGGATGTCGCGCGGGCCGTGGAAGGTCAGAGCTTTCATGGGTGCGGGTTCTCCTCGGTGCGGCTGCTGTCGGGGTCCGGGGCACGCGGCGCGGGTGCTGGACCCGATGCGCCGGTGCTGAAAATGTTTCGAACGATTGTTTGGGACGTTGACAGGGGGACGTCTCCGGGGCAAGGGAGCGCCGCAGTGCATCTCGGCCGGCCGGAGGCCCCGCGGCTTGATCCGCCCCCAGGGCCGAGTGCCGCGCGGAGCGCCGTAGCACGCGGCAGGCCCGTGTGCGACAATTCACGCGAACCGAACGCTTGATCGTCAGACTTGAGGGCAGTGCGACCGACGGTGCCCTGCCGTCCCGTCGGCCCAGGTCTGCCCGTGACGAACAGGACACCTGCCATGCCCTCCAACCCGCTCGATCGCTTCCGGCTCGACGACAGGGTCGTCGTCATCACCGGAGCCAGCTCCGGCCTCGGCGTCGGCTTCGCCCGTGCCACGGCTGCCGTCGGTGCGACGCTCGTCCTCGCCGCGCGTCGCGAGGACCGCCTCGAGGCCCACGCCGAAGAGCTGCGTGTTGCGGGGACGTCCGTGCTCACCCGGCGCACGGACGTGTCGGTGCAGTCCGAGTGCGAGGCGCTGGCCGCCGCGGCCGTCGAGGAGTTCGGCCGGATCGACGTGCTCATCAACAATGCGGGGATGGGTCCGGCCGGTGTCGCCCTCCATGAGGACCCCGAGGTCTTCCGGAACGTCGTCGACGTCAATCTCAACGGAACCTACTGGATGGCCCGGGCGTGTGCGCCGCACATGCCACGGGGGTCCGCGATCGTCAACCTGTCGAGCGTCCACGGGCACGCCTCCTCGCGCTATCCCCAGGCGCACTACGCGGCGAGCAAAGCCGGCGTCCTCGGGCTCACCCGCGATCTCGCGCAGCAGTGGTCGGGGCGCAAGGGTATCCGGGTCAATGCGCTGTGCCCGGGGTACTTCGCGAGCGAGATGACCGAGGCCGAGGGCGGCGACCTGCTCCAGGAGATGGTCGCCGACAATGCGATCCTCGGGCGGTTCGGCGAACAGGAGGAGCTCGACTCCGCGCTCCTCTTCCTCGCGAGCCCGGCCTCGTCCTATATGACCGGCGGCTCGCTCATCGTCGACGGCGGACTGAGCGCGACGGTGTAGGCGGGGCGGTGATGCGCCCGAGGCCGGTAGGGAAGGGGCGGGTCGCTCCGTCGCGCTCGATGTCCGTGCAGCCGGGTCGCGTATGCCTCCGTGGTAATATTTCCTAAGTTGAACGAACGATCACTAGGAGTCAATGATGACGATCCGTGGTGCGGCGCTCATCGCGGGTGCCTACGAGCACCCGCTGCGCAAGATCCCCGACAAGTCGGTGGCGCAGGTCCACGCCGAGGTGGCCGCCGGTGCGCTCGCGGACGCCGGCCTGACCTTCGGCGACGTCGACGGGTACTTCTGCGCCGGCGACGCACCCGGCTTCGGTGCGCTGTCGATGGCGGACTACATGGGACTGAGCCTGAGCTACCTCGATTCGACCGAGACCGGCGGCTCGTCCTATCTGGCGCACGTCGGGCACGCCGCGGCCGCGATCGCCGCCGGCAAGTGCGAGATCGCGCTCGTGACGATGGCGGGCCTGCCCGTGTCCGCCCCGAGCCCGGGCGCCGTGACCCCGAGCGCTCCGGAGTACGCGTTCGAGAACGTGTTCGGCACGTCCACCCCGTCGATGTACGCGCTGGCCGCTCGCCGCCACATGCACGAGTTCGGGACGACGAGCGAGCAGCTCGCCGAGGTCAAGGTCGCCGCCTCGCTCCATGCCCAGCACAACCCGAACGCGCTCCTGCAGAAGGTCGTCACCGTCGAGGACGTCGTCAACTCCCCGCTCATCGCGGATCCGCTCCATCGCCTCGACTGCTGCGTCGTCACCGATGGCGGCGGGGCCGTCGTCGTCGTCAGCCCCGAGGTCGCCAAGCGCCTCGATCGCCATTCGGTGGCGGTACTCGGCCACGGCGAGGCGCCCAAGACCGCGAACCGCGGACGCATCGACCTCACGCACACCGGTGCGGTGTGGTCGGGGCCGCGCGCCTTCGCCGAGGCCGGGGTGACGCACGCCGACATCGATTACGCCTCGATCTACGACTCCTTCACGATCACCGTGGTGGAGACCATCGAGGACCTCGGCTTCTGCCCCAAGGGGCAGGGCGGCGCCTTCGTCGCCTCGGGCGCGCTGCGAGCACCGGACGGCGGGCTGCCGTTCAACACCGACGGCGGCGGACTGTGCAACAACCACCCCGCCAACCGCGGCGGAATGACGAAGATCCTCGAGGCCGTGCGCCAGCTGCGCGGCGAGGCGCACCCGGCCGTGCAGGTGCCCGACTGCGAGATCGCGCTCGCCCACGGTACCGGAGGATCGCTGGGGACCCGGATGGGCAGCGCGACGCTCATCCTCGGACGGGAGGCATGATGGACTACACATCGACCGACAACAGCACCCCTGCGCGCATCGGGAGCGATCTCCCGGCGCCCACCCCGCCGATCTCCGCGGAGACCCGGGGCTTCTGGGAGGCGACGACGCGCAGCGAGCTCCAGGTGACCCGGTGCCGCTCCTGTGAGGAGTACACGTGGTACCCGCGCGGCTTCTGCCCGCACTGCGGCGGGCTCGAGGTCGAATGGGTGCAGGTGAGCGGGCAGGGCGAGGTCTACAGCTGGACCGTCGTGCGCCGCGGCGGCCTGGGGGAGTACCGCGGTGCGGAGCCGTACGTGCTCGCCTACGTCGAGCTCGACGAGGGCGTGCGGATGATGACGAACATCGTCGACGTCGACGAGGGTGAGCTGGCCGTCGGCCTGCGGGTGACGGTGGTCTTCCACCCGACCGAGGGCGAGGCGGCGCTGCCCCGGTTCACCCCCGCGCGGGGGTGAGGAAGAACCTGAAGAACGGGCGGGGAGTGGAATCCACTCCCCGCCCGTTCGGGTTCACGGTCGGTGCTCCTTCTGCGGATCAGCTCGGCCGGTGGTCGATCATGACGTCCTCGAAGAACCGCTCGGAGAACGATGTGAAGTCGTGCTCCTCAGCCGAGGACCACTCATCCATGTCTTCGAGTCCTCCCCCGTCCTCGTCATCGAGTTCCTCGACCACCTGGGGCGGCGTATCCGGGGTCGACAGATCCGCACCCGCACCTACAATGAATTCAACCGAACGAATGTTCGCTGGATGAAAACTGCAACATAGGAGTTGCCGTGGATCTCGAATTCGAACTGTCCCGTACCCATCTGCCGACGGCGTCTCTGTTCCGTCACGCTCATGAGATCCCCGACCGGATCGCACTGCTCGACGGCGAGGAGACCGTGACATACGGGGACCTGCTGACCCGTGTGCGGACCGCAGCCGCGCGACTGCGCGACGCCGGGGTCTCCGAAGGCGATCGGGTCGCGCTCGTGGCCGGGAACTCCACGCTGTTCCCCATCGTCGTGTTCGCCGTCAACTATCTCGGTGCGATCATCGTGCCGGTGAACTTCCGACTTGCAGAGGATGAGATCGCCTACATCCTGAGCAGCTGTGAGCCGAAGGCGGCTGTCGCCGATGCGGAGCGGGCCGAGGTCACGCGGGCGGCAACGGGCGGCTCCGACACGAGGTTCCTCGATCTCGCGGAAGTTGCGTCACCGGTGGCTGTGGACCGCGCACCCGATCCGGTCGTCCGTGCTCTCAGCGACGACCAGGCGATCATGTACACCTCGGACACCACCGGCCGCCCCAAGGGCGCTGTGCTTCCGTACTCGGGGATCCTCTCGGCCGCGATGCGCGGCTCGGCGTCGTCACCGTTCCGCATCGGCGAGGAGGTCATGCTCATCGGCTCGCCGATGTTCCACATCGCGGCGTTCATCGCGATCGATACCTGCCTGGCGAATGCGGCCAAGGCGGTGATCACGCCGTCGGCCGGATTCGACGCGTCCCTGCTGCTCGACCGCCTCGAAGAGCACCGGGTCACGCGGACGTATCTCGTTCCGGCGCAGTGGCAGCTCGTCCTCGACGAGCAGCGGAGGAGGCCGCGGGACCTGAGTCTCGGGTTCTACGGTTGGGGTGCGTCGCCGGCCACCGAGGCGCTGCTCACCGCGTTGCGTGAGACCTTCCCCGGGGCCGGGTCGCAGGCGACGTTCGGACAGACCGAGACCTCCGGGGCCGGGGTGTCGCTGCGCCACGAGGATTCGCTGCGCAAGCTCGGCTCGGTGGGTCTGCCGGATCGCAACTTCTCGATCCGGGTGGTGGATACGGAGGTGAATGACGTGCCGCGCGGGGAGGTCGGCGAGATCGTCTACCGGGGTCCGGGCGTGATGAGCCGGTACTGGAACAACGAGGCGGCCACGGCCGAGGCGTTCGCCGGCGGCTGGTTCCATTCCGGGGATCTCGTGCGGCAGGACGAGGAGGGGTTCCTCTATGTCGTCGACCGGGTCAAGGACATGATCATCTCCGGCGGGGAGAACATCTACTGTGCGGAGCTCGAGAACGTCATCGCCTGGCATCCGAAGGTCGCCGAGGTCGCGGTCGTCGGGCGGGCCGACGAGAAGTGGGGCGAGGTGCCGGTGGCGATGATCGTGCCGCGATCCGATGACGATGCGCCGACGCTCGAGGAGATCCGGGAGTTCTGCGACGGGAAGCTCGCCCGCTACAAGCTGCCCAAGGACATCGTCGTCAAAGACGCCTTCCCCCGCTCCGGCATGGGCAAGATCCAGAAGACCGTCCTTCGGCAACAAGTCTGAAGTCGCCCGAGCGAGACGCCCTCAGAGACTTTGCTCCACGCCTCTTGACCGGGCCCGGCGTCGTGCCTAAAGTACTCATACAAACGATCGCTCGTTTTAGTTTTATCTCTGGAGCCTCCTCTCCGAGACACCAGAGAAGGTACCTGCAATGATGCCGGTACCTCCACCGCCACGCCTCTCGGGCGCCGCCTCGGGAACCGCCGATGAGCTTCGATCGGGCCACCATCCCGCTCCTCATCGTCAGCTGCATCGGCAGCCGGTTCCTGTGTACGCGGAATCCCGCCCATGCGGTCGTCGGCGATCAGAGAGCCGCCCAACGCGCGGCCGGAAGGATGAGCAATGGATTTCCGACTTCCAGAGAAGCTCCAGAATCTCCTCACCGACCTCGATGCCTTCGTCGAGAAGGAGATCCGTCCCCTCGAGAACGAGAACGACAACATCCGGTTCTTCGACCATCGCCGTGAGCACTCGCGCACCGACTGGGACAACGGCGGGGTGCCCACGCAGGAGTGGGAGGATCTCCTCGGCGAGGCCAAGCGCAGGGCCGACAAGGCCGGCTACTACCGCGCGCAGCTGCCCGAGAGCCTCGGCGGCATGGGCCTGACGAACCTCGACATGGCGGTCATCCGCGACCACTTCGCATCGCAGGGCCTCGGGCTCCACTGCGACCTGCAGAACGAGCACTGCATCGTCGGCAACAACGTGGGCCTCATGCTGCTGACGAACTACGGCTCCGAGGCGCAGAACGCCGAGTGGAAGGAGAAGATCGGTGCCGGCGAGGCCCACTTCGCCTTCGGCATCACCGAACCGAACCACGGTTCCGACGCCACCCACATGGAGACCACCGCGAAGAAGACCGACTCCGGATGGGTGATCAACGGCGAGAAGATGTGGAACTCGGGCGTGCACAGCGCGGACCGCGACATCGTGTTCGCCCGCACCCACGGTGAGGCAGGGGATGCCGAGGGCATCACCGCGTTCCTCGTGCCCCTCGACGCACCGGGTGTCGAGATCGTCGAGTACGTGTGGACCTTCAACATGCCCACCGACCACGCCCACGTGCGCTTCACGGACGTCGAGGTCGACGAGGCGCAGATCTTCGGCGAGTTCGGCCGGGGCCTCCAGATCGTCCAGCACTTCTTCAACGAGAACCGCATCCGCCAGGCGGCATCGAGCCTGGGCGCCGCGCAGTACTGCATCGACGAGTCGGTGAAGTACGCCAAGGAGCGCAAGCCCTTCGGCAAGCCGCTCGCGACGAACCAGGCGATCCAGTTCCCGCTCGTCGACCTCCAGGCCCGCGCGTCGATGCTGCGCTCCTTCGTCCGCGAGACCGCATGGCTCATGGATCAGGACGGGGCGTTCTCCGTCTCCGACCGGGTCTCGATGGCGAACTACCAGGGCAACCGGCTCGCCTGCGACGCCGCCGATCAGGCGATGCAGACGCACGGCGGCATGGGTTACTCGCGCAAGAAGCCCTTCGAGCACATCTACCGGCACCATCGTCGATACCGCATCACCGAGGGTTCGGACGAGATCCAGATGCGCCGCGTGGCCGGCTATATGTTCGGCTTCATGTCCCAGCGGGCGCCGAAGGGCGTCAACACCGATCGCTACGCGACGCAGGGGAAGTGACGACGATGAGGATTCCCAGGACACGCCTGCTCGCGGTCGGAGCTGCTGCCGCCGCGACCTCGTTGGCCCTCTCCGCGTGCGCGGGGAGTGCGGGCAGCGGCGGCGGATCGAACGGGGGAGGGGGAGACGGCTTCGACTACGGAGCATCGCAGGATGAGATCGATTCCGCGATCGAAGGACTGGAGCCGGTGGAACTCGTCTTCCAGGCTTCCGCGACGTCCCCGAACTCGGATACTGCCATCTCCAACGTCGCATTCGCGGAGGAGGTCGAGAAGCGATCGAACGGTCAGATCACCGTCGAGGTCCTCTACGGCCACCCGGTCGCCGGTTATGCGGAGATCTACGATGCGCTCGTCGACGGCCGTGTCGACATCTCCTACACGAACCCCGCCTACAACCCCGACATGTTCGACGGTTTCGATGCACTCGTCTCCCTGACGAGCTCGCTGCCCGAATCCCCGATGGCGGGCGAACTCGTCGCGATAGCGGCTCTGACCGAGATCGCGTGGAACTCCGAGGAGATCCAGGAGGACTTCGCGGCAGAGGGGCTGGTCCCGCTCGTGCCGGTGAATCCGCCCGGCGCGTACTTCTCGCTGTGCAACGAACCGGGCAACTCGCTCGACGATTGGCAGGGACGTCAGGTGAGGATCGGCAGCACGACCCACTCCGACCTCGTCACCTCCATGGGGGCCACCCCGGTATCCCTCGAGTACGTCGAGACCTACGAAGCACTCCAGCGCAAGACGATCGACTGCACCATGATCGTGATGAGCGCCGCGCGCGAGGCGGGATACTTCGAGATCGCCCCGAACATGCAGTACACCGGCGGTATGGCGATGCCGCGCATCTTCGGGTCGATGCTCGCCGGCAGCAAGTACGATCAGATGCCCACCGCCTACAAGCAGATCGTCTTCGATTCGTGGCAGACGGCGCACAACGAGACGATGGGCCTCGTCGCGCTCGACAACATGCGGGCAGTGGAGTACGCGACCGAGAACGGCGGCGAGATCGAAACCTTCAGCGACGACGTGCTCGACCTCATCGACGAGAATCGTCAGGCCTCCATGGACAAGGCGATGGAGAACGGCCTTCTCGGTGAGGACATCGAGACCGAGATGGCCGAGACGGTCGAGAAGTGGGAAGGGATCGTGTCCGAACTCGGATACGAGGACGGGGGATCCTTCCCTGAGATGCCGGAATGGTACGACCCCGAGGAGTTCGACGCGGAGCCGTACGTCGACCGCCTCTACGAGGAAGTCGTCTCCCAGCATCGCCCGAGCTGATCCCGTGGAGCCGCGCCCGGGACCCGGGCGCGGCTCCCGCACCATCGAGGAGGAACCATGACAGTCGAGCTGCAGGATCGGGTCGAGTCCCGGATGCGCGACCTCGGGATCACCGGCGCGGAGGTCACGTCGCTCACCGCGCTCACCGGCGGCGCGAGCCGCCAGATGTGGAAGGTCACGACGCGCGCGCCGGGGGAATGGGGGATGGTCATCCTCCGGATGGACCATCCGAGCGATCCCGACCCCGACTCCAATGCGCAGGAGGCGCAGGTGCTCGGCGCGGCACATGCCGCCGGAGTCCCGAGCCCCGCCGTGCTCGATCACTCGTCCGACCCGGATGTGCTCGGCACCCCGTACGTCATCCTGTCGTTCGTCGACGGCGAGACGATCGCGCGGAAGATCCTCCGCGACGACCGGTTCGCCACCGCGCGCACCCGGCTCGGCGCGGACCTCGGTCGCGCTGCCGGACTCATCACCCGGGTCGACGTCGAGGGACTCGATCTGCCGGTCGTCGACGACGCGATCGCCAAGCTCATGGAGAACTACCGCGACTCCGGCATCCACCGGCCGGCTCTCCTCCTCGGCCTCACCGAGCTCGCTCGCAGACGGCCGGACCCCGCTCCGCGCCGGACGCTCGTGCACGGCGACATGCGGATGGGCAATCTCATGGTCGACGAGGACGGGCTCGCCGCCGTCCTCGACTGGGAGATCACCCACCTCGGCGACCCGTATGAGGACCTCGGCTACGTGTGCATGCGGGCCTGGCGGTTCGGCGGACCCGGCCGGGTGGCCGGTGCCGGCGACGTCGAGGAGTTCCTCGCCGCCTATGAGGAGGTCACCGGTTTCCGCCCCACGGAGGAGCAGCTCACCTGGTGGGAGGCGCGGGCCACCGCATGGTGGGGGATCGGATGCCTGCGCCAGATGCAGCGCTCGGTCCCCGGCCACCCCAACGAGCTCGAGCTGCTCGCCATCGGCAGGCGCACGGCCGAGCAGGAGTACGACCTCCTCGAACTCCTCTACCCGGACGTCGAGCCCGCGGAGTTCGTTCCCACCGGCCATCCGCAGTCCCCGGCGTCCGGGGCGACGCTGTTCACCGACCCGACCGCGGCCACCCTCGTCGCGGGCCTCGAGAGCTACCTCGACGTCGATCTCGTCCGCGGAACCGGAGAGCCCAACCGCTTCAAGGCCCGCATCGCGAAGAACGTCGTGAGCCTCATCGGACGCGAGATCGACCAGGGCCCCGCCGCTGACGCGTGGTACGCCGGGCGCCTGAGCGAGCTCGGCGTCGAGGACGAGGACGGCCTGGCCGGGCTCGTCGCCGGGCTGTCCGACACCTCCCCGAACGCACCCGAGACGCGCTCCCTCGTCGCCGTGCTCAAGACTGCGGCGCGACTGCGTCTGGCCGTTTCCAACCCGCGCTACGTGCTCGCGCCGGTGCCCCGGAGCACCGCCGGAGCCGCCGTCGCACAGTGAGGATCGATCATGCTCCTGGGACACGTCATCGAGAACACCGCGCTCCGCCACCCCGAGCGCGATGCGATCGTCTTCGGCGACTCGCGCACGACCTTCGGTGAGCTCGCCGACCGCGTCGGTCGGCTCGCCGCAGGACTGCGCGCGCTCGCGCCACCGGGCTCGCGCATCGCCGTGCTGTCGCAGAACCGCCCCGAGGTCATCGAGCTCCAGCATGCGATCCCGATGGCCGGAATGGGCTGCGTGTTCGTCAACCACCGGCTCAGTCCGAGGGAGATTGCCTATATCCTCCAGAACTCCGGAGCTGCGGCGATCGCAGTGTCCAGCAACTTCGAGGAGACGATCGCGGGGATCCGCGGTGAGCTCCCGGATCTGGAGTTGGTGATCGCGTTCGACGCCCCGGTCGGTCCCGATGAGGCCACGGGCGGAACGGCCGGGCGAGTTCCCTACGCCGATCTGCTCGCCTCGGACCCGCACGACTACCGTGAGGTGGATGTCAGCCCCCACGATCTCGCGTGGCTCGTCTACACCTCGGGAACGACCGGCCGGCCGAAGGGTGCGATGCTCAGCCACGCGAACATCCTCGCCGCGGTTGCGAACTCGCTCAGCGGTGCGCCCTCCGAACCGTTCGGGCGCTACATCAATCCGTTCCCCCTCTGCCACATCGCCGCCTACGCCGTGCCCACGCAGTTCGCGAACAAGTCGACCGTGGTGCTGCACCGGGCGTTCGAGGCCGAGGACTACCTGCATACGGTGCAGGAGAAGGAGATCACCGGCTCGTCGATCGCGCCGGCCATGCTCGGGCTCATCCTCAATCGACCCGAGCTCGAGGACTACGACGTCAGCAGTCTGAGCTACATCGCCTACGGTGCTTCGAGCATCTCCCCGGCCCTGCTCCGGCGTTCGATGCAGCGATTCTCGAACGCCCGGTTCGTCCAGGCCTTCGGGCAGACGGAGCTCGCGGGCAACGTCGCGTGGCTGAGTCACGAGATGCACCTCCGGGGTCTCGACGAACCGGAGATCCTGTCCGCCGCCGGAGTGGCGGCGCCGTTCGCCGGCATCAGGATCTGCGATCCGTTGGGAGAGTCGGTGGCCAACGGCGAGGTCGGGGAGATCCTCGTCCGGGCCGACCAGGCGATGCTCGGGTACTGGCAGAACGAGGAGGCCACACGCGATGCTTTCGTGGGCGAATGGCTGCGGACCGGTGACCTGGGCCGGATGAGCGATGAGGGTCTGCTCTACGTCGTCGATCGCAAGAAGGACATGATCCTCACCGGTGGACTCAACGTCTACAGCCGGGAGGTCGAGGACGTGCTCGCCGAGCACCCGGAGATCGCCGACGTGGCCGTGATCGGGGTGCCCGAGGAGATCTGGGGCGAGTCCGTGTGCGCCGTCGTGGTGCGCACCCCCGGCAGCTCACTGTCCGCGCCCGATGTCATCGCCTACGTCAAGGGCAATCTGGCGTCGTTCAAGAAGCCCAAGTACGTGGAGTTCGTCGACGAGCTCCCGCGCAATCCCACCGGCAAGGTGCTCAAGCGCTCGCTGCGCGACGCCTACGAGAACGTCAGCGGCACCCGTGGAGAGGAGAAGGCATGACCGGCGTCGAGCTCGAGAGGACCGGGGCGGGAGTCGCTGTCATCCGGTTCCTGCGACCGGAGAAGCGGAACGCCCTGCGATTCGTCGACCTCGACGCGTTCGAGGCGTCGATGGTCGAAGCCGCTGCGGACGGCGACATCCGTGCGCTCGTCATCACCGGCAGCGGCGGGTCGTTCTGCGCCGGGATCGATCTGTCCGACCTGGCAGGTCGGAGTCCGGAGGAGCGCGGCAGGCCGGAGAGCCGCGCGGAGTCTCTCGATCGATGGAAGCTCATCTCGTTCCCCAAGCCGGTGGTCGTCGCGGTCGACGGCCCTGCCGTGGGCATGGGAGTGGAGATCACCTGCCAGGCCGACATCCGCATCGGCTCGCCCGATGCGGTCTTCGCGTGGAACTTCGGTGCGCGCGGCCTCGTGCCGGACATGGGAGTGAGTCCGGTGGTGCTGCCGGCGATCGTCGGGCTCCCCACCGCACTCGATCTCCTGTTCTCCGGCCGCAGACTTCCGGCCGACGAAGCTCTCCGCTGCGGCTACCTCTCCGAGATCGCGGACGATCCGGTCGTGCGCGCGGTCGAGCTGGCGGGCCGGCTCTCCCAGCTGTCCCCGTTCGCGCTCAAGCACACCAAGGACCTCGTCTACCGGGCGCTGCTCGGATCCGACGACCACTTCGGTCGGCACGATGCCGCGCTGCAGGCGTGCTTCGACTCGGACGACCACCACGAGGGCGTGGCATCGTTCCTCGAGAAGCGGGCGCCGCAGTTCGCCCCTGCCGCGTTCCCGACGCAGAAGAAGGAGGGGATCTGATGTACACCGACATCGTCTACGAGGAGTCCGACCACATCGGGGTCGTCACCATCAACAGGCCCGAGAAGCACAATGCGCTGCGCTTCACGACCTATGACGAGATCGAGGAGGTCGTGAGCACCACCCGGGCGAGAGCGCTGATCATCACCGGGGAGGGACGATCGTTCTGTTCGGGGGACGACCTCCAGGAGGTCATGCTCGGCGGAGACGCCCGGCCGCGGAAGTACGACGGGATCACCCCGCTGGGCGCCGCGCTGCTGGAGACCGACGTGCCGACGATCGCCGCTGTCAACGGTGCCGCTGTGGGCTGGGGCATGGAGCTCTGCCTCCTGTGCGACCTCCGCATCGCCTCCGACCGCGCGAAGTTCGGGGAGATCTTCGTCAAGCGCGGTCTCGTCCCCGATGCCGGCGGGATGACGCGGCTCGAGAGCATCGTCGGTCGGCAGGAGGCGCTGCGGCTGCTCCTCACCGGCGACATCATCGACGCGCAGGAGGCGCTCCGGCTCGGTCTCGTGCTCGATGTCGTCGAGGGCGGCAGCCTCCTCGATCGCGCGCGGGAGCTCGCGGGGGCGATCGCGGCCAACCCGCCGCTCGCCGTGCGCCGGACGAAGGAGGGTCTGCGTCTCGCCGCCGAACGCCGGGAGTACGAGAAGTTCGGGACCTGGTTTTCCCAGGCGATCGCGGATCTCAAGACCACGAGCGACCACAAGGAGTCGGTAGCCGCGTTCCTCGAGAAGCGCACCCCCCGCTACACAGGGGAGTAGGGCCCGGCGCCCAAGGGGACCGGGTCCCGCGCCTCACCCCTCCTGCCCTGCAACGCCCTTCTGCAGCTCGGCGCCCATCGCCGCGATCACGGCCTGGAGTCCCTTGAGCGGGCGGACCATGACGGTGAAGTCGGTGATCCGACCGTCGCCGTCCCATTCGATGATGTCCACCCCGCTGACGTCGAAGCCGTCGACCTGCGCGGAGAACTGGAGGACCGCCGAGGACTCGTCGTACCACTCGTGGACGTACTCGAGGGTGGGTCGGAGCACCTGCGTGGCAGCCCAGAGATAGGCGAAGGTGATCTCCGGGCCCTCCTGCGGGGTGTGCACGGCGGGGGACCGGAAGGTCACCTCGGGAGCGAGGAGCGCGCGCAGCTTCTCCGGTTCGGGCGAGCGGACGAGATCGTGCCAGGCGGTGATCGTTGCGGGTGCTGCGGCGGTCATCGGGTTCTCCTCGGTGTTCGTCGACTCTGACGCTGTGTACGAGTGTATTGGCTCTCCGCGATACTCGGGGAGACGCGGCGAGACTTTCGCCTAGGCTGATCGCAGGAGGACACGCCATGACCGCACCGCTCCGCCCGCACTTCGGCCAGCGTCCTCATCCTCGGCGGAGGTCGGCGACGTGACAGCGGACCGGGCGGCGGTCGGTCCGGTCAGGGCACCGCGACTGCACGTCATGACCTTCAACATCCGAAGGCGGATGCCTCACCTGCTGCGGCGCAGTCCGGATGCGTGGTCGCGGCGCAGGTCGCTGGTCCGCCGGCTGGTCGCAGCGGAGAGACCCACCGTGCTGTGCCTGCAGGAGGCGCTGTCCGACCAGACCGCGTGGGCGCTCGCGAGCCTCGGGGCCGACTATCGCGGCGTCGGCAGCGGGCGGGGCGCGGACGGCGGCGGCGAAGGCACCCCGATCGTTTACGACGAGCGGCGGCTCCGGCTCCTCACCTGGACGCAGCAGGCCCTCTCGGACACTCCGGAGGTGCCCGGTTCCCGCAGCTGGGGCAACGTGTTCCCGCGCATCGTCGTCAGCGCGGGATTCGCCGACCGCGAGACAGGGCGGCGATTCACCGTCCTCAACACCCACCTCGATCCCCTGTCGCCGCGCTCACGGCTGATGGCGGCCCGCGTCCTCCGGAGGGCGGTCGAATCGCGTGGCGAGCCCGTCGTGCTCACCGCCGATGCCAACGCGCACGTCGGTTCTCCTCCCTACCGGGAGCTCACCCGCGGAGGTCTGCTGCGCGACGCGTGGACCACAGCGGACCGGCGCCTCACCGAGAACTGGGGCACGTATTCGAACTACCGATCGCCGAGGAGGGGCGGCCGCCGCATCGATTGGCTGCTCGTCAGCGGAGGGATCACCGTGGAGGCCGCAGCGGTCAACGCCGCACGCTTCGGGGGAGCAGCGGCCTCCGACCACGAACCGGTGCAGGCCGTCATCCGCCTCGGCGCCGGCAGCGAATGACCGCAGCGACCTCGGGGCCCTGGGCGTGGCCTCAGCCCGCCTCGGGCTCCGCCGGCCGCCGGGCCGGGTCGTCGTCGAAGAAGCGGGCGAGGGTCGCCTCCGACGCCGGCTTCGTCATGAACGAGACGATGACGAGGATCGGGACGTTGACCGCGAGTCCCCAGATGCCCGCGTGCACACCGAGCGGGTGGACGAACACGAAGGAGAAGAGCACGGTGACGAGGAACCCGGCGACGAGTCCCGCGATCGCGCCGGCGGCGGTGGCGCGCGGCCAGAAGAAGATCCCCATGAGCGTGGGGAACAGCTGGCTGATGAACCCGTAGCCGATGAGCAGGATGTAGACGAGGCTCGCCGGTTCCATGATCGAGATCGGCGCGATGACGAGGGCCATGATCGGGAAGATCAGCCACCGGGAGATCCTCCCCGTCCGCGTGTCCGAGAGCTTGAACAGCGGCTGCAGCACGTCCTTGCTGTAGGTCAGCGCGGTGGCATGGATGTTCGGTTCGCTCGAGGACATCGACGCCGCGAGCGTTCCCGCGCCGAGCAGGCCGGCGACGACGATCGGCATGTTGTCGACGGCCAGCTGGATGGCCACCTGATCCGACTTCGCGATGTCCGGGTACTCGAAGATGCCGATGAAGCCCACGATGATCATCGGGATGAGGACCAGGTAGTAGAGCGGCAGGTAGGTCGTGGCCTGGCGCAGACCGCGCGCCGAGCTGGCCCCCATCCACGAGATCCAGTGCGCCTGCCAGATCGAGAAGAACGAGATGAGGATCGAGCTCGTCCAGAACGCGTAACCCATGTCGCCGAGCGCACCGGGGAGGGTGAGGAACTCCGGTGCCTCGGTCTGGAGGCGCTCGAAGATCGGGCGGGCGTCGAATCCGCCGGTGAACCAGTTGACCGCCCACAGCCCGACGAGCCAGGCCACGACGAACATCAGCGCGCCCTGGAAGGCGTTCGTCAGGCCGATGGCGCGCAGTCCGCTGCGGAACAGGTAGATCGAGATCACCGCGAGGGTGACGATGACGCCGAGCCAGATCGGGACGAGGCCGAAGCTCATGACATTGAGGATGTAGGCCGATCCGATCGTCTGGAGGACCGCGTACGCGATTCCGCCGATCGAGCCGATGATCGCGGTCAGCCCGCCGAGGAGCTTGCTCTCGTAGCGATCCGCGATCGCCGAGGACTGCGTCGTGTGACCGTGCCTGCGGCCGAGCTCCCAGACGCGCGGACCGAAGTACCACGCGATCATCGACATGTACGCGAGGTAGACGACGACGTAGAGCGCCGGGACGCCCTTGTCGTGCGCCCAGCCGGGCGATCCCATGAAGGTGTAGGCGCTCACGCCGCCGGCGGCGACGAGGAGGTAGACGACGATCGGCCCCATGCTGCGGCTGCCGACGCCCCAGCCCTCGGTGGTGTTCATGTCGTGGCCGCGCCCGGCGCGGAAGCCGATGACGACGGCGATGACGAGATACGCGGCGGTGATGGCGAACGGGATGTACTGCGTCATGACCGATCACCGAGGAGGAGATTGACGGCGACCATCGCGGCGGTCGTGAGGAACAGGATGACGATCGACCAGAACAGCAGGACCGGGACCCCGAGGATCAGGGCCGGGCTGTTGAAGAGGGCGATGATCGGCCAGATGCCGACGATCACCACTGCGATGACGATGGCGAGGCTGAGCCAGCCGCGGCCGCTCCTGGGCCACCGGACTCTCATGTTCATGGTCGTGCTCCTTCTCGACGTCGGTGCTGGGTGGTCACTGGTGATTCAGGGGGCGAGCCGTGCGGGTTCACGGGTGAGCGCGGCGAGCTGTGCGGCGGCACGCTCCGCGACGGCCGCGGCATCCGGGCCGGCTGCGATGAGGACGATGGCCGAGGTGGTACCGGCGGCTTCCCGGGCGGCGTGCGGGCGGACCTCGACGCGTCCGCCGGCGAGCTGGACCGCGTATCGGATCCCGTCCGCGGCGAGCACCGTGCCCTTGGCGCGCACGAGGTCCCCGGACAGCACCGCGAGGTGGGCGGCGAGGCGCTCCGGGTCGACCGGCTCCCGGTACTCGACGGTGGTCGAGGAGTGCAGGCCCGCGTGGTCGGCCGCTGCGGCGGGGCCTCCGGGGGCCTGCGGCGCAGGCGCGATGTCGGGCACTTCTGCGGCGAAGATCTCCCGCAGGGTCGTCGACGGGTCGGCGGCGTCGCCGAGGTGGATCGGGGTCGACGGTGCTGTCTCCAGGCAGGCAGCGACCGCATCTGCGACCTCCGCCTCGGTGGCGAGGTCGACCTTGGTCGCGAGGAGGACCTCGGCGGCGGCGACCTGGGCGCGCACGACGTCGCCGACGTACTCGTCGTGGAGGAGGCGGCGCGCGGACGTCCCGTCGACGCAGACGACGAGGGGACCGGCCGTGAGACCGGGGAAGCTGCGCCACCGGGCCATCCGCCCCGGGTCGCCGACGCCGCTGACCTCGCAGACGATGTGCTCGAGGTCGCCGCGAGCGGCCAGCGCGGTGAGCGTGTCGACCATCTCGGTGCTGATCTGACAGCAGATGCAGCCGTTCGTCAGGCTGATGGTGTCGCCGTCGGCGGAGGCGATGAGGTCGGCGTCGATGTTCACCGCTCCGAAGTCGTTGACGACGACTGCGGTCCGCCCGGGCAGCGCGCCGCGTAGCAGGGCGTTGATCAGGGTCGTCTTCCCGGCCCCGAGGTAGCCTCCGATGATGCTCAGCGACGCGGTCACGACACCGGGGGTTCCTGGGTGATCGCGCTCGCGTAGTGCCGTCCGCCGACCACCGTGCCGTACACGTGGATCCGCTCGAACTCCTCGGGAGCGAGGTCGAACGGGTCGTCGGACAGCACCGCGAGGTCGGCGTACTTGCCGGGCTCGATCGAGCCGACCTCGTGGTCCATCTTGAGCATGTAGGCCGCGCCGATGGTGATCGCCTCGAGAGCGGCGGCCGCGCTGATCCGCTCGTGCTCGCCCATGACGCGTCCCGACTGGGTGAGGCGCGTGATCGCGTGCTTCGCAGTGCGGAGCGGACCCAGCGGGGTGACCGGGGTGTCGGAGTGGATGCTCAGCGGCACGCCGAGGCGCGCGGCCGTCGCGGCGGCGTTGTTGCGGCGGGCCTTGTCGGGACCCATGGTGATGTCGAGGTGCTGGTCGCCCCAGGCCCAGATGTGGTTGGCGAAGATGTTGGCGCACGCGCCGAGGGCCGCTAGCCGCCGGTACTGGGCCGGCCGGGTCATCTGCGAATGGGTGCAGGTGTGCCGGTGGTCCCGTCGCGGGTGGGCATCGAGGACGGTCTGCAGGGTGTCGATGAAGAGCTGCACCGCCTGGTCGCCGTTGCAGTGGACGTGGATGAGCAGCCCGGCGGCGTGGAACGCCTCGAATGCAGCCCGGTACTCCTCCGGGGTGACGTTCCACATGCCGTTGGGCTGGTCCCCGTAGTAGCCGGGTTCGAGCACGCGGGCGGTGAATCCCTGGAGGGTGCCATCGAGCATGAGCTTGACGTTGCCGAACCGGAGGCGGTCCGTCGAGGTCTCCCTGAGCCGGACGATCCGCTCGACCGCCTCGGGCAGGGACTTCGACACCGGGCCGGCGCCGGCGCCGAAGTGGAAGACGTTGAGCCGGACCGGGCTGTCGGCGGGGACGCTGCTGCGGTACAGCTCGACGCCCTCGTCGTCCATGAGGATCATCGACCCGAGGTCGGTGAGAGTCGTGGTGCCGGTGTTGACCCCGTCCTGGGCGTACCGGCCGATGGAGTTCTCGTCGATCTGCAGGATGCTGCCGCCCTGCACGAGGTGGGCAACCAGGCCCATCGCCGCGAACTCGTGGAGCTCGCCGGTGGGTCGCCCGTCCGCATCCTTGACGACGCCCTCGACCTCCGTGGTCTCGTCGATCCCGCTCGCGCGCATGGCGGCGGAATTCACCGCGCACGCGTGCCCGCTCGTATGGGTGATGTAGATCGGGCGGGTGTCGGTCGCGCGGTCGAGCTCGGCGGCGGTGAGGGTCTCGCCGGGGAAGTAGATGGGGTCGAGGCCCCAGGCCATGAGGGTGCGGTCCGGGTCGGTGAGCTCGGCGGCGCCCTCGCGCAGGCGCTCGACGACGTCCTCGATCGACCGGCAGCCGGGCCAGAAGCGGCCGTCGGGATCGGTCCGGTCGACGTACCCGACATAGGTCCCCTCCCACACGGACCCGGTCCCGGCATGGCCGTGGGCCTCGACGAATCCGGGAAGCAGCACGCGGTCCGCGTAGCGGTCGTCGAGGGTGGCGTTCGGGTAGGCCATGAGCTCCTCGACCGTGCCGACGGCGCGGAACCGGTCGCCGCGGACGGCGACGGCCTCGGCAGTGGGGCAGGCTGGGTCCATCGTGCGGACCATGCGGGCGGGGAAGACGATCGTCGGTTCCATGTGTCACCTCGAGGAGAGCAGTCATCATTGCGGTCGGCCAGGGCTGTTGGGGTCCGTGATGCCGTTCACACTAGGCAGGGCCGTTGTGGGTTTCAAGGGTTGTCCGCATGACGGTGACGTGTCCGTGCCTCAGTGCATACTGGAATCAGGTGTTGCGCAATGCGAACTTTCAACGATGACTGAGGCAGGAACTCATGACCGTCGACTCCTTGGATAAGCCCGCCGAACTCGCGTCGGAGCAGAGGTATTTCGATGACGCTATGCGTCGCTATTCCGAGGTCCAACGCCAGAGTTCTCGTTCACTCCAGTCAGTGAGCGGCAACGCCGCAGACGTCAGAGCGGCGCGGAAGGCACTCAAGTCCGGGGATAAGCTGGGCGCTGAGGATGCAGTTGCGATCGGGCGTGTCGACTTTGAATCAGGGCCTCAGTTCTATGTCGGCAAGTCGGCTATTCGATCCGAGACGGGCGACATGCTCGTCGCGAGCTGGAAGTCCAAGATCGGTGGGCAGTTCTACTCCGCGACCCCTGAGGACCCGAGAGCGCTGAGTCGAAAGCGCACGTTTCGGACCCGGCGGAACGTCATCGAGGACTTCTCCGATCTCGTGTTCGCTCAGCTCGCCGAAGAGATCGCGGCTCTAGACAGCGGTGCGATCCGGATCGATGACGAACTCCTCAACAGTCTCGAAGCAGGTCGAACGGACACGATGAACGACATCGTGCGGACGATCCAGGCAGCGCAGTATGACGTCATCGCTCAGGAGCCGAGATCTCTCCTCGTGATCCAGGGCGGTCCCGGCACCGGAAAGACCGCTGTCGCTCTGCACCGTGTCTCGTGGTTGCTGTACAACCAGCCGGGTCTGCGACCGGAGGACGTGCTGGTCGTCGGGCCGAACCTCACCTTGATGAAATACATCGAGCAGGTCGTGCCGTCATTGGGCGACGAAGGAGTGCGCCATGCGGCTCTCGAACACCTGGTTCGTGATCTCGTCGTTCCTCGCAATGTCGAGCTGCCGCATGTTGCTCAGCTCAAGGGAGATGCTCGAATGCAGCACGTGCTGGCCGAAGGCCTCCGGTCTCGCATACGTGTAGCGGGCACTGCGCTGCGGGTAAAGCGGGCTGCCTCAACCGGCTATGTCGAGATCTCATCCGAGATGGTTCATGACCTGATCAAGCCCCTCTCGTACTTGCCATACGGGGAAGGGCGAGAACGATTCATCGAGGGACTCCGAGGTGAATGCCTCAGGGCTTCATCAGTCGTCAGTGGGGCGAGTTTCGAGCGGGAGTTCGACGCGGTCTCCTTCAATCAGCAAGTTGATCGAGTATGGCCGAGACTCTCGCCCCATCAGTTCCTCCGTGAACTGTTCGGTTCTCGAAATCGTCTCGCAGCCGCCGGTGGCCATGAGCTGAGCGAGGAAGAACTCGGCCTCTTGTACCGGCCGTCACGCCAGTACATCTCCGACGAGCCGTGGTCGATGGAAGACGCCTTTCTCCTGCATGAGGCGGAGGCGATGCTGTCCCCTGGCGAGCAACCGCAGTTCTCTCACATCGTGGTCGATGAAGCGCAGGATCTCAGCGGGATGCAGCTGAAGGCGTTGGCTCGGCGCTCTCGTGGAGGAGCGATGACGCTCGCCGGTGATATCGCGCAATCCACTGGGCCGTTCGCACGCAACTCATGGGCTGAGATCATGACCATCCTTGAGAAGGAGGGAGTCCCTGCATCGCGCCAGACACTGAGGCACGTCTATAGGGTACCCAGCGAAATCCTCCGCATTGCGGTGGCGCTTCAGAACGAGATCGCCCCGCAGCTGGATCCTGCAGAATCAGTGCGGTCGACTGGACGGGAACCTCGAGCGCTGAGCACATCGAGCAAAAACGTCTCGCGCATCGTCCTGGAGTGTGCTCGTGAGCATTCTGCAGACGGCTTGATGGTCGGGGTGATTGCAGCGGAGTCGATGTTCGATGCCATCGCCGACCATATGGACAGCCAAGACGTGCGTTACTCGATCGCGGAGAACGGTGCGCTGGGGGCGAGCATCAATCTCGTCCGGCCGGAGGCCGCAAAGGGCTTGGAGTTCGATGCCGTGGTGATTGCGGATCCCGATGGAATACATCGGCTGAATGAGTCTGGCAGCCGTTTGCTGTACATCGCGCTGACCCGTGCAACTGCTCGTCTCGATCTGGTCCTGCCCGAATCGCGGATTCCAGACCTTCTTCTACCGGTGATTCCCGAGATCGAACTGATCACGAGCCCCGGTGAGGGGGACGGAGATGAGGATTGGGAGCAACTCGGGGACGGAACCAGAGAACAGGACTTGGAAGCCGCCACGGTTGTGGATGCCCCCGCAGACAGCGCCGCGGGTGTGACTGAGATGATCGACGAGGAATCTGCGGCGAATGCAGTGAATGTCGATGGTGACAATTCGGTGGGGCTCAGCTCTGCGATCGGGATGGAGTCTGCAAAGGCCGACACAGCTATCGGATCGGTGCCCTTGTCCCTAACCGACCGGATGGTTGACGCAATTGCCGAGGTCATCGTGGGTGAACTGCACGGCATCGTAGCCCCGACCGAGGTCCTTCGAGTGGCGCAGCGGGTTGTCGCCAAGCTCGACCAGGACAGCCGAGGAGACTTCTCGTAGGGGAGCGGCGGAGGTGATCGGCCGATGCGAGCAGGTCCAGTCCGCGGTGAGGGCTGAATGTGGGGCGAACGGGCTCAGCACTCACCGGATCGAACGAGTCAGAGGCGCGTCAAGTACTGCGGTGCCCTGAAGAGGGTCGGCGGTGTTGAGGTCGATGGACTCGACGTTGATCGTCGCGCCCGAGCGGTCGATCTGATAGTGCAGTGGGGGCGCGCCGGTCCCGGCGTAAATCAGTGTTCCGACGTCGAGACCTGTAGCCGTGAGATAGGCGAGCATCTGGTAGATGTCATTCCGCTGGGCCGACCCGTCGTCTCCGCTCGACTTGTACTTGACGTCCCCAACGAACTGCCATTCACCGTGGCGGTAGACGCCGAGGTCGGGAATGAGTTGAACCTTGCGTCCGCTATCGAGCCAGAGCCGGCCCTTCCACGAGTCGGGGAACTCGGTGCTGCTCAGACGCCAGTGCTGCCGGAGTTTCGCCCGGACGTAATGCTCGACCACTGAGGGCATGTCGATGACGAATCCGGGGATGCTCGAGTTCCCTGATTCCGCTGAAAGTGACGATGCCGTGAGGACCAGCCGCGCGAGCTCGACAGCCTGTCGGTAGTGACAGTTCAAACGGGTCCAATCAATCCTCTCGGCTGTTTCGAGTGCATCGGGGCGCGGGGTGACATGCCGGAGACTGCGCCACGCTGCCGCGACCATCGATCGGGTGCTCGAAGAGAGCGTCGATGAGTGCTGCACACTGCGCAGAGCCGCTCTGAGAACTTGGTTCTCGGGAATGTCCTCGTCCCGCACTTGGATGGTCGACGGAATCGGCAGCGGAAGAGGCGAGCGAATGTACCGCGCTACATCGAGGCGACCCTTGACGTACGGCAGATTCCTATCGGCCGACCGATACGACTGGTGGATTCCGCGCTCCAAGGTTCGCAAGCATGAACGCGCAAAGAGAGCCGCGAGCGCATCGACGATAGAGGTGCTGCTCAGCCCGTGTGCGTCATTCTCCTGCCAACCAAGAGACCGGGTCGCGAACTCGATCATCTCCAGAACGCGCACGACCGGCAATTTGGGCGAGACGATGACATCCGTCGAAGGAAGGTGAAGGACTCCGATCCGGGATCCCGGCCTGATCCGTACCCGTCCGTCCTGAGCCGATTCGACGGTTGCGCCGAGTACCCGGGCCAGGACCTGCTGCTCCTCCCAGGGGAGGAGCACAGCTTCGCTGAGCTGGTGCTCAGTCAGCCTCAGCATCGCTCTCCGTGTCTGTCACGACCGCTTTGAGCGCGTCGAACGTCAGTGGTGCCAGACGGTCGGGTTCGCCGTAGAAATGCTCTTTCAGCGTCGGCATCACCGTGAACTCCCATGCCTGTCGCGCAGACTCCTCACTGAGGTTCGAGTGCAGGAAGTGGCTCGGACCGATCGCCTGGTCCGGGTCTGCGATCCTCGAGTTGGCGAGGTCCAGGAGCTCCGGGAGCCATTTCAGGTCGGGAGCATGCTGTTCGGTCCACGATATGAGCACCTCATCCATCGGCGGTTCCCCGGGTCGGAGATCGCGAATGGCGAATCGGCGACGCAGCGCCGAGTCGACGAGCGTGATGGAGCGATCCGCGGTGTTCATGGTTCCGATGAAGAAGAGGTTCTCGGGAATCGAGAATGAATCGCCGTAAGTCATCGTGACGCTCCGGTTGCGATACTCGAGGAGGAAGTACAGCTCGCCGAACACCGCGGGGATGTTCGCTCGGTTGAACTCATCGATGACCAAGGCGTACGAGTGCGCAGGATCGCTGGCCGCGCGCTTGGCAAGTCTGAGTAGAGGCCCATCGGTGAGCGCGAAGCTCGTCGGCTCATCGGGGATCGGCCTCAGCCCCTGCACGAAATCCTCGTACGACGTGCCGGGATGGAACTGGACGAGTGTCACGCGTTCGGCGCTGCCGGTGAGGAACTCTGCGATCTCCTGCGCCATATACGTCTTGCCGGTGCCCGGTGGGCCCTGAAGGATCATCTGCCGCTTGCTTTGGAGCAGGTCCCTGGTGAGCTCCAGCCACGCGTGCCCGGCCTCGGAAGCAATGTGGAGAGCTTCAGCCAGTTCCGTAAGAGTCCGAGGTCGGTCGGGTGGGCTGGAGGGTGGCCCTGGAGGGCGGTTCTGGTCATCTGCATTCTCAGTCGGGGATTCGTAGTCGTTGTTCGGCGGGTGCACGATCATCCGACCGGATCGCCAGTCGAC
Source organism: Brevibacterium ihuae (assembly GCF_900184225.1). Lineage (NCBI taxonomy): Bacteria > Bacillati > Actinomycetota > Actinomycetes > Micrococcales > Brevibacteriaceae > Brevibacterium > Brevibacterium ihuae. The sequence goes on along the minus strand of NZ_FXWZ01000003.1, from coordinate 927,312 downwards.
GAACCGAGTGCGTGTTTCGGCACTCCAGTCGGTTTCCACCGGGTCGAGTTCGATGAGCCGATGCGCCAGGAGTGCGGTGGTACCGCGATCGAGGTCCGAACCGCCGGTGTGCTGTATCGCCGCACGCATGACATCGACCTGCTGGCAATAGAGGTTGTAGATCTCTCCGAGAGTGGCCGATTCGGCAGGAGAGGTGTGGCCGATGAGCGCATCGACGGCGCGGGTGCTCGACTCGAATCGCACCGGCAGCTCGGGGTTGAGTCCTGATAGGACGAGCGAGACTTCTTCGAGGAACTGGTCCTTCTTGGCGGCGGGAGGTTCGATAGCTTGCTCGAGACGATCGATCCAGCGTGCCGGACCGTCGGTCCGGGCTTCTGCGAACACCGCGCGGGCCTCGTCCGGGTGCGAGTCGACCCAGTCGGTCAGGAGCGGACTGGACTGGCCGGTCTCCTCGAAGGTGCGGGCGAGGAGGTCGGGCAACGTCTCGTCCGATTTCGACTGATCGAACAGTTTCGCCGTCCAACTGAGATGCGCGACATCCTGACTCGAAATGAACCCTGGAGTCTCCGCACAGAGGAACGCCCACGAACCCCAGGCTTCCTGTGCAGCGTTCAGATCGCGCCAGAGGTAGCGGTATGGGTATCGGTAGAGGTTGATCTCATACCGGTCGCCGTACCGGACATTCGGTTCGAGGCTGCTCAGGGCGTTCTCGCCGGTGTCGTCATCGGCTACATCAAAGCTCTTCGCGATCTGTTCGCGATCATCGCGACTCGAGCTCGCCAGGGCATGGTGCGGGAAGAACATGTGCTCGAGCAGGAATCGGAGCGACCATGCCGTCGTGTCATCGATGGTCCCGAGCACCGTTTGAAAGGTGCGCCAATCGTTGAGAGCTCCACGGCGCTGGGTCTCCGGCAGAGCGCTGATCGCCTCGACGAATCTGATCAGGTAGCGGAACATCACCCACCTGTAGGTGTGGTACCCGGTACCCACTCGTGCGATTCCGGACTCCAGGGCGGACTGGAGCGCATCTGGGACGCTCACTGCGTCCTGCCGCCAGCTGCTGATCTCGTCCACCGCGGTTCGCTTGGTCCTCGACTTGATCGACGAGGTGTGTACCGGGAGGAAATAGATGAACAGGAGCTCGGCCGCGAGCTGGACGCTGCTAGTCGGTTGATCTGCGACCTGGGAGGCCAGTTTTCCGAGGAAGGTCCCCGGACCGATGTCGGGCTGCTCAATGAATCCGCGAACGAGTCCTCGCACTGCCTCCGTGTAATCCAGAGGTGCGTCGGTGAAAAGAGAAGTCCCCTCAGTGAGTGCGCGCTTCCATCGATCGGCGGCCGCGTAAACCGGTTGGGCAGATGGTGCCGACAGGCGGAAGGATCCGGTCGGTTCGACTTCGGGTTCCGGCGCCGGGGGCTGAGGGAGCGAGTAGCGGGCATAGTACGGGTCGCTCAGGAACAGATCGATGTCCTGTGCCTCGTCGTCGAAGATGAAGTGTTCGAGTTCGCGCGCGTATCGCCTATCCGTGCGCAGCTTCCACACGCTCGATTGGTGGGTGTAGAAGTACCAGTCCCGCGGAGCGAAATCCCGGTCCCAATCGACGACCGCATGCTCTGCACGAGTTTCGCGAATCAACCCTCGTGCTTTGATGCGCATGACCGAGACGGGTATCCCATGGTTCTCGAACGGTAAGCCGTTCGACTGCGTGAAGCTCGCCTTGATGGCGATCCTGTCGCCGGAGCGCATGTCGGCCGCCGCCCCGGTGAGGCCGTTGTGGAGCGACCACGTTCCGGCCTCGATGAAATCCGCAGTGCGGTCCTCGCCATTGATCGTTGCACCCACGACCCAGGTCCTACCTGCCGACGGGTCGGGCACGGGGTGTGGATCCGTCACGAATCCGATGTGCCCCTGGGCAAGCTTCTCGAAATACGGTACCTCCTGATGGATCTCAGACAGAGTCCCAATCGATCTAATCGCATTCCGGACTCCCGGAGGAAGTTGCCTGCGGGGGATGTCCACCTGCATCCATCGAACGGGCCGGCGGTGCTGATGGTCGGTCGCGTGTGAATCGAAGTAGTAGTCACCCTTGATCTCACCGATCCGTAGAATCGGCCGCGAGCCGCTGGGAGCGACGACATAGTCGCCTACCTTGACCTCATGGGCGAATCGATCGAGAGTCGAAGCCCAAGCCGAGATGGTTCGGGGGCGTGCGTCAGGGTACAGCTGGTCAAGCCGTTCCGATATCGATTGCCGTTCCAGATCGCGGAGATCGGGCGTTCCGGCCCAGCCGACCGATACGAATCCTTCGTCGACGAGTTCCTCATCGAAGTGATCGTTGCGCAGGAGCCAGAAGCGTTCCATTGAGACCCTCTCGAAATCGGATGCGTCTACGCCATCCTAAGCGGCTGAGGTGCGTCGCCGGGTGAGCTCACCCCACCCCTCACCCCGCCTGCAGGACGAAGAAGATGTACGAGTAGTACTCGCCGAACCGGTCGTACATCGCCGCCTCGTCGAGGCCCGAGTCGAGGAAGGCGTCGACTTCCGGATCCCGCCCGTACTCCGTGCTGAACGCCTCGGTGCGTTCCCGAATCGGGGTGTAGTATCCCTCCGTCCATCCCTCGGGCGGGAGGACGAAGTGCTCGATGCAGGTGTAGCCGGCCTGATCGATCGCGGCGAGCTTCTCCTCCACGGTGCCGATCCCGGGGTATCCCTCGGTCCAGTAGTCCTCGATCTCCTCCGGCCGTTCGTCGGTGAGCCAGCACAGCTCGGACACGACGAGGGTCCCTTCCGGTGCGAGGAACTGCTTCCAGTACTGCAGACCGTTCTCGAACCCGACGGTGTACGCGCTGTCCTCCGACCACAGGAGGTCGTAATGCTCCCGAGGCAGATCGAGATCGATCATCGACGCCTCGAGCGTGGCGATCCGGCCGGCGATCCCGAGCTCCCGCGCCCGCGACTCCAGCTCCTCGAGGAACTCCGGCAGGATGTCCACGGCGGTCACCCGCGCTCCGGTCTCCTGAGCGAGGACGAGCGACTGCGCCCCGGTCCCGCACCCGAGGTCGAGGATGCGCCGGACCTCGGTGCTCCCGGGCACCGCCGCGAGGGCGCGCCGGGTGCTGGCATCGGTGCCCGGCCCCTGACGCCGAGCCCGCCGGTGGAACTCGATCATGTAGTCGGGGATGCTCATGGCGTCCATGCTTGCACGCACCGCGGACGCGGCGGTGCCGGCGTGCACCGAAATCGACACATTCGCGTACCGGGATCGGCACTGCGCCTCGGGAGCCGCCGCCGGCGCTCCCCGACCTGCTGACACCGCTCCTGCAGCGCCGGCTGCGATCAGTTGCCGATGGGCGGGGGCGCGACGTCGCGACGCCCTCGGGGGCGTCCTTCGCCCCCTCGGCGGTATCGACCTTCTTCTGCGAGGGCACGGTGAGGATGATCGAGGCGAGGGCGATCACCACCATCGCCACGTTGAACAGCAGTCCGATCGCACCCCGAACCGCAGCGCGATGTTGTCCTGGCGGCCGATGAACAGACCCCACGACTGCACGAACTCCGGGCTCACCGTCTGGCCGGCGACGTAGAGCGCGGCGGACACGGCGACACCGATCGCACTGCCGACCGACGAGGCCATCTTGTAGATGCCGGCGGCGGCGCCGACCTGCGCTTCGGGAACGTTCGACAGGGCGGCGTCGGTCGACGGCGTCGCATAGAAGCCCAGCCCGATGCCGAACAGGGTGAACCCGATGACGGCGAGGACGATGTACTGCTCGATGAGGAGGAACGTCGCCGAGCACAGGAGGACGCCGGAGCCGGTGATCATCGCGCCCCACATCATCGGCTTCTTGGGGCCGAACCGCTGGAGCAGCTTCTCGCCCACGCGGATCGTCGCGAGGATCGCGATGAGGTAGCCCAGGGTGAGCAGACCGGATTGCAGCGCGTTCATGCCTGCGGCCACCTGGACGAGGCCGAGCGACACGATGAGCGTGCCGGCTGCGCCGTTGAGCAGGAAGTTCGACAGCGTGGCCCCGGTGAAGGTGCCGTTGCGGAAGAGGCTGAGATCGATGAAGGCGCTCATCCGGTGGGTCTCGATCTGGAGGAATCACAGGCCGCAGACGATCGTCACGACGATGAGCCCAAGACCGAGAGGGCTCATCCAGCCGATGTTCGGTCCCTGCGAGATGTAGATGTTGAGCGCGAGGATCGTGACGATGAAGGTGATGAGGCCGAGCCAGTCGAAGCCCCCCGCATTCGCCGAGGCCGGCGCCTTGGACACCGGGGTGTCGCGGACGAGGAACAGGGCGAGGACCGACAGGGCGATCGAGATCCAGAAGATCGAGCGCCAGCCCAGGGGCGAGGTCGCCATGAGACCGCCGAACAGGGCGCAGAAGCCGGAACCGCCCCAGGAGCCGATCGACCAGAAGGACAGCGCCCGCTGGCGCTTCTAGCCGTCGTAGAACGATTTCACGAGCGCCATCGAGGACGGCATGATGCATGCGGCGGACAGCCCCTGGACGATGCGCCCGGCGAGCAGCATGCCCGCGGTGAGACCGCCCATGCCCTCGGGCGTGAGTGCGATGAGCAGGGACCCGACGATGCTCAGGCCGATGCCGATCATGAGGATCCGGCCGCGGCCCACCCGGTCGGCGAGCCCGCCTGCGACGACGATGAAGATGCCGGAGAACAGGGAGGTGATCGAGACGGCGAGGTTGGCGATCGTCGGCGCGATGCCGAGCTCGCCCTGGATGCCGGGGATGACGTTGAGCAGGGTCTGGGCGAACAGGCAGAAGGTGATGACCGAGAGGAGAATTCCCGCCAGCCACCGGTCAGTGGGCTTCCAGGCGGTCGCTGCAGACGCGGGTGCGGAGGTGGTCATGAGCGCTTCCTCTCACTTCCGGAGGTAGGCGAGGGCGGCCACGGCGTGGGCGCGGATGCCGGTCTCGAGGGTGGGGTCGATCGCCGGAGCGAAGAACGGCGAGTGGTTGGCGGGGATGTCCGCGGCGACGGTGCCCTTCTCGACTGCGGCGCGGTACTTCTCCGACGGCACGGACCCGACGGTCCAGTACGTGTACGGGATGCCGAACGCGTCGGGGATCCGGCTGAAGTCCTCCGAAGCCGTGTAGGGGTCCGTCTCGTAGACCCGGTCCTCGCCGAACTCGTCGACGAACGCCCGGGTGACCTTCTCATTGACCTCGGCGTCGTTGTCGGTGAGCGGGAACTGGTCGTAGTACTCGAACTCGGGTTCGCGCGGCGACCCCGCGGCCTCGCACTCGCCGCGGACGATCCGCTCGATCGTGGCCATGATGCGCTCGCGGAGCTCGGTGTCGTAGGTGCGGAGATTGAGGAGCAGCTCCGCGCGGTCGGGGATGATGTTCGACTTGAAGCCGGCATTGAGCGCACCGACCGTCACGACGGCGAACTGCCCCGGCCGCGCCTCCCGCGACACGATCGTCTGCAGCCGGAGGACGATCGAGGACGCGAGGACGACCGGGTCGATAGAATTGTGCGGCATCGACCCGTGCGCGCCGCGTCCGTGCACGGTGACCTTGAGGGAGTCGCCCGCGGACAGGACGGGGCCGGCGGTGGTGCCGATCGTGCCGACCTCGGTGGGCATGACGTGCTGGGCGAGAGCGACATCGGGGACCGGGATCACCGCGGAGAGGCCCGCGTCGAGCATCGCCTTCGCACCGGCGGCCGTCTCCTCCGCGGGCTGGAAGAGGGCGATGTAGGTGCCCGACCACGCATCCCGCGCCTGCGCGAGCTGCTCCGCGGCGCCGAGGAGGCAGACGATGTGCATGTCGTGGCCGCACGCGTGCATGACGCCCGGGACCTCAGACGCGTACTCGAGGCCGGTGTCCTCGGCGACCGGCAGGGCGTCGATGTCGGCGCGGGCGAGCACCGTGGGACCGGTGCCGTTCTCGATCACCCCGACGACGCCGGTGTCGCCGACCCGGTGCACTGTGCAACCGATGCGCTCGAGCTCCTCGGCGATGCGTCCGGCCGTCGCGTGCTCCTCGGAGCTGAGTTCGGGATGTCGATGGAGCTCGGTGTAGAGCTCCCGCAGGTGCGCGAGGCCCTAGGACAGGGTGTCGAACGCGAACGATAATGACATCGGGCCTCCTCCGTGCCGGCGCCGGGACCGCCGACGCAGCGTGGCCGCTCCGGCGCGCCTCATCACCGACGATAGGCGCTCGCATCGGGTTCGGACAGAGCCGATGGCATGGGATCTCGACAGCCGGGACCGGGCTCGTCGGAATGCGGGAGATACCGCTGGTGCGCCGCCGTCCGGGGAGGGGCCGCTGACCGGGGAGGGGCCGAGGCGGAGGACGGTCCTGTCCCCACGCCCCGCTGCCGGGTGAGCCGGGTGCTGGCCCCTAGTCCGCGCTGAGGAACTCCGCCTCCGCGACGCTCGGTCCGGGCGGTCCGAAGGTCTCGATGAGGACGTCGGCGTCGCGGTAGGAGGCGTGGCGCACCCACCCCGCCTGTGCGGCTAGCGCGGCGTGGATCGCCTCGGCCTCGCGGTAGGCGCCGGGGATCGGGTGGCGCCAGTGGGCGGCGACGAGCACGCCGTCGTCCGCGAGCGAGCGGGCCGCCCGGTCGCTCGCTGTCGCGAACTCCTCGTCCCCGAGGTAGTAGGCGAGCTCGCTGAGCACGATGAGGTCGAACTCGCCCTCGGGCCAGTCGCCGATCCCGCCGACCCGGAACTCGACCGCCGGATGCTCGACCCGGGCACGGGCGGTCTCGATCGCCTGCGGGATGATGTCGGCGGCGATGAGCTCCTCGCAGCGCGGGGCGAGCTGTGCGGTGAGGACGCCGATCGAGCATCCCGGCTCGTACCCGCGGCGGAACCGGCGCTTGGGCAGCAGAGCGAGCGTGAGGGCGTACTTCCGCTCCTCGTACCACCGGTCGGCCAGATTCCACGGATCCTCACCCGAGCGGTAGAGCGCCGCGAAGGCGCCGGCCGGATGCGGGAACACGACTTGCCGGCGGCGCAGCATGCGCGCGCGGACGCGGGGCGGCAGCACGACCGAGGTCTCCGGGTCCTCTCCGGACCGGTCGACGGGCACCCCGTGGTCGAGGCTGATCTGGGACCGGAACCGGCTCATCGCGCGGTACCGCGCCTCGATCAGCTCCTCGTCGACGTCGATCGCCCGGGCTGCGTCCCACTCCACCTCCGGATGCTCGCCCGGTGTCGAGTGCTGCCACAGCCAGACCGGGAAGTCGACGGTGCGCACGCTCGGGTAGCGGGCGGCGGCGCGGTGGGCCGCCCGTCCGCTCGCATCATGATCCGGGTGGCCGTCCACCCGCACCGGCGCGGCGACCCAGGTGCCGGGGGGAGCGACGTCGAGCACCGCAGCGATGCCGTCCGCCGCCCGGTCCTCCGCTCCGGTCACTCCGCCGTCGGGCAGCCCGAGGCGAATGCGCCGGATGGGCTGCCCCGCGGCTCCGGCGGGTGCCAGGGTCGCGAGATCGGCCAGCGCCTCCTCGGATTCGCGGGTGCGGATCCGGGCGAGCTCGTCGGGCGGGATCGCGGCAGCCGGATGGGACCCGTCCCCGTCGGTCACCGCGACGACGGTGACGGGGATCCCGGCGCGCACGGCTGCGCCGATGAGCGCACCGGCGCCGACGATCTCGTCGTCGGGATGCGGTGCGACGACGACGAGCGCAGGCATGTCCACCGGTGCCCAGCGCCCCCGGTCGTCCGGTGCGCTGGCCCAGTCCGGGACGCCCGCCTCGTACGCGGCGAGGGCATCGTCCGAGGTGAGCGGCGCGTCATCACCTGAGAACGCCGCGGCGGCGTCGTGCTCAGCCATCGGTGCCCTCCTCAGTTCTCGGCACTGAGCAGCGGAGCCGAATCGAGACCGATGAGTGCATCCCAGTGTGCGACCGCATCGACCGGAGCGACGGAGCCGCCGGATCCGCTCTCTCCTGCCGGCGCCGACCCCTCGTCGCGACCGGCGGTCCGGTAGGCGTGGCCGCGCACCTCGGCGGCGACGGTCGCCTCGTCGGCCTCGGCATGGGTCTGGCGGATGTAGACGCTCAGGTCGGCCACGCGCTGGGCGTGTGCGCCGTCCGAGCACAGCGGGCCGGCGCCGAGAGCGCGCCCCACCCGGTCGATGACGGCGGCGGCCATGCGGTCGATGCGGGTGCGGACCATGAGGGCGCGGCCCATGAGCAGTCCGCGGTCGTCGTGCGGGTCGGCGTCGAACACCGCGGCCGTGTGCTCGAGGAGACTCCATCCAGCGGCGAGCTCGGCGGCCGCCGCGCCGGCGTGGGCCTGGACGAGCGGGGATGCGTTCGGTCGCAGCGCCCGATCGAACAGCGTCTGCGCGACGGCCCGCGCACCGCCGAACCAGCAGGCGGCCACACCGACCCCGCCGTGCCAGAAACCCGGCCGATCGAGGTAGTCCGCGTGGCTGCCGAGCCGCCGGGCCGGGACCGACTCGAACTCGACCCAGCCGGAGTCGCTCGCCGCCATCCCCACGGCCGGCCACGTGTCCGGCACCGCCCGGACCCCGGACTGCCGGAGGTCGACGGCGAAGAGCGCGATCTGAGCCGGGGAGTTGGGGGAACCGGGGTTCGTGGTGGCGGTGACGAGGGCGTGGGTGCACATCGAGGCGCCCGAGCACCACGGCTTGGTGCCGTCGAGCACCCACCCGGCAGAGCCTTCGGACGCGGTGAGGAGGGGCTGGGGCGGCTGCGCGGCCCACACCCCCCAATGGGATCCCGGCTCGACGAGCTCGGGCGCGCCGAGGTCGGTGGTGATCGCAGCGGCGTCGAGGTGCGCTTCGACCAGCCTGCCGGTGACGATGTCCTCCCTGGTGAGCCGGGCGAGGCCCGCCCACCGCGCGAGGGTGTCACCGCGGCCCGGGAGCGGGAGGTCGACCGTGCGGATCCGGGAGGCGAGCGCGCCCCGCGGCTCCGGCTCGCGCGGGGGGCCCGCAGTGATCGTGGTCGTGGGTTCGGCGCTCGCAGGGCCGGGGGTGCGGGTGGTCATGGAACCATCGCCTTCAGGTCGTCGGAGAAGCCGCCGGGGGAGCGGCCGTGGGTGCGGCGGGACGTGGTGACCGGGATGTCGAGCGCCCAGACCACCGACAGGTCGGAGGCGGTCGCGCGGCGCACGAGGTCGACGTCCTCGTGGAGCGGGAGCGCCCGGAATCCGCCCAGGGCGCGGTAGGCGCCGGCAGTGAAACCGAGGTTGGCGCCGTGGATGTGGTGATGGCGCTCGGCCTCGATCTTGAGGGCGTACTCGCTCGCCCACCGCTCGTGGACGGGGTCGACGGGCGGCCCGGGCTCGAGGACCACGGTTCCGACGACGAGGTCCGCCCCGGAATCGCGATACGCGAGATGGCGGGAGAACCAGGTGAGCGGAACGGTGCTGTCGGCGTCGGTCGTCGCCAGCCACAGCGCGTCATCGGCGGGGGCCGTGCCGGTGCCGGGAGCGCTCGCGCGGTCGAGGATGTGCTCGAATCCGGCCCGCCGCGCCGCGCCGACGCTGCGGGCGGCGGTCTCGACGACCTCGGCTCCGAGACGGGCGGAGATCGCGGCGGTGGCATCCGTGCACGCATCGGCGACGACGATGATTCGGGGACGGATACCCGCAGCTGCCGCGGCCTCGTGGAGCGACTCGAGGGTCCCGGCGACGAGGTCCTCCTCGTCGTGGGCCGGTACGACGACGCAGCAGTCGAACCCTGCAGTGGTCACCGGCGGACCCCTCTCCTGGGAGGCATGCCGTGGCGCATGCGATCCGGGAACAAGGAACCTTGCCCCGGGTCCATCGTAGCCGGAGGACACCCCGATTGCCCCGTGCGAGGCGGCGCCGTGACCGTCGTCGAAGTCACCCGCCCAGCAGGTCGCGCACGTCGTCGGCGGTGAGCGCTTCGCTGAAGGCGGAGCCGTCGTCCATGAGCGCGGTGAACAGCTCGGCCTTCTTCCGCTGGAGGGCGAGGACCTTCTCCTCGATGGTGTCACGCGCGACGAGCCGGTAGACCATGACGTTCTTCGTCTGCCCGATCCGATGCGTCCGGTCGATCGCCTGCGCCTCCGCCGCCGGGTTCCACCAGGGGTCGAGGAGGAACACGTAGTCGGCCTCGGTGAGGGTGAGCCCGAATCCGCCGGCCTTGAGGCTGATGAGGAAGACGGGCGCCGCTCCGTCCTTGAACCCGGTGATGACGGAGTCCCGGTTCCGGGTGGACCCGTCGAGGTAGGAATGGTCGATCCCCGCCTCCTCGAGGCGCTCTGCGACCCGGGTGAGGAATGAGGTGAACTGGCTGAAGACGATGACCCGGTGCCCCTCCGCCACGACTTCCGCGAGGCTCTCGAGCAGACCGTCGAGCTTGCTCGAGGGGATCCCCGCATAGGCGTCCTCGTCGACGATCGCGGGGTCGAGCGCGAGCATCCGGAGCAGGGTGAGCGAGCGGAACACGATGAATCGGTTCCGATCCATGTCCTTGATGAGTCCGAGCAGCTTCTTGCGCTCGCGCTGGAGCACCGCGTCGTACGCCTTGCGGTGCTTGGCGGTGAGCTCGACGAACGTCGTGTGCTCCTGCTTCTCCGGCAGGTCCGCGGCAACGAGCTCCTTGGTGCGCCGCAGCATGAACGGCTTGATCCGCTTCCGCAGGGCGACCATCCGTTCGGGCGCCTTGCCGGATTCGATGGGCTTGATCACCTCGGCGTTGAAGCGTGCGGCGGACGGGAACAGCCCGGGCGAGGTGATCGACAGCAGCGCCCACAGATCCGCGAGCGAGTTCTCCATCGGAGTGCCGGTGATCGCCAGTCGGAACTGCGCCGGGACGTTCTTCGCCGCCTGGTGCACCCGCGAGGTGCGGTTCTTGACGAACTGCGCCTCGTCGAGGATGAGGCCGGCCCACGACTGCCCGGCGAACTCCGCGGCATCGATCCGGAGGATCGCGTACGAGGTGATGACGACGTCCGCACCCTCGACCTCCTTGGCCAGGGGCGTCCTCCGCTTCTTCGTCGTGGCGCCGAGGACGCGGACGTCGAGGTCCGGGACGAACCGCGCGGCTTCCGCCTTCCACGTCGAGACCACCGAGGTGGGGGCGACGACGAGGAACGGCGGGTCGCCGAGGACCTCCCCGGTGAGCACGGACGGTTCGATCCCGCTCGAGGACCGGTGTCCGGGCCCGGCCGGCGCGTCGAGCTGCTCGCCTCCCAACGCGGTCGCCGCGACCCCGGAGGCGGGCTCTGATGCGTCCACGTTCCCGGTGCCGGGCTCGGATCCGTCCGCGGTCCCGGTGGCGATCACGGCCTCGCCCGAGGTCATCGCGGCACCCGAGGAGGCCCGCGCCGCGGCCGTTCCCGGGGGCAGCGCCGGCATGCTCCGGGTGCTCTCGAACCCCCGCGCATGAGCGATGAAGGCGAGGGTCTGCAACGTCTTTCCCAGGCCCATGTCATCGGCGAGGATCCCGCCCAGTCGATGGCTGTGGAGGAACGCGAGCCAGCGAAACCCGGCCACCTGGTACGGGCGGAGCTGCGCGTCCACCGCGTCCGGCACGGGGACGTCGGGGACGGAATCCGCATCGGTGAGCCCCCGGACGGCCTCCCGCCAGGCGATCGCGGCGTCGACCTCGTCCGCGATGTCCTCGAGCGCCGCATAGAGCGGGGCCTGATAGCGGGTGATCCGGGGATTCTGCGGGTCCCATTCGGGTAGCCCGTCGGCTTCGGCGAGCACCTCGCGGAGCCGGTCGAACTCGGGCCGGTCGAGGGAGAAGAAGCGGCCGTCGGGCAGGAGGATGTTCTTCGCCCCGCCTGCGAGCGCCTCGAAGAGCCGGACGAAGGGGATCGGCTCGCCGTCGATGGTGATGAGGATGCCGAGATCGAACCAGTCCGTACGGGTGGACTCCGCAGTGGTGATCCGCACGTGCGGAGTCCCGGTGAGTTCGGTGTAGTCCGGCCGTTCGCCGGCGATCTCGACGCGCACCGAGTCCAGTCGCTCGAAGCGGGGCAGGATCCGTTCGCTGAACTCCGCGGTCTCGATCCCGCGAAGTTCGATGCCCGGGCGGGCCGCCGCCGGCCAGATCTTCCGCACGGCTCGCAGGGTCGCGGCCTCGAACTCCCGGTCCCGTCGCTGCGCGCGACCGGTGCGGCCGGTGAACGGCCCCAGATCGATGAGGTCGAGGGTGCGGTCGGGATCGTGGTACTCCCAGTCCCAGTGGAGCTCGACCCGGTCGCCCTTCTCGAACCGCGCGAGGAGGTGGAGCTGCGGATCCGCGTACTGCGGCAGCTCGAGGGAGTCGTCACCGCTGCGCACCGGCACGACGGACCGGACGGCGGGCAGGGTCGTGGCATAGAAGTCGTCGATGTCCTCCGCCGGCACCGTGAGCGGCTCCGACCGGCCGAACAGGTCGAGGACGAGCGGATCGAGGGGCCTGTCGGTCGGTGCGAGCGCGATGTCGACCGCGGGCGTGCCCACGGTGCCGTCTGTCGAGGTCAGTGCGAAGCCGATGTCGCCGACGGACAGCGGGGGGTGCCGGTCGGTCACGGCCGCGGTCCGCCCGTCGATGTCGACGGCGGGCACCACGCGCAGGCCCGCGTCATCGGGGGAGAGGCCGAGCGAAACCGCAGCGCGCGCGGCGAGGGTGACCTCGCCGACGATCCCCTGCCCGACGAATGCGACCCCGAGCTCCCGTGCGCGCGCCAGGAGGTGCCAGAGGAAGGAGCTCGAGAAGCGCCGGAGCTGGATGTCGGGACCGCCGGAATCGAAGTGGATGCTCCGCGCGGCATAGAGCGTGTGGAACTGGGCGAGGAGCTCCGCCTGCTGGCGGTCGAACTCCTGCTGGACCTGCGGCTGGCCGAGCGTGCGCCACTGCAGCCCGCCCTTGATCCAGGTGCCGCGCTTGCCGGTGGTGAGCGGACGAATGACGAGGAGCAGCGGTTCTCCCGCGCGGTAGTCCTCCCACGCCGCTTGTCGCAGGTCGCGTGGGGCGTACCACGACCGCGGCTCGTCGACGAGGAGATCGAATCCGATGCCGAGGGGGAGCGCGGGGGCACCGCCGGCGCTCACGGTGCCGAACCGATCGAGCACGCGCTTCCATTCCGGCACGGGCGGCGCCGGGGGCGCGAGCGGGATCGTGAGGGCGGACGCCGCCATCTGCAGGGCGATGTGGGACAGCGTGTGGAGGAGCGCGGCCCCGTGCTTGCAGTTCGTCCCGACCGGGCACGTGCAGTGCGAGGAGGTCGGCCGGTAGTGGGTGATGCGACGATCGCGGTCGAGCACCTCGAGCCGGACGACGACTTCGTAGGGATGGTTCGCCGAGCCGTGCACGATGCCGACCACCGTGCCCTCCGACGGCCCCCAATCGCTGTCCTGCACCCGGTGCGCGAGCGCGTACTCCTTGCCGCGCCGGGAGGTGTCCTCGCCGAACAGACCCGCGATGAGCAGCGGGTGCACATGGGGCGGAACGGGCGACTGATTCACCGTGCCATCGTCGCACGAGGCGCGGACACGGCAGAGGCGGCGGAGTCAGCCCTGGTCAGGCCTGTGGACAGAGTGCTCATCCCGCGCGGGACCGACGGGGATCCCGGATTCGAACCGCGCGGTGATCTGGTCCCGGAGCTCGCGCGCTCGTCGCTGCTCCGCCTCCCGGGCGGCTTCGGCGGCTCCGGGGCGGCGGGGCGAATCCGCGGCGTCGACGCGGGCCGCGTGGAAGTCACGGAGGGCCTCGGTGGGGATCTCCGGGCCCGAGGCGAACGCCGGCCGCCCGCCGGCGGCCGCCTCGGCCCAGGGCGCCTCGGACTTCACGCGGGCCACGAGCGCGCTCGGTGTGAGCGCACCGTAGTGCGCGATGACCGCATCGATCTCCCGACGGCGGTCTCCGGCGTCCTCACCGCTGAGTACGAGCTTCCGCGGCAGGGTCGTGGAGAAGGCGGCGTGGGCGGCCGGCACCGCGGGTCCGTGCTCCCACGCCTCAATCGGCTCGGCGAACAGCGGCTCTCCGCGCCACGCGAGCGTCCAGGCCTGGGCGTAGTGGACGAGGAGGAGCGCCGTGGTCTTGTCGACCCCCTGCCGGACGTACTTGACGTGGCCGAGGACGGCCTGGGCGGTGATCATGGCTCCGGGACTCCCTGCTGGTCGTGGACGACGACGCGGACCGCCCCATCCTCTCAGAGGCGCGGACATCCCGGGGGAGCCGGCGTTCGCCCGGTGATCGTCCGAGATCCATGGAGATCCGCGCGCTCGCGGACATAGAGTGGTGGCAGACGATCCACCGCGACGACGTGAGGAGGCATCCGTGAACGGAGCCGAAAGCCTGCTGCAGACCCTCGAGCACAACGGGGTGGAGGTGTGCTTCGCCAATCCGGGGACCTCGGAGATGCACTTCGTCGCCGCGCTCGACCGCAATCCCGGGGTGCGGGGGATCCTCGGCCTGTTCGAAGGTGCTGTCACCGGGGCCGCCGACGGCTACGGCCGGATGCTCGACCGCCCCGCCGCCACCCTCCTCCACCTGGGTCCGGGTCTGGCCAACGGGCTGTCGAGCGTCCACAACGCGCGCCGCGCGCGCACCCCGATGGTCAACGTCATCGGCGACCACGCGACGTACCACCGGGAGCTCAACGCCCCGCTCACCTCGGACATCGAGGGCACTGCCCGTCCGTTCAGCGACTGGGTGCGCACCTCGCCGTCGCCGAACACCATCGCCCAGGACACCGCAGATGCGATCGGCGCGAGCCTGTCCGGTCGCATCGCGTCCCTCATCCTCCCCGCCGACACCGCGTGGAACGAGGCGGACGGCTACGAGACCCCGCCCACCGCCGTCCGCCTGCCCGAGGTCGAGCCGCAGCCCGGCGTCATCGATGCCGCCGCCCGGACGCTCAAGGAGAACGGGAAGCGCACCGCGTTCCTGTTCGGCGGCCGCGCCGCCCGGGCCGATCGCTTCGCCGTCGCCGCCCAGATCGCGGAGGCGACGGGCGCCACGCTGCTCGTCGACACCTTCTCCCCGCGCACCGAGCGCGGAGCCGGGCGTCATGCGGCGATCCGCATCCCCTACCCGGTCGAACCGGCCCAGCAGCTGCTGCGGGACTTCGACTCGATCATCCTCATCGACACGCAGCCGCCGGTCGCCTTCTTCGCCTACCCGGACAAGGCGAGTGTCCTCACCGCGCCGGGGACGACCTTCCACCAGGTCGCGAAGCCGGAATCCGATTCGCTCGCCGCGCTCGAGGCGCTCCGCTCGGCGGTCCTCGGCGACGCTCCGGCACCCGCCGCGGCCGTCGAGCTCGACCTGCCGGAGCTGCCCTCGGGCTCGATCACCCTCGACAAGCTCGCCGCGTGGCTGGGGCAGGCGATCCCGGAGAACGGCATCGTCCTCGACGAGTCGATCACCACCGGACGGGACTTCTACCGGCAGACCGCCGGATCCCGCCCGCACGACTACTTCTCGCCCACCGGCGGAGCGATCGGCTGGGCGCTGCCGGTGTCGATCGGCGCCGCGGTCGCCTGCCCGGACCGCAAGGTCATCGCGCTCGAGTCCGACGGGTCTGCGATGTACATGCCGCAGGCGCTGTGGACCCAGGCGCGCGAGGGCCTCGACATCGTCACCGTGGTGTTCGCGAACCGGAAGTACCAGATCCTCCGCGACGAGATGAACAACGTCGGCGTCCACGACTTCGGCGTCAAGGCGAGCTCGCTCCTCGACCTCCACGATCCCGTCATCGACTTCGTCTCGCTGGCGAAGAGCATGGGCGTGCCGGCCACCCGGGTGGAGACGATCGAGGATCTCGCCCGGACCTTCGACGGTGCGCTGGCCGCCGACGGACCGCATCTCATCGAGGTCGTCCTCTGAGCTGACCGCGGCGCATGACCGAGCCGCGCGGCACCTCCCGAGGTGCCGCGCGGGAGTGCCACCAGCCGTGCATCGTGGACTCGGATCAGCCGTGCGCCGTCCACGGCAGGGTGAGGCAGTCGACCTCCTCACCGGGGGCCACCTCCCGGGTGGGCAGGATGACGAGGCCGTCGGCCTGCGACAGCCCGCGGAGCATGTTCGACCCCGTCCGGTCGCACAGCTCCCACTCCTCACCCCCAGCGTGCGCGTTGCCGCTGCCCGTCCCGTCGGTGACCCGGCGGGCGGGGGTGAGCCGTTCGACCTTCGCCGCGGGTGCGCCTGCGGCCAGGCGCACCCGGGTCACGGGGGCCGGCGGCAGGCCGAGCGCAGCGCGGAGGAACGGCTCGACGACGACGCGCATCGCGACCATCGCGGCGAGCGGATTGCCCGGCAGTCCGACGTGCCAGGTCGCCGCGCCGGGCAGCCGGGTGCACATCGTCGGGTGGCCCGGACGCATGTCGAGCTCCCCGAACACCACCCCAGTCGCCATCGCCTCGACCTCGCGCCGCACATGATCCGCCGCGGAGTGACCGGTCCCGGCAGTGGTGAGCACGAGGTCGACGCCCGGCGCGGTCTCCCCGCCTTCGGCGGCGTCATCATCAATGCCGTCGCCGGATCCCGCGACGCGCCCGACCAGCACCGCCTCGAGGGCGCGCCGCGTCTCCACCGCGTCGTCGCCGATCCGCACCTGGGACACGAGCTCCGCGCCGAGCAGGTGGAGGTAGGCGGGCAGCTGGGGTCCGAAGGCATCGCGCACCTCGCCGACGTCCGGCCGCCCGGCGGTGCGCACCTCGTCCCCGGTCTGGATGAGCGCGACCCGAGGCCTGCGGCGCACCGGCAGGACATCGAGGCCGGCGACCGCCGCATAGGCGAGGTGGGCCGGCGAGAGCACGGTGCCGCCGGGCACGAGCACCTCCCCGGCCGCGGATTCCCGGCCCGCCCGGCGGATGTGCCGGCCGGGCTCGAGCTCGGAGACCGGGACGCCGGCCGCGAGGTCGAGGCGCGCACGTCCCGGCCCGGTCGCCGCCGCGTCGTCGCCGTTCACCTGGGCGTACTCTCGGCGGATTATGCCCGAGGCGCCCGCCGGCACCGGCGACCCGGTGAGCACGCGCCGTGCCCGGCCCGGCAGCAGCGCCGCACCGGTCGACCCAGCGGGTGAGGACGGTTCCTCGAGCTCCCACGGGGGAGGGCCCGCGACGGCGAAGCCGTCCATCGCCGAGGAGTCGAAGTGCGGGATCGGCATCGGGGCGTGGACGTCGCGGGCGAGCACGGCGCCTGCGCAGTCGGCGAGCGGCCGGTCGACGGCGGACATGAGGGGAGCGATCCCGGCGGCGAGGCACACCGCCTCTTCCCAGCGCGGAGCGGCGCTCATCGTCGATCCTCCCGGGCCGGTTCCCCGGCGGCGTCCTCGAGCTCTGCAGAGATTCGGTGCCCTGCGGGAGCACGGAGCCCGAGCCGCTGGGCATCGTCCCAGGTGTCGACGTCATCGGCGCTCCCGGCGGGCAGCTCGACGTGCACCACCTCGAGCCCGGAGAGCAGCCGGCGGACCGACATGCCGGCGGTGTCCCGGGCGCGCAGTGCCGCGCGGAGCGGTGGCAGCCGATGGAGGGCGAGGAGGTGCTGCACCTGGTCGCCGCCGTCGTCCGCGGCGCCGCGGCTGATCCCCACCCAGGCGTCGGGCGGGTGGGGGTGAGTCGCGGCGCCGCCCGTCGAAGAACGGACACCGGCTGTCGAGGACCGGGCGCCCACGTCCGAGGACCGGCCGCCGTCTCGTGCGGGCTGGTCGCCGTCCCGTGTGGACCGGCCGGGGCCTTGCAGCGGGGTTCCGTGACCGCCGACCGCACGAAGAGACCGGCCGACCGCACGGAGCGACCTTTCGCCCCCCGCGTCCGCCGCGTCCATGAGCGCGCGGATGCCCGCTCCCACGCCCGGCATGTCGCAGGCGAGGGTGAGCACGAGGCCGGCGGGCGCGGCATCCGCGGCGAGCGCCTCGACGCCTGCGGCGATCCCGGCGACCGGCCCCGCGAACGGCGGGTTCTCGCGGACGATCCGGATCCCCCGCGCCTCGTACCCGGAGCCGGCGAGCACGTCTGCGGGGCCCACGACGACGATCCGCCCGGCACCCACCCCGGCATCGAGCAGGGCCGCGAGGGTCGCGCCGAGCAGGGTCGTCCCTGCAGGCAGCGTCGTCCCTCCGGGCGGAGCAGCCTCCCCGTGCCCCGCCGTCCCCTCGGACTGATCGGCCTCTGCGCGCGATGTCATCGTCCGAGTGTCCCGGCGCGGGGCGCTCTCCCCGCCCCGCGCCGGGACACTCGGACCCTCCATGCGCAGCTGCGGCTTGGGCACCCCGCCCAGGCGGCTCGACCGACCCCCGGCGAGCACCACGGCACCGAGGCCATCGGGGGAGCGGAGCGCAGCTGCCGGCTCCTCGTGGGCCACCTCGGGTGCGGCGGCGTCCGCCCGCGCCCGGTCCGCACCTTCGTTCACGCCGGCCTCACCCGCCGGAGAACGGCGGGAGCACATCCACGGTGTCGCCGGCGCTCACGGTGTGGCCCGGGCGCATCGCGACCCCGCTGACGAGCAGGCTGCTCTGGGCGAGGACATCGCCGAGCGCCGGCTCACCGTCCGGCGGGGTGGGATGGCGCTCGGCGAGCACGCGGACGAACGCGTCCCGGTCGAGCGGCACGGCAGCGGGTAGCTCCTCGAGAGCGAGCTCCTCCTGCGTGCAGGCGGCGGCCGCGCGGGCCGCGGCGAAGTAGCGGACGGTGATCGTCTCAGCGGTCATCTCAGCCCCCGATCTCGCTCATCGAGCGCTCGGGCTGGACGTAGTCCTCGCTGTCGAGGCCGGCGTGGTCCATGCCGTGGGCGCGGGGCTTGAGCCACATCGCCTGCCGCCAGGCGCGGCCGATCTCCGCATCCGTCCGGCCCGCGCGCAGCAGCGAGCGCAGGTCGAACTCCTCGTGCGAGAACAGGCAGGAGCGGATGGTGCCCTCCGCGGTGATCCGGGTGCGGGTGCACGCCCCGCAGAACGGTTCCGTGACCGAGGCGATGATCCCCACCCGGCCCAGCCGCTCGCCGTCCGGTGCGCGCACGACGAACCGTTCGGCCGGAGCACCGCCGCGCGGCTCCTCGTCGGGTTCGAGTCGGTACCGGGCGGCCAGGGCGGCGCGCACCTCGGCGGCGGTGACCATCGCCTCCCGCGTCCACCCGTGGTCGCCGTCGAGCGGCATCTGCTCGATGAAGCGGAGCTCGAGGTCGTGGGCGAGCGCGAAGTCGAGGAGGTCGGCGGCCTGGTCGTCGTTGACGCCGCGCATGAGGACGGCGTTGATCTTCACCGGGGCCAGCCCCGCGGCCACGGCGGCGGAGATCCCGTCGAGCACCTGCTGCAGGCGGTCGCGGCGGGCGAGCCGCCGGTAGGTCTCCGCGTCGATCGTGTCGAGCGAGACGTTGATGCGCCTCAGGCCCGCGGCGGCAAGGCCGGCGGCCCGTTCGGCCAGACCGATGCCGTTCGTCGTGATCGACACCGGGAGCTCGGGATGGCGGGCGTGGACGAGCCCGATGATCTCCTCGAGGTCGCGGCGGATGAGCGGCTCCCCGCCGGTGAGACGCAGCTCGCGCACCCCGAGGTCGCGGACGCCGATCGTCACGAGGCGGAGGATCTCCTCGGGGGAGAGGAGCGCGGACTGCGGCATCCACTGCATGCCCTCGGCCGGCATGCAGTACGTGCAACGCAGATTGCACTTGTCGGTGAGCGAGATCCGCAGATCCTCGCCCGAACGCCCGAAGCTGTCGCGCAGCGGACCGGTCTCCGGGGCATCGCCGGCGCGCTGCGCGAGCTCCGCGCTGACCGCGCGCGCGGCCTGCTCGGGGAGGTTGGCCTGCTCACGCAGGCGCGGGGTTCCCAGTCGTACCGACATGCCAGCAAGTCTACAGAGCGGAGGACGGAAGTACAGGGGGCGAGATTTCCCGGCGCCGGGCGATCATGCTCCTGAGGCGTGCCCGCGGACTAGGATGAGGGCATGGGACAGACGCACCCGAGGGACGTGCCGGATCCGGCCGCCGTCCGCGAAACCCGGCCGGCCCGGCGGTCCGCCCGAGGCTCCCTGCAGCCACCGCTCCAGCCGTCGCGCCGATACGAGCCGCCCTCCTGGGACGCCCCGCGCAGCCTGGACACCCACCGCGCGGCGATCCACACGGCACTCGTCGTCCGCACCCCGCGCACCGAGACCGTGCCGCTCACCGTCGCACTGCACCGCTCCCTCGCGGAGGACGCCATCGCCGACATCGCGCTGCCGCCCTTCGACAACTCCCAGATGGACGGGTTCGCCGCCGCCTCCGCCCACACCCCGGGCCGCCTCCCGGTCGCCGCGACCATCGCCGCAGGCCACGTCCCCGCGCCGCTGGCCGCCGGCACTGCCGTGCCGATCATGACCGGCGCCCCGGTGCCATCCGGGGCGGACACCGTCGTACCCGTCGAGGACACCGACGACGCCCGCTTCGACGTCACGGAGGTCGGACTGCCCGCCTCGGCTCCCGGCCGGTTCGTCCGCCCGGCCGGCAGCGACGTCGCCGCCGGGGACACCGTGCTCACCGCCGGCACCCGGCTGGGCGCTGCCGCGCTCGGCGTGCTCGCCGCTCTGGGCCGCACCGAGGTCGCTGTCCGCGCCCGGCCGCGGGTCCTCGTGTGCACCGGCGGTGACGAGGTCGTCCCGCCCGGGCAGCCGCTGCCCGCCGGTCGGATCTACGACGCGAACACCGCACTCCTCCATGTCGCCCTCACCGGGCTCGGTGCCGAGGTGTGCGCCACCCGTCTCGTCGCCGACGCTCCGCACGCCTTCCTCAGCGGACTGCGCGCGGACCTCGCTGCCCACGACCCCGACCTCGTCGTCACCTCCGGCGGGATCAGTGCCGGCCGGTTCGAGGTCGTGCGCTCCGCGCTCGCCGCGGAGCCGGACGTGGGGTTCGGATCCGTCGCGATGCAGCCGGGCGGACCGCAGGGCCTGGGCGTCCTCCGCGGAGGCACCCCGATCGTGTGCCTGCCCGGCAACCCGGTGAGCACCTGGGTTAGCGCCGTGCTGCTCCTCGCACCCGCCCTCGCCGAGGTATGGGGCACCTCTGCACCGCACGCCCGGCAGGCCCAGCTGGAGGACGCGGTGACCCCGCTGGTCGACAGGACGCAGGTCCGCCGCGGCACCCGCGTGCCCGAGGCGCCGGGCCGCGTGGCCGTGCTGCCCGGCACGAGCTCCCACCTCCTCGCCGAGGCGGCCCGCGCCGAGGTGCTCGTTCTCGTCCCGGCCGGCCCCGAACCGCGGCCCGCCGGAACCGCGGTCGAGGTCGTGGATCTGTGATGACCCCTACGATGGGGAGCATGACCCCGGGGACAGGAGCACGCGTGCGCACTTCGACTGATCCGCAGTTCGGCGCCGGGCGGACCGCCGCCGTCGTCGTCGCCTCGACGTCCGCCGCGGCGGGCGAGGCGGAGGACCGGTCCGGTCCCCTCCTCGTGGACTGGCTCACCGGGCGCGGCTACGACTGCCCGGCACCGATCGTCGTCGCCGACGGCGAACCCGTGGCCCAAGCGCTCCGCGCCCTCCTCGAAGAGTGCCCGCCGACAGAGCGGCCGCGCATCGTCATCACCAGCGGCGGCACCGGACTCAACCCCGACGACCGGACACCGCAGCTCACCGAACCGTTCTTCGACTACCCCGTGCCGGGCATCATGCACGCCCTGTGGGGTGCGGGGCTCGCTCACACGCCCACAGCCGTCGTCAGTCGCGGAGTCGCAGGTGTACGGGATCGGACATTCATCGTCACCCTGCCCGGGTCCTCCGGCGGCGTGCGCGACGGGATCGCGGTGCTCGACCCGCTCCTGCCCCACATCCAGGCCCAGATCGAGGACATCCGCGATCACGGGAACCGGGCATGACCGAGCATCCGACCCAGCCATGTGCGCACCCTGCCGACCCGTCGGCGTCCGACCCGGCCCCGCCCGAGGCGACCGCGAGGCCCGGTGAGAACACCCCGGCACCGTACGTCGCCGCCCGCATCACCACCGATCCCCTCGACCTGCGTGCGGCGCAGGCCGCGGTGACGACCGCGGAGACGGGTGCCGCCGTCGTGTTCTCCGGTGTCATCCGCAACCACGACGAGGGCCGCACCGACGTCGTCGCCCTCGACTACACAGCCCATCCGGACGCCGCAGCGATCATCGCCGAGGTCGTCGCCCGGGTCGCTACGGAGCATCCCGGGGTGCGCGTCGACGCCGCACACCGGATCGGTCCGCTGCACGTCGGCGAGGACGCGCTCGTCGTCGCCGTGGCCTCGGCGCACCGGGCGGAGGCCTTCGCGTGCTGCGCCGCCCTCGTCGACGCGATCAAGGCCGAGGTGCCGATCTGGAAGCGCCAGGACTACGCCGGCGGCGACCACTCGTGGGTCGGCCTCGCATGACCGGCCCCGGGTCAGCGGCCGGTCCGCACGAGCACCCGGGCCCCGGCCCAGCAACCGGCCCCGGGCGCTACGACCGGCAGATCTCCGTCCCCGGCGTCGGGCCCGAGGGCCAGGAGCGCCTGAGGGTCGCCCGCGTCCTGTGCATCGGGGCGGGCGGCCTCGGTGCCCCGGCGGCCCTCTACCTCGCCGGCGCCGGGATCGGCACGCTCGGCATCGTCGACGACGACACCGTCGACCTGAGCAACCTCCACCGGCAGATCATCCACCGGACCGCCGACATCGGCCGGCCCAAGGTCGACTCCGCCGCCCGTGCGCTCACCGCTCTCAACCCCGAGATCACCGTCGCCACCCACCGTGAGCGCCTGAGCCGGGACACCGTGCTCGACGTGCTGGACGGCTACGACATCGTGCTCGACGGCTCCGACAACTTCGAGACCCGCTACCTCGTATCCGACGCCTGCACCGTCCTCGGGATCCCGCATGTGTGGGGCGCGGTGCTCGGCGCGGGCGGGCAGCTCAGCGTGTTCGACGCCCGACGCGGCCCCGTCTACCGGGACCTCTACCCCGACGTCCCCGCGCCGGGCAGCGTGCCGTCCTGCGCGGAGGGCGGCGTGCTCGGCGTGGTGCCCGGCGTCCTCGGCGTCGCGATGGCCGCCGAGGTGATCAAGCTCGTCCTCGGGTACGGCACACCGCTCATCGGCACCGTCCTCGTCCACGACATGCGCACCGGAACCTGGGAGCCCGTGCCGCTCGCCGCGAACCCCGACGTCCACCGGCCTGCCGCCGCGGCCGAGGTCGGCGCCGGGATCCGCTCCCTCGTGACCGTCGAGCAGCTCGCCGCAGCACTCGGGGAGCGGGATGCCGGGGCCCGCGACTTCGCGCTCCTCGACGTGCGCGAACCGGGCGAGCACGCGGCGGCCGCGATCCCCGGCGCGCGCCTCGTGCCGCTCGACCGGATCCTCGCCGGGGAGGACCTGCCGACGCCCAGCGGGGCCGAGGTGTTCGTCCACTGCCGCTCCGGTGCCCGGTCCGCGCGCGCGGCCGCCGCGCTCAGTGCCCGCGGGTACGTCGTTCACGACGTCGCCGGCGGCATCGAGGCCTGGGCGCGACGAATCGAACCCGGGATGCGCATCGACCTCTGAGGTCCGAGACCCCACCGGGCCGTTCCGGGGTGCGGTCGCCGAACGGGGCGGGTGACTTAGAACACAGAGATGTGAGGAATCCCGGTTCCGAGAGCGATCGGCACCGAAAGCGCCCACCCGTCCGCCGATCTCCCGAATGCCCACCATCCGCGAGTTCCCGGGTGAGAACGATGACCTGGACGGATGCGGAGGATACTGTTCACCTTCCGCACGCCCCTGCACCCTTGTGGCCGCCCCCCGGCTGTGGTTCAGTGCGGGGTATCTGGGAAGACCATGTGAATCCATGCACGGTTGCACCCACTCTCCGTGAGGACTAGGAGATCGGAATGTCGCAGACGGCCCCATCGATCGTCACCAGCGGACAGCGCACCACCGCGCTCATCCTCGCCACGCTGGGCTTCGCCGTGAACTTCTGGGCCTGGTCGCTCATCAGCCCCCTCGGCCCGATCTTCGTCGATCGCGGCCTGGCCGATGACGCGGCCCTCATCGTCGCGATCCCGGTGCTCGTCGGTTCGCTCGGCCGGATCCTCGTCGGTGCGCTGACCGACCGGTTCGGCGGCCGGCTGATGATGCCGCTCGTCTCGCTCATCACCATCGTCCCGGTGCTGTTCATCGGCTTTGTCGGCCAGTACACCTACGTCACGCTCATCGTCGGCGGATTCTTCCTCGGCGTCGCCGGCACCTCGTTCGCGATCGGCGTCCCCTACGTCAACTCGTGGTTCCCCAAGGAGAGCCGCGGCTCCGCAATCGGCATCTACGGCATGGGCATGGGCGGCACCGCGATCGCCGCGTTCACCACAGTGCCGCTCTACACCGTGGGGGAGAGGCTGCCGTTCATCATCGCCGCAGCGGTCCTGCTCGTCTACGCGATCGTCGCCTACCTCCTCATGCGCAACTCCCCCGACTGGTCGCCCTCGCGCAAGAACCTCGTCGCGCAGCTCGCGGACACCGCACGGATCAAGCTCACCTGGCAGGCCTGCTACCTCTACGCCCTATCGTTCGGCGGCTACGTCGCGTTCTCCGTCTACCTGCCCACGTACCTCATCAACGCCTACGGCCTCGAGGCGAGCGATGCCTCGCTGCGGATGGCCGGATTCGTCATCGCCGCGGTGGTCATGCGGCCGGTCGGCGGCATCCTGTCCGACCGGATCGGTGCGGTCACCACGCTCGTGATCGCTTACGGCCTCGTCATCCTGTGCGCGGTGATTCTCGTGTTCGACCCGCCGCTCATGCCCATCGGCACCGGCTGCTTCCTCGTCATGGCGATCGGCCTGGGACTCGGATCCGGCGCGACCTTCGCGCTCATCGCGCAGACGAGCGACCCCGCCAAGGTGGGGTCGATCACCGGCTTCGTCGGTGCCGCCGGCGGGCTCGGCGGCTTCGTCCCACCGCTCCTCCTCGGCTCCCTGTGGGCGGCTCAGGGGACCTACAGCTTCGGGCTCGTGCTTCTTGCGCTGTGCACCGTCATCGCTCTGCTCATCAGCCTGTGGGTAAGCCGCGACGCGCGACGCAGGACCGCCGCCGAAACGGTGGAACCATGACCGGGACACGATCCGCTCGACCGCAGACCGATCCGCAGGAGGTACAGGCATGACCATCGACGACCGCACATCCGCACCGCGCACCGGCGGGATCGACAACCCGCTCATGGACGCGCTCATCGGGACTCGGAAATTCTTCAGCCGTCGTGCCGACGTCTCCGAGGACAATCGCGAGATCCACCATGCCGGCGGGCGGCACGGCGACTCGTTCTATCGCAACCGCTGGGCGCACGACAAGGTCGTGCGCTCTACCCACGGCGTCAACTGCACCGGCTCCTGCTCCTGGCAGGTCTACGTCAAGGATGGGCTCATCACCTGGGAGTCCCAGGCCACGGACTACCCGAGCGCCGGGCCGGACATGCCCGAGTACGAGCCGCGCGGCTGCCCCCGCGGCGCATCCTTCTCCTGGTACACGTATTCGCCCACCCGGGTGCGCTACCCCTATGTGCGCGGCGCGCTCATGCGGATGTTCCGCGAGGCCAAGCGCGAGCACGGCGGGGACCCGGTGCTCGCCTGGAAGTCGATCGTCGAGGACCCGGAGAAGTCGCGCCGCTACAAGTCGGTGCGCGGCAAGGGCGGGCTCGTGCGCGCCACCTGGGACGAAGCCGTCGAGATCGCCGCCGCCGCCTACGTCTACACCGTCAAGTACGTCGGACCGGACCGGGCCACCGGCTTCTCCCCGATCCCAGCGATGAGCCCGGTGTCGTTCTCCTCCGGAGCCCGCTTCCACCAGCTCATCGGAGGCTCGATGCTCTCCTTCTACGACTGGTACGCCGACCTCCCGCCGGCCTCCCCGCAGGTGTTCGGGGACCAGACCGACGTCCCGGAGTCCGGTGACTGGTGGAACTCGAGTTACCTCATGATGTGGGGCTCGAACGTGCCGCTGACCCGCACCCCGGACGCCCACTGGATGGCCGAGGCCCGCTACCGCGGTCAGAAGGTCATCTCGATCGCCCCGGACTATGCGGAGAACGTCAAGTTCGCCGACGAATGGCTGGCACCGGCCACCGGCACCGACGGGGCGCTCGCGATGTCAATGGGCCACGTCATCCTCAAGGAGTTCTTCGTCGACTCGACGACGGAGTACTTCGACGACTACGTCCGCCGTTACACCGATCTGCCATTCGTCGTCGAGCTAGACGCGTGCGAGGACGGCACCTACCGGCCCGGCAAGTTCGTCGTCGCTTCCGACCTCGGCCCGGCTGCGACCCCGGAGGCGGACACCGAGCACGCCGACTTCAAGCCCGCCCTCTGGGACTCCGCCACCGATGGCCCCATGATCCCCAACGGCACCCTCGGCCACCGCTACGCCGAGGACGGGGTGGGCCGCTGGAACCTCGATCTCGGGGACATCCGGCCCGCACTCAGCCTCATCGATACCGCCGACGACACGGTGACGATCAGCCTGCCGCGCTTCGACACCTCCGCGCAGGGCGAGATCGATACCGTGCAGCGCGGGGTTCCCGTCCGGCGCGTCGGCGACCGGCTCGTCACCACAGTGTTCGACCTCCTTCTCGCCGAGTACGGGGTGGGTCGTCCCGGTCTGCCGGGGCACTGGCCCACCGGTTACGACGATGCCTCCAGCCCCAACACCCCGGCCTGGCAGGAGCGCATCACCGGTGTGCCCGGACAGGCCGCCGCTCGGATCGCCCGCGAGTTCGCACAGAACGCGCGGGACTCGAAGGGCCGTTCGATGATCATCATGGGCGCCGGCACCAATCACTGGTTCCACTCGGATCAGACCTATCGGACCTTCCTCACCCTCACCACTCTGTGCGGCACGCAGGGCGTCAACGGCGGCGGCTGGGCGCACTACGTCGGGCAGGAGAAGATCCGTCCCTTCACCGGCTGGCTCCACCTCGCCAACGCGCTCGACTGGGCGCGCCCGCCGCGCCAGATGACGCAGACGACCTACTGGTATATGCACTCCAACCAGTGGCGTTACGATCAGTTCGGCGCGGACAAGCTCAGTGCCCGTGCCGGCCAGGGCCGCTTCGCCGGGATGGCGACGGCCGACGCGGTGGCCCAGGCCACCCGCCTGGGCTGGCAGCCGTACTTCCCGACCTTCGACCGGAACCCTCTCGACATCACCGACGAGGCAGCGGCGACCGGGCAGGGCAGCGCGGACTACCTCGTGGACCGCCTCAAGGACGGGGCGATCAACTTCGCCGTCGAGGACCCGGACGCGTCGAACAACTACCCGCGAATATGGTCGATGTGGCGGGCGAACACGCTGGGCTCCTCGGCCAAGGGCGACCAGTACTTCCTCAAGCATCTCCTTGGGGTCGACAACACCGTGTCCGCCGAGGAGACCCCACCGGCGGCCCGGCCGCGCGATGTGAGATGGCGCGAGGAGGCGCCGATCGGCAAGATCGACCTGCTCCTCACCCTCGACTTCCGGATGACGACGACGACGCTCCACAGCGACGTCGTACTCCCGGCGGCCACGTGGTACGAGAAGCACGACCTGTCGACGACGGATATGCACCCCTTCGTCAACACCTTCAACCCCGCGATCGCAACACCGTGGCAGTCGCGCACCGACTGGGACACCTGGGCGGCGATCGCGAAGAAGTTCTCCGAGCTCTCCCGCACCCATCTCGGCACCCGGAAGGACATCGTCGCCGTCCCGCTCCAGCACGACTCGCCGGACGAGGTCAACACTCCGCACGGCCGGGTGCTCGACTGGAAGTTCGGGGAGTGCGAGCCGATCCCAGGGAAGACGATGCCCAAGCTCGTCGAGGTCGAGCGCGACTACACGACGATCCACGACAAGTACACCTCGATCGGCCCGCTGCTCGAGTCCCAGGGCATGAACGCCCGCGGGATCAAGTTCGACGTCGACCACCACGTCGAACGGCTGCGGCGGCTCAACGGGGTCGTCAGCCGCGGAGTCGCGAAGGGCCAGCCCAAGCTCGACACCGACCGGAAGGCCGCAGACTACATCCTCGGACTGTCGGGCACGACGAACGGGCTGATGGCCACCGAGGGATTCCACACGCTCGAGAAGCGCACTGGACAGAAACTCGCCGACCTGTCCTCGGAGCACGAGGGCAAGCAGGTGTCCTTCGCCGATGCCAAGGCCGCCCCGGTACCGGTGATCACCTCGCCGGAGTGGTCCGGCTCGGAGACCGGTGGACGGCGCTACTCGCCATTCACCATCAACGTCGAACGGCTCAAGCCGTGGCACACCCTGACCGGGCGTTACCACTTCTATATCGACCACGACTGGTTCCAGGAGATGGGCGACAGCCTGCCGGTGTTCCGGCCCCCGCTCGACATGAATGCGCTGTTCGGCGAGCCCATGATCGGCGACACTGACGGCACTTCGATCACGGTGCGATACCTCACCCCGCACAACAAGTGGGCGATCCACTCGATGTACCAGGAGAACTTCTTCATGATGTCCCTGGGCCGCGGCGGCCAGACCATCTGGATGAGCGTCGAGGACGCCGAGGCGGTGGGGATCGCCGACAACGACTGGATCGAGGCGGTCAACCGCAACGGGGCCGTGGCGGCGCGCGCGATCGTGTCGCATCGGATGCCCAAGGGCACGGCATTCATGCATCACGCACAGGAGCGCACGGTGAATGTGCCGCTGTCGGAGACCACCGGCCAGCGCGGCGGCATCCACAACTCGCTCACCCGGATCATGATCAAACCCACCCACCTCGTGGGCGGGTACGGCCAGCTGTCGTTCGCGTTCAACTACTACGGACCGACCGGCAACCAGCGCGACGAGGTCACTGTGATCCGCCGGCGCACCGACCAGAACGTCGAGTACTGACAGGAGGCATGGCAGTGAGAATCATGGCGCAGATGGCGATGGTGATGAACCTCGACAAGTGCATCGGTTGCCACACGTGTTCGGTCACCTGCAAGCAGGCGTGGACGAACCGCAAGGGCACCGAGTACATCTGGTTCAACAACGTCGAGACGCGGCCCGGTCAGGGCTACCCGCGCGGTTACGAGGACCAGGATAAGTGGAAGGGCGGCTGGGCGCTCAGCAGTTCGGGCAAGCTCAAGCTCAAGGGCGGCGGCAAGTTCAGCAAGCTCGCGAGCATCTTCTCCAATCCGAAGATGCCGGGCATCGAGGACTACTACGAGCCGTGGAGCTACGAGTACGACAACCTCCTCAACGCCCCCGAGCAACAGCACATCCCGACCGCCCCGCCCAAGTCCCTGCTCACCGGCAAACGGATGGACATCCAGTGGTCGGGCAACTGGGACGACGACCTCGGCGGCACCTATGCGAACAAGGACAAGGACCCGATGCTCAAGGGCATCGAGGAGAAGGTCAAGCTCGAGTTCGAGGACACCTTCATGTTCTACCTCCCGCGCATCTGCGAGCACTGCCTCAACCCGTCCTGCGTCGCCTCCTGCCCCTCCGGTGCGATCTACAAGCGCGAGGAGGACGGCATCGTGCTCGTCGACCAGGAGCGCTGCCGGGGCTGGCGGATGTGCGTGTCCGGCTGCCCGTACAAGAAGATCTACTTCAACCACAAGACCGGCAAAGCCGAGAAATGCACGTTCTGCTACCCGCGGATCGAGAACGGCGAACCGACCGTGTGCGCGGAGACCTGCGTGGGGCGCCTGCGCTACATCGGCCTCGTCCTTTATGACGCGGATCAGGTGACGGCCGCGGCCTCGGTGCCCGACGACAAGGACCTCTACGCCGCGCAGCGCGATCTCATCCTCGACCCGTTCGACCCCGAGGTGATGGAGGCTGCCGAGCACGCCGGGATCCCCTACGACTGGATCATGGGGGCCCAGCGCTCGCCGATCTACAAGCTCATCAAGGAGTACCAGGTCGCGCTCCCGCTGCACCCGGAGTACCGGACAATGCCGATGGTCTGGTACATCCCGCCGCTGTCGCCGGTGGTCGACGTGGTCAAGGGCACGGGCTACGACGCGGAGGACTCGATCAACCTGTTCGCCGCGATCGAGGAGCTGCGGATCCCGATCGAGTACCTCGCGAACCTCTTCACCGCCGGCGACGTCGACATCGTGTCGGATGTGCTCCGGCGGATGGCGGCGATGCGCTCGTACATGCGCGACATCAACCTCGGCTCCGAGGGGAACGAAGCGATCCCGCACTCCGTGGGGATGGACGGCGAGACGATGGAGGAGATGTACCGGCTCCTCGCGCTCGCCAAGTACGACGAGCGCTACGTCATCCCGGCGGGGCACTCCGAGCAGGCGCACAGCCTCGAGGGGATCGGCTCCGACTGCCCGCTCAACTTCGACGGTGGGCCCGGCATGGAGGACATCCCCGGACTGCAGGGCGACGGCATCAAGTACGACGACCCGGGCCGTTCGCGGCTCAAGGGCCGGATCAACCTCCTCAACTGGAACGGTTCGGGCAGGCCCGAGGGCCTGTTCCCGCGCCCGCAGGGAGCCTGACATGTGGGTGCCCCTGAAGTTCGGGAAGAAATGGCGGGAGAAATCGCAGCGTGCGGCCGCGGGTTCGCTCGAGACCCAGGTGCCGCTCACCGACGACGAGGTGCGTGCGGTCTGGATGTGCGCCTCATGGCTCATCGGGTACCCCGGTGCCGAGGTGCACGAGCGCCTCGACGTCATCGCGGAGGTCGCCGCCGGTCTGCCGGAGGGGGTCGCCACCGACCTTCTGGCAGTCGTCGAGCGGTTGCGGTCGGGCGATCCGGTGGAGATCTGCGCCGAGTACGTCGAGACCTTCGACACGCGCCGCCGCGGCTGCCTCTACCTCACGTACTTCGCCAACGGCGACACCCGCAAGCGGGGAATGGCGCTGCTCGACATCAAGAACGCCTACCGGGAAGCCGCGCTCGAGGTGTCCGAGGACGAGCTCCCCGACCACCTCGCCTACGTCCTCGAGTTCGGGGCGGCGCACGACGTGCACCGCGGCGCATCGATCCTCCTGGCCAACCGGGCCGGCATCGAGCTCCTGCGGCTCCACCTCATCGACATCGATTCCCCATGGGCCGGGGTGCTGCGCGCAGTCTGCGCCACCCTGCCGGCCCTCGACGGCGATGACATCCACGCCGTTCAGCGGCTCGCGGCCGAAGGACCCGAGGAGGAACTCGTCGGGCTCGCCGGCTACGGGGACGGCTCGGCCGATATGCCCCCGGCGGACATGACCCCGTACGCCACGGCGGCGGCCTCGTCCGGGGCGCCGGAGCCCTACAGCTCGGCCCCCGAGGCTCCGGGGCAGGGGTCGTGCGGCCCGGTGGCGGGGGGCTTCTCCGCTGCCCCGGGATCCGGTGCCCAACCCGCATTCATCCCGCTCAGTGACGTGAAAGGCCTGCAGCCATGAGTTCGCCATCCGCTCTCGACACCCTGCTGTGGATCATCATCCCGTACCTGGCCCTCGCGGTCTTCATCCTCGGTCACATCTGGCGCTACCGCTACGACCGGTTCGGCTGGACCACGCGCTCGAGCCAGATCTACGAGTCGAAGCTCCTGCGGATCGCCTCCCCGATGTTCCACTACGGGATCATCGCGGTGTTCTTCGGGCACGCGGTGGGCCTGGGGATCCCCAAGTCTTGGACCGAAGCGGTAGGCATCACCGACGCCCGCTACCACTTCATGGCGATCACCATCGGCCTGGGCGCCGCGATCGCGACGGTGGGCGGACTCGCGATTCTGATCTTCCGCCGGCGCACGAATAAGCGGGTGTTCGGGGCGACGACCAAGCTCGACAAGCTCATGTACTTCATGCTCGCCCTCGTCATCCTCGCCGGCACGTACTCGACGATCGTCGAGTCCGCGCTCGGCCACTACGACTACCGCGAGGGGATCTCAGTGTGGTTCCGGCAGTTCTGGGCCTTCCAGCCCGACGCCGGCCTCATGGCGGCAGCCCCTCCCGGATTCCAGGTGCACGTCATGGCGGCGATCCTGCTGTTCGCGCTGTGGCCCTTCACCCGGCTGGTCCACGTGTTCACCGTGCCGCTGGGTTACGTCACCCGACCGTACATCGTGTACCGGTCGAAGGACGAGATCCGGCAGCCGCAGCGCCGGGGCTGGGAGAAGATCGATTTCTGAGCACGGCGGCCGACTGCCCGATACGACTCAGGACGGCACGGACCCGCGTGCTGTCACGGATGCGTTGCGCCGGGGTGGGGTGCGCGTCGCACGTGCAGCGAACGGCATGTCCGTGCTGCTCCGGCACACCGATGTGGTGGCGGCAGCATGCGATCCACAGGTCTTCTCTTCAGCAGTATCAGCCCACCTGCAGCTCCCGAACGGTCTCGACGGCAGCGCGCATACCGCGGTCCGTCGGCTCGTCGACCGGTATCTCACCCCGGAGCGGGTGGCGGACCTCGAGCCCCACGTCCGCGCCACAGCACGCGAACTGTGCGCGGGGCTGGCAGCCGGCGTACAGAAACGCCCGGCCGTCCTCCGGTGCGATGCGGTCGGGGACATCGGCGCGGTGTTCGCCGTCCGTGCCCAGATCCGCTGGCTCGGGTGGTCGGAGACGCAGGAGGAGCGCCTGCTCGCCTGGATGGAGGAGAACCGACGCGCGACCCAGTCGGGCAGTCCCGAGGAGACCGCAGCGGTGGCGGCCGACTTCGATTCGATCATCCTCACGGAGATCCGCCCGCGGCGGGCCGCGGGCGCGGGCGCACCGGCCGACGTCACCACGGAGCTCATCCATGACACGGAACTCGGCCGTCCGCTGCGCGACGAGGAGATCGTGTCCGTGCTGCGCAACTGGACCGGCGGCGACCTCGGCTCTCTTGCCCTGAGCACCGGTGTCGTCGTCGAATTCCTCGCCGCGCACCCGGAGATCCAGACACAGCTGCGCGGCGGGGTGCCGGAGGCGGAGTTCGACGCCATCCTCGACGAGATCCTCCGCATCGATGACCCCTTCGTGTCCAACCGGCGGGTGACCACGTGCCCGGTGAAGCTCGGCGATGCTGACCTGCCGGTCGGGGCGCGGGTCGTGCTCGACTGGACATCAGCGAACCGGGACGAGGAGCTGTTCGCTGACCCAGACGCCTTCGATCCGGCCGGGAACTCCTCGGCCAACCTCGTCTACGGGACCGGGCCGCACGTGTGCCCGGGCCGCGCGCTCGCGACGATGGAACTGCGGGTGATTGTCTCCGAGCTTCTAGCACATTTCTCGGAGATCGCTCTCGATCACGAGGCCGCCCCGGTCCGGTCGCAGGCACCGACCGGCGGGTACTCCGCGGTGCCGGTCGTCCTCACTCCGACCGCACCGGGGACCGGTCTCCCGTAGGCTGAGGATCAGCGATCCCCGCACCCCACCCGATCCCCCGAAAGGGAAGTCATGGCCGACCTCACCGCACTCACCGCCGCCCATCTCGACACCGCGCGCACCGATGAACGCGGTCGGAGTGCCGAACTTATCGCCCACGACGGGGAGCTGCGTCAGACGATCCTCGCGCTGACCGCAGGAACTCGGCTGCCCGCCCACAACTCACCGCCGGCAGCGAGTATCCAGGTGCTCACGGGTCGGATCCGCGTCGAGCTCGAGGCCGATGTCCAGGGCGAGTTCGGCTCGGGTGAGCTGTGGATCCTCACCCACGAGCGCCATTCGGTGCTCGCGCTGGAGGACTCCGTATTCCTCCTCACCACCGTCACCGGGGTGCAGAAGCCTTCCTACAGCTGAGCCCGATACCGTGTCCGGCCTCCACCCCACGGGCCCCGGCGCCTGGATCCGGCGCCGCCCACCGGGCATAGACTCGATCATGCAGCATCACACCCGACACCGCACCGCCCGGCGGTCAGCCGCCTCCGCGGTGCACGGAAGGATCGCGTCATGGCCACCGTGTCCGAGAACATCGTCGAAACCCTGTCCGAGAGCGGCGTGGAACGCGTCTACGGCCTCCCCGGGGACTCCCTCAACGCCTTCACCGATGCCCTAAGCCCCCCCCCCCGCCTCGGCTGGGTCCACGTCAGGCACGAGGAGGCGGCCGCCTTCGCCGCCTCGGCCGAGGCGGCGATGACCGGCGGGCTCGCGGTATGCGCGGGCAGCTGCGGGCCGGGCAACCTCCACCTCATCAACGGCCTGTTCGACGCCCAGCGCTCGCGCGTGCCGGTCCTCGCGATCGCCGCGCACATCCCGAGCTCCGAGATCGGCACCGGGTACTTCCAGGAGACCCACCCGCAGGACCTGTTCCGCGAGTGCAGCGTCTACGTCGAGCACGTCACCCGGGCCGACCAGATGCCCCGGCTGCTCCGCATCGCCATGCGCGAGGCGCTCGAGAAGCGCGGTGTCGCCGTGCTCGTGGTCTCCGGGGACGTCCTGCAGGCGCAGCTCGACGCCGAACCCGAGGTGATCACCGCCCACCCCTCCCGCGTCATCCCTGCCGAGTCGCAGCTCGACTTCGCCGCCGAGGCGCTCAACACGTGCTCGCGCGTGACGATCCTCGCCGGAGCCGGCACCGCCGGTGCCCATGCGGAGCTGCTGGCGATCGCGGAGACCCTGCAGGCGCCGATCGTCCACGCCCTGCGCGGCAAGGAGCACGTCGAGTACGACAACCACTTCGACGTCGGGATGACCGGGCTGCTCGGCTTCGCCTCGGGCTACCGCGCGATGATGGAGGCGGAGACGCTGCTGGTCCTCGGCTCCGACCTGCCCTACCCGCAGTTCTATCCGGGCGACGCCACGGTCGTGCAGGTCGACATCCGCGGGGAGCAGATCGGGCGGCGCACCCCGGTCGACATCCCGCTCGTCGGCGGGGTCTCCGAGACCATCGAGGCCCTGCTGCCCCGGCTCACGGCCAAGACGAGCAGCAAGCACCTCGACACGATGACCAAGCACTACGCGAAGACCCGGAAGAAGCTCGACGAGCTCGCCGGGCCGACCAAGCGCACCATCCACCCGCAGTACCTCACCCGGCTCATCGACGAGGCGGCCGCGGACGATGCGGTGTTCCTCCCCGACGTCGGCTCCCCGGTGATGTGGGCGGCCCGCTATCTCACGATGAACGGGCGCCGCCGGCTCATCGGGTCGTTCACCCACGGGTCGATGGCGAACGCGGTGTCGCAGGCCGTCGGCGTCCAGGCCACCGACCGGGACCGGCAGGTCATCGCGCTCGCCGGCGACGGGGGACTCGCGATGCTCCTCGGCGAGCTTA
Source organism: Brevibacterium ihuae (assembly GCF_900184225.1). Taxonomy (NCBI): domain Bacteria; kingdom Bacillati; phylum Actinomycetota; class Actinomycetes; order Micrococcales; family Brevibacteriaceae; genus Brevibacterium; species Brevibacterium ihuae. The sequence continues at coordinate 892,258 of NZ_FXWZ01000003.1, read as the reverse complement.
TCACCCTGACCCAGAACGAGCTGCCGGTGAAGACCGTGGTGTACAACAACTCCTCGCTCAACTTCGTCGAGCTCGAGATGAAGGCCGCCGGCTACGTCAACTTCGGCACGGACCTGAAGAACCCGGACTTCGCCCGCGTCGCCGAGGCGGTCGGGATCCGCGGGATCCGCGTCGAATCGGCGCAGGACCTGCCGGCAGCCGTGGAAGAGTTCCTCGCCCACGACGGACCCGCCCTGCTCGACGTCGTCACCGAGCAGCAGGAGCTGTCGATGCCGCCGAGAGTGACGGCGGAGCAGGCCAAGGGCTTCGCGCTCTACGCGATCCGCACCGTGATGAGCGGCCGCGGCGACGAGCTCATCGACCTCGCCAAGGCGAACCTCCGCCAGCTGTTCTGAGGGCGCGTGCCCGGCTCTCTGCCGCTGGGGTACGGGAAGCCGGCGCTCCCGGTGCACCCCAGCGCGGTCTGCTGGTTCCCGGGGCGATCCTGTGCGGTCTGCCGGTTCCCGGTGCACCTCAGTGCGGATACTCGTCCGTAACCGCACTGGGGTGACTGCGGAACGGTGCTGTCGCACGGAATCGTCCTCGGAAGCACCGGCGCCCGAACCGGCCCCGGACCGGCCCCCGGAAGGACCGGCTGCGTTGCCGCGTGCGTCCTCAGCCGTGGATGCGGCGCCAGGCGCGGCCGAGGCGGGCGGCGCCCTCCTCGAGCGTCGGGATTTCGAGCTCGGCGAAGGTCAGGCGCACGGCCCCGCGGGTGCGCGCCGGATCCCCGCCGATGCCGTGATCCGCCGCGCCAGCCACACCGCCCGCGCCAGCGACACCGTCCGCGTCAGCCGCACCGCCCGCGCCCGCATCGGCACCGCGCGCCCCGGCCGTCGGGGTCACCCCGAACCATTCACCGCGCTGGTAGACGAGTCCCTCGTCCTGCGCGGCGTCGAACAGGGCCGCGAAGTCGGCCTCCTGGTCGCGGAACCGGCCCCACAGGAAGAAGCCGCCCTGCGGCTCGATGATGTCGAGCGCACCCGGCAGCTCGCGGTGCAGCGCGTCGAGCAGCGCCCGGGCCTTCTGCGCGTACACCGCGCCCGCGGCGGCGTTGGCCTGTGCGTACTCCGGCCGGCCGACGATCCGCTCGACGATGTCCTGGAGCACCCCGCTCGCCTGCCCGTCGAGCCGGTTGCGGAGCTTGACGTACTGCTCCGCGAGCGCCGACGGGACGACGGTGTACCCCAGCCGCAGCGCCGGCCCCAGGGTCTTGGAGAAGGTGTTCACCCCGATCACGTGTTCGCTGTCGCGGATCCACGAGGCGGCGGGCACCTCGGCCCCAGGGAAGGCGAGCTCCCGGTAGGGGTCGTCGGCGAACACCATGAACCCCCAGCGCTCGGCGAGCGCGGCGAGGCGCTGCGCCTTCTGGGCGGACAGCACCGCGCCGTTGGGGTTGTGGAAGGTCGGCACGGTGAAGACCGCCTGCGGGCGCACCCCGGCGGCGAGGTGCGCCTCGAGCGCGTCGACGTCGAGACCGTCGGCCTCCACCCCGACGGGCACGACCCGCACGCCCGGCACGAGGTCGAGGACGCGGAGGAACAGCGGGAAGATCGGATCGTCGACGACGATCGTGTCCCCTGGATCCAGGGTGCCGAGCACCGCGAGTGCGAGGCCGTTGATGCCGCCGCTGGTGACGATGATCCGGTCCGGGGACACACCCTCGCGTTCGGCGAGGAGCGCCCGGAACGACGGCGTGCCCGCCGCCGGCACGTAGCCCAGCCGCTCGCCGTACCCGGGGGAATCCATGAGGGCGTGGACGGCCTCGCGGTAGAGGTCGACCGGGAGGAGGGACCTGTCCGGGTTGCCGCCGCCGAGGTTGATGCTGCCCTCGCCCACCCGGATCAGGCTGGCGTCCCCGAACCCCTGCCGGCCCGGCAGGCCGGAGAGCAGGGAGCTGCCGCCGGGCAGCCGGGTGCGTGCGGGCGAGGTGCCGGTGGATGCGGTGCTGTCGGGGTGGGACATGGGTCTCCTAGTCGATGAATCTCTTCGCGATCCAGTTCCCGAAGAACTGGACGCACTGCACCAGCACGATGAGCACGATGATGATGAGCGCCATCACCGCCCAGTCGAACCGCTGGTAGCCGTAGGTCAGCGCGAGGTTGCCCAGACCGCCGCCGCCCACCGCCCCGGCGACCGCCGTGGCGTCGATGAGCGCGATCGAGATGAAGGTCAGCGACAGGAGCAGCGGGCCGAACGCCTCGCGCACGACGAACCCGAAGAGGATGTGGAGCGGTCGGGCGCCCATCGCCTCGGCGGCCTCGACGACACCGGGATCGACGGCGACGAGGTTGGACTCCGCGACCCGCGCGATGCCCATCGCACCGGCGATCGCGAGCGGCGGGATCGCCGCGCTCGGGCCGATGCTCGTGCCGATGATCGCCCGCGTCACCGGGGTGAGCGCGACGAGCAGGATGATGAACGGGATCGGGCGGAAGATGTTGACGACGAAGTTGAGGACGAAGTGGACCGCCCGGTTGCCGAGGATCTGGCCCGGCCGGGTGGCGAACAGGAAGATGCCGAGCGAGAGCCCGACGACGGCGGCGATGAGGAACGCCGCAGTGACCATGTAGAGCGTCTCGAAGAGCGCATCGGCGACCTTGGGGACGACGGTTCCGAAGTCGATCACCAGCGGATCACCTCCGCCTGCGCACCGAGCTCGGCGACGAACGCCTCGACCGCCCAGTCCTCGCCGTAGAGGGCGAGGCTGAGCTGGCCGTAGGGGTGGTTCTTCACGCGCGCCACCCCGCCCTGGATGATCGAGAAGTCCACCGCGTGCTCGCGCGCGAGCCGGGACAGCACCGGGGTGCCGACGACGGTGTCGTCGACCGTCACCGAGATCCGGTGGTCGGTGAACTCGCCGCGCAGCTGCGTCTTCTCCGCCTCGGTGAGCGCGGTCCGCGTGTAGGACTCGACGAGCCCCGCGGTCACCGGGTGCGCGGGCCGGGACAGGATCTGCTGGATCTCCCCGGTCTCCACGACCCGCCCGGCCGACAGGATCGCCACCCGGTCCGCGAGCCGGCTCACGACGTCCATCTCGTGCGTGACGACGACGATGGTGATGCCGAACTCCTCGTTGACCGAGCGCAGCAGGTCGACGATGTCGCCGGTGGTCTGCGGGTCGAGCGCGCTCGTCGCCTCGTCGGACAGGAGGATCGAGGGCCGGTTGGCGATCGCCCGCGCGATGCCCACCCGCTGCTTCTGCCCGCCGGACAGCTGCCGCGGCTTGACGAAGGCCTTGTCTCCGAGCCCCACGAAGTCGAGCAGCTCGCTCACGCGGGCGGAGATCTGCGCCTCCTTCATCCCCGCGAGCTGCAGGGGCACGGCGATGTTGCCGTACACCGTGCGCGAGTTCATGAGGTTGAACTGCTGGAACACCATCCCGATGCCGTGGCGCAGGCGCCGCAGCCGCTCCCCGGTGACCCCGGCGAGGTCGACGCCGTCGACCTCGACCGTGCCCGAGGTGGGTCGCTCGAGCGCGTTGATCATCCGCAGCAGCGTCGACTTGCCGGCCCCGGAGCGCCCGATGAGTCCGAAGATCTCCCCGGCGGCGATGCTCAGGCTCACCCCGTCGAGGGCCGCGGTCTCCCCGCCCTGCGGACCGGCGAACGTCTTGGCGACGTCGGTGAGCACGATCCGATCGGTCACGATGCGCGGGCCCCGTCGAGCTCCTCGAGCGCGTCGAGCAGGTCCTCGCGCGGCCGCTCGACGTAGGACGCCTGTCCGCGCTTCTCCTCGTTGAACGCATCGATGACCCGCTGATCGCGGTACGTCGCCTCGAGCTGCTCCCACACGGGCTCCTCGGCGCGGTCGGGCATCGTGGCGACGATGATCGTGTACGGGACCGAGGAGGCCGCTTCGGGGTCCTCGGCCTGGAGCGCATCGTCGACGGTGATGCCGAGCGCGGGGTCGAAGTCATCGGTGCCGACGACGACGCCGTCCACGGACGGGTCCTCGTACGCGGTCTGCACGGATTCGTGGGCGAGCCGGGTGAACTCGATGTTCTTGGGGTTCGCGGTGATCTGCTCCTCGGTGGGGTAGAAGCCCTCCTCGTCGCTGATCTCGAGCAGTCCGGCGCTCTGCAGGATGAAGAGCGCGCGCGAAAAGTTCGACGGGTCGTCCGGCATCGCGATCCGCGCCCCGTCCGGGAGCTCCTCGACGTCGTCGACGGTGGAGGAGTACAGACCCCACTGGGAGATGTTCGTCGAGAACAGCGGCGTGATGTCGGAGTCGTTCTCGCTGTTGAACGAGCTGAGCCACGCGATGTGCTGGAACGCGTTCGCGTCGACCTCGCCCTCGAGCAGAGCGGTGTTCGGCAGGTAGGGGTCGTCGAAGTTGATGAACTCGAGGTCGAGGCCGTTCTCCCGCCCGACCTCGACGATGGCGTCCTGGTAGTCGCTCTGCGCGGTGTCCCCGATCCGCAGCCTGGTGAGCTCGCCTGCCCCACCGGCACCCGCGGAGTCGCCCGAGCGCTGGGTGAGGACGAAGACGCCGACGGCCACGAGGGCGAGCACCGCGATGATCGCGGCGATGATCATGCCGCGGCGGCGTCCGGCGCGCTGCTGCGCGATCCGATCCTGGATGGCCGACTGCGTCGAGCTCGGGGAGCCGGCGGTGTCCGTCGAACGGGGGGAGGAGGAGTTCATGGGAGTCCTTGGTGGCTGGAGCACCGGGTGTGCACCTCGGGGCTGGTCGGGGGTGACCGGCGGACAGGGTGCGCTCGCGGTGGCGGGAGGAGGGCGGTCGGTGACACCGGGGCCGTGGGCCGGGGTGTGCGGATGCGCCAGGGGTTCCGGTCGTCCGAACATGCTCGAACACGGTCCGGACCCGGCCGGGGCGGGAGCGGTGAGGCACCGCAGGCGCCCATGGGAGCGTCGATGCTCCGGGGCGCTCAGTCCGTCAACAGATGACGGTGGTGACGCGCATGAGGTCGATGTGGAGGCGCCGCCAGCACAGCGGGTCCAGAAGTCGCGTGGTCACCAGATGATTGAAGCCTGCCGGCGGAGCGGTGGTCAACTTCCGTCTCGCGATGCGGCTGGGCTGCCGCCTCGGCTGCGGGGGCACGGCACTTCTGGCCGGGCTGCTCATCCACCCGACTGCGCGGTATCCGCCCATCCGCGCACAACAGCGCGCAGCTCGGCAGATACCGCGCAGTACGGCGTGCGGTCATCACCCCTCGCCGCGCGGACCCCGATCGTCCCGCGGACCCTGATCGCCCCGATCATCGCGATCGTTGCGTTTTCGGCGGCTGGGCGGATCCTCGTCATCGGCGAGGCTGCCGGGGATCCATCCGGGACGGGCGGGATCCGAGGGGTCGGTTGTGAACCCGCCTGGGCGGGCGGCGGGCGAGCCCGGGCCGCCGAAGGCCAGGGTCGGGCCGAACCTCCGCTCGCCGTCGGCGACCGGGCCGAGCGCGCGTCCCACGCGGATGCCGAGGACGATCGAGGCGATCCCCATGAGGATGAGGAATGCGGCGACGAGCCAGAGCACCGACACGATCCCTGCCGCCGGATCGAACAGCAGGACGAGTCCGACGACGACCCCGAGGCCGCCGACGAGCAGGAGCCCCCACCACAGCGGTCCGCCCAGGCGGCGCAGCGTGAGAGCGCCGAACACCGTGAGCGTCCCGAGGGCCAGCGCCCACAGCCCGGCGATGACCGCGATGACCCCGGCGGACTCGCGCGGCAGGAGGAGCACGATGACGCCGATGAGGAGCGCGAGGCCGCCGCGGAGGAGCGGCCAGGAGGACGTCGACCGGCCTCGGGCCCCGATCCACCGGGCGATCGCGATGAGTCCGTCGGCGATGAGCCACGCGGCGAGGAGGAGCACGAGCACGAGCAGCGCGACGTCCGGCCACACGGCCATGACGAGCCCGGCGAGCACCGAGAGCACGCCCTGGATGACGATCGTCGTGCGCATCCGGCGCAGTGCGGCGGCCGGGTCGAACGGTGCGGACGGCGGGAGGGGAGTCATCCGATCACCTCGATCCGGCGCAGCCGCAGTCCGGCGGGGTAGGCGTCGAGGGTGTCAGGCAGCGCGGCCCGCCGGCCGGACATGTACGTCGCGAGGACCCGTCCCTCGGTGCCCCGTCCGAGCCCCGCGGCGAGCGCGGGATCATCCGGATCGAGCCCCAGCCGCCGTGCGGTCTGGCGCGCGACGGCGTTCGGTGAGTCGTAGAGCGCACGGGTGTGCGGGCGCCGGGCGCGGATCCGGTCCTCGACGAGGCCGTAGTGGGTGCAGCCGAGCACGATCGACTCGACATGATCCGGGGTGGCGGCGATCGCGGCATCGATCGCGGCGTCGACGGCGGCGAGCTCGGCGGAGTCGATGGCCTCGGCGAGGCCGGCGCACGCGACCGGATGCACCTCGGCGTCGGCGGCGAACTCCGCGATGAGACCGCGCTGGTACTCGCTCGCAGTGGTGGCCTTGGTGGCCCAGACCGCGAACGGCTCCCCGGCGTCCGCGGCGGACTTGATCGCCGGCACGGTGCCGATCACCGGGGTGCCGGGCTCGAGCGTCCGGCGGAGCGGAGCGAGCCCGTGGACAGACCCGGTGTTGCACGCGATGACGACGGCATCGGGCTCCCACGGGCTGAACACCTGGGCCGACTCGACGATCCGCTCCGCGACCACGGCGGCATCGAGCGCCCCGTAGGGCATCCAGTCGGGGTCCATGGAGAGGAGGAGGTCGGCGTGCGGCACGAGACGGTGGAAGGCGTCGGCGAAATCGACGAGGCCGAGGCCCGAGTCGATGAAACCGACGAGCGGGGTGCTGGGGCGTGTCATGACTCGTCCTTTCCGTGGACCCGGCGGCCGATGCCCTCGGGTGCGACGACAGCGGAACCGGAGCGGCCGGTGCGCGCGGCGGAGGATGCCGGCTCGGGTCTCACGCCGGTGCCGGGGGCAGGGGTGCGGCGGGTGCTCAGCAGCCGGGTGCTGCCCGGCCCGGACCTCGGCCGCGGATACGTGAAGGCGAGGATCCGCCGGAGATGTTCGGAGGTCAGTCCCCGCCGGAACTCCGGGGCGATGAGGAGGAGGCGGTCCGGATAGGTCTCGGTGAAGTAGGCGTAGGTCACCGGGGCTGCGAGGTCGTCGTCGACCCACACGGCGCGCTCGTCCGGGTGCTCGGCGAGCCAGGCCTCGACGGCGTGCGCCTTCCACCAGCTCGCGGGATCCCCGGCGAAGCGGTTGTACGAGTCGTCGGGCATCGGGATGACCGGGTACGTGCCGCGGAATCCGAGGGTCGGTTCGAGCTCGGTGGTGCATCGGTCGGACCAGGTCGAGAGCCACACGAGGTCGAGCAGACGGGTCTCGACGAGGCGCTCGAGGCGCCGGATGACGGACGGACGGTAGTGGAGCTCGTAGTTCCAGGCATGGGCCTTCCGGCGCCGTTCGCGGTAGAAGCGCGCTCCGGTGACGGGGAAGGAGTTGAGGACCCCGTCGACGTCGAGGAACAGGGTCGCCCGGCGCGCACGTCGGCGTGCGGAGTCCTCGTGTGTCATGGTGTGCGCTGTCAGGCCGGTGTTCGTGTCTCGTCCGTCCCCCGGCGGGTCCGACCGCCGGTGCGGCACCGCGCCGCCTCCCTCGTCCCCCCAGGATATCGGGTCGGACTGAGAGGCCCGTGGCAGACTGGTCGCATGAGTGAACTGCACCACATGAGCCTGCTCGACGTGCTCGCCGCCTTCCGGTCCCGGGAGCTCTCCCCGGTGGAGTACCTCGACCACCACATCGCCCGGATCGGTGCCCACGACGGATCGATCAACGCCGTGATGGACGTCATGGAGGTGTCGGCCGGACCCGCGGCGCGCCGGGCCGCCGAGGTCTATGCCGGGGCTGCGGACGGCGAGCCCCTCCCCGCTCTGCTCGGGGTGCCGCTGCTCGTCAAGGAGCAGCACGACGTCGAGGGCTGCTCGGCGACCCGCGGTTCACGTGCGCGTGCCGGCCAGGTCGCTCAGGCCGACAATCCGATCGTCGGGCGACTCCGCGGTGCCGGTGCGATCCCGTTCGCGCGTACCACCACGCCTGAGCTCTCGTGCGCGACCTTCACGCAGACCGCGGAATGGGGCGTCACTCGCAACCCGTTCAATCCCGCGTACACCCCCGGTGGGTCCTCGGGCGGTTCCGGGGCCGCGATCGCGGCCGGCTACGGTCCGCTCGCCACCGCCTCGGACATCGCCGGGTCGACACGCATCCCGGCCGCCTTCGGCGGGCTGCCGGGCTTCAAGTCCCCGTACGGCCGCACCCCCGGGCTCGCGCCGCTGAGCACCGACTGGTACCGCGGGGATCACGTGCTCGCCCGCTCGGTCGCCGACACCGCGCATGCGACGAACGTCATCGTCGGGCCCCATGCGGGCGACCACGCCACGATCGCCCCGGCCCACGTCCTGCCGACCGCCTTCGCCGGTGCGGCCGGCGTCGCGGGCATGCGGATCGCGGTGTCGCCCGACCTCGGCTGCTACGACGTCGATCCCGAGGTCCTCGACGGCTTCGGCGCTGTCGTCCGGGCGCTCGCGGATGCCGGGGCCGAGGTCGTCGAGGTGGATCCCGGACTCTCGCTCGACGACATCACCGATGCCTCGAGCGCGCACTACGGCCATCTCCTCGCTCTGCACATGACGCGCGTGTGCGGCGGTGACCTCGATCTGCTCGAGCCCTACTCCAAGAGGTTCGTCGAGTACACGCGGGACTTCGCGGAGCGGATCAGCCTGCTCGAGGCCGCCGACATCGAGACCCGGGTGCAGGCGCAGATCGCGCAGGCGATGGCCGGGTGCGATGCGCTCCTCACCCCCACCTCGGCGATCGCCGCGCTCGAGGCGGACAATGCGTACCTCGAGGCCGTCGAGCGCCCGGCCGGCCCGGTCGACTTCTACTGGCAGGCGCACATGACGATTCCGTTCAACATCGCCAACCGGTGCCCGGTTCTCGCGGTGCCCAGCGGCGTCGGCCCCACCGGCGTGCCGACGAGCGTGCAGATCGTCGGGCACCCCTTCGACGACGACACGGTGTTCACCATCGGTGCCGCAGTGGAGGAGCTGCTCCCGTTTCCGCGCAGCCCCCTCACGTGAGGGCGACCTCGGCTGCGCCCGGGAGGCGAGGAGACGCCCGCCTGTCGCACCGTCCGGCCGCGGGGCGGTGCGGCTCAGTCGTCCGCGTCGGCCATGTAGGTGCGGAGGTAGTCCTTGTCCTTCTCGCTGATCGGGGTGGGGCGCATGGTCTCCGGGTCGACGGTGACCATGACGTTGAGCGCCTCGAACACCACCGCGTCCTCCTGGATGCCCGTCGTGTGGATGGTGAAGGACGTGCTGCCCACGCGCGCGATGCGGAGCTCGAGTGTGAGCTCCGGGCCGTACATCACCGGCTTGCGGTAGTCGAGCTCCATCCGGACCGCGAGCTTCGGGGCGCTGATCGAGTCGCGTCCGCGCATCCCGACGAGCCAGTTGATCCGGCCCTCCTCGATGAGGGTGACGATCCGGCCGTTGTTGACGTGGCCGAGGATGTCCTGGTCGGACCAGCGGATCTCGGGACGGTGGATGAAGACTTCGGACACGGAGGTTCCTTTCGGTGATCGAGCACGCGGGCGGCATTCGCCCCGGGAGAATCATTGCCTCTCGAGCGCGGGACATCTAATCTTAAGCTAATCAATCATTCGGTAACCGCTTTGAATGCGGGACGTGCATCGTCGCGCGTCCCGCATCCGGACGGACCGGGCGAGCGTGATCCGCTCGCCGTGATCATCGTCGGAAGGACGAATCGTGACACCCTCAGATCCCACCTCGACCGCTCAGCAGGGCTCGCCGGCGGGCGCCGCGGCAACCGGAGCTCTCAAGCCCCTCGCCGGCTTCCGCGTCGTCGACTTCGGCGGCATCGGGCCCGGTCCGTTCGCCGCGCTCGTCCTCGCCGACCTCGGCGCGGAGGTCATCCGCCTCCAGCGGCCGAGCGAGCTCGGCACACCCAACAGCCCGGTGCTCGACCGCGGCAAGAAGTCGATCGTCGTCGACCTCAAGAACCCCGAGGGCGTGGCGCTCGTCAAGACGCTCGTCGCCTCCGCCGACGCCTGCCTCGAGGGCTTCCGACCCGGCGTCGCCGAGCGCCTCGGCCTGGGACCCGCCGAGCTCATGGCGCAGAACCCCGCACTCGTCTACGGCCGGATCACCGGCTACGGCCAGACCGGGCCGCGCTCGCAGGTCGCCGGCCACGACATGAACTACATCGCCTCGTCCGGCGTCCTCCACCAGCTCGGCCGCGAGAGCGAGGGACCGCAGTTCCCGGCGAACCTCATCGGCGACTTCGGCGGCGGCGGCATGGTGCTCGCCATCGGCATGCTCGCCGCCCTCGTGCGCGCGAAGACGAGCGGCGAGGGGGCGGTCATCGACGCCGCGATGATCGACGGCGCGAACCTCCTGTGGGCGATGATGCACGGCTTCGCCGCCCAGGGCGCCTGGACCGAGGGGCGCGGGACGAACATGCTCGACTCCGGGGCGCCGTTCTACGACCGCTACGAGACGAAGGACGGGCAGTGGGTGTCCGTCGGCTGCATCGAGCCGCAGTTCTTCAAGGTGTTCATCGACGGTCTCGGCATCGAGGACCGGATGCCCGGCAAGTTCGGCACCTTCGACTACCGCAAGAAGGAGACCTGGCCGCAGATCCGCACGGCCTTCACCGAGGCGATCGCCTCGCGCACCCGCGACGAGCTCGTCGAGATCTTCGACGGCACGGACGCCTGCGTGTTCCCGATCCTCAGCTTCGACGAGGCGGAGGCCGACGTCCACAACACCGCCCGCTCGGTGTTCTACCGCGACGAGGACGGCGTCCGGCAGCCGGGCGTGGCCCCGCGCTTCGCCTCCGTCGGCGGTGCGACCTGGGCCGGCGGGGATTCCGACGGCGAGCCGTTCGAGCGGCCCGCCGCCGCACCGGCCACCGGTGAGCACACCGCCGAGGTGCTCCGCGCCGCGGGCGTGGACGATGCGGAGATCGACCGGCTCGTCGAAGCAGGAGTGATCGCCCGCCGAAACTGAGCGCGCGGGCACTCACCGCGAGACACCATCGAGAACTGCTGTGGCGCGCGAAACCTGTACAGGTTTCGCGCGCCACAGCAGGAAACGCGTGCATCTCGGTAGCCCGGTCCGGCCAAGTGGCCGGGAACGGGCCGCCGGTGGGCCGGTCGGCCGGTGACCCGATGGGCGCACCGGGACCGCGGTGCGGCGGTATGCTCGGTCCGCGGACCGACCCCGGCGCCGCTCGACCGTCTGACCCCACGGAATGGGCTGTGACCCGATGACTCCTGCCGCCCCGCGCGCCGCCTCGGCCGCGACCGCGTCCCCCCGCGCCTCCCGCTGGCCGGCGATCCTGTGCTGGATCGTCGTCATGCTCGAGGGGTTCGACCTCGTCGTGCTCGGCGCGGTCATCCCGACGCTGCTCGCCACCGGCCACGTGGGCTTCACGGCTGAGTCTGCGACCGCGGTCGCCACGCTCAGCCTCGTCGGCGTGGGTGTGGGTGCGGCCGGGGTGGGCTTCCTCGCCGACCGGCTGGGGCGCCGGGTCGCGATCCTCACCTGCGTGGTCGTCTTCAGCATCTTCACCGTGCTCGTGCCGTTCGCACCGAACGTGCTGTGGTTCGCGGTGTTCCGGCTGCTTGCCGGGGTGGGGCTCGGTGCGGTCCTGCCGACCGCGCTGACCTACGTGGGCGAGTACTCCGGGTCCGGGAGCACCGCGCGGGCGACGACCCTGACGATGACCGGGTACCACACGGGAGCGGTGCTCGCGGCGCTGCTCGCCGTGCTCGCCGGCGCGGACTGGCAGCTGCTGTTCCTCGGCGGCGGGATCGTCGGCTTCCTCCTCCTGCCGGTGCTGTGGCTCAGGCTGCCGGAGTCCCCGGCCTTCCTCGCCGCCCGCGGGACCGGTGCCGCCGCATCGCGTGCAGCGGCTGAGCCCGCTGCTGCACACCCGGCGGGGCGTTCCGCTGCTTCCGGACCCGCGGCTGCGCACCCGGCGGGGGACCCTGCAGCTTCCGCCCCTGCGGCTGCCGCCCCTGCGGTTGCGCGCGGCTCACTGTTCTCCGGCGGGTTCGCGCGCGTGACGATCGGGGTGTGGGTGGCGAGCTTCATGGGCCTGCTCCTCGTCTACGGGCTCAACACCTGGCTGCCGACGATCATGGAGGAAGCCGGATACCGCCTCTCCGCTTCTCTCGTCATGCTCCTCGTCCTCAACCTCGGCGCGGTCGTGGGACTCGTGGTCGCCGGGCGGGCGGCGGACCGGCACGGCACCCGACCCATGGTCCTCCTGTGGTTCGGTGCGGCCGCGGTGCTCCTCGCGCTGCTCAGCGTGCGGATGGAGAACCCGGTGGTGCTCCACCTCGCGATCTTCGCCACGGGGGCGTTCGTGTTCTCCGCGCAGGTCCTCGTCTACGCCTACGTGTCATCGGTGTACCCGGCCGAGGTGCGCGGAACGGCGCTCGGGCTGGCCGCCGGCGTGGGTCGGCTCGGCGCGATCGTCGGGCCGTTCCTCACCGGAGCGCTCGTCGCAGCGGGGATCGCCTACCCGTGGGGCTTCTACCTGTTCGCCGCGGTCGCCGTACTCGGGGTGCTCGCCATGGCGGCCGTCCCACGCGCGGCCCGGACGTGACCTCCTGCGCGGTCCGCAGGTGACCTCCTTCGCCTGCGGAACTGAGGCGGCGAGGGTGGTGACCCCGCGCGCCGTCCGGATGTGACCCGCCACCGCAGTTTCCGTCGCAGGCCAGCAGTTTGCGCTGTCAACTGCAGTTTCCGTCGCACTTACCTGGGCTCTGCCGGTGCATCTTCGTAGGCCGCGCCGACCAACTGCAGTTTCCGTCGCATCCCGGGGGCGGTTTCAGCCTGGAAGCCGGCGCGTGCATTCGCGGAGACCAGCCCGTGCATTCGCGGAGACCAGCCCGTGCATCCGCGGGGCGGCGTGCGGGTCCCGGAGGCTGAGCGCTCGATTCACGCTCCGCGACCCGTCGACCCGCCGACTTCTGAACTGCCGATCCGCGAGACTCCGAACTGCTGACCCACGAACCGTCGACGTGCGAACCTCCGAACCGCGAACCTCCGAACCGCAGGTCCTCGAACCGGCCATACCCCCAAACGTCAGTCGTTGACGGATTCCACGCGGACGACGACCTCGGACAGGGGAGCTCTTTCGGTCCGGTAGGAGTTCCCCGGGGCGGTGTGGTCGGGATGCCCGATAGCCATGCCGGCGACCACATCGACGTCGTCGGCGAGGCCGAGGTAGCGATGGATGAGGTCCGCATGCATGCCGATCGACCCGAGCGCGCACGCGCCCAGGCCGGCCTCCCACGCCGCGTACTGGAGCGTGGCGATGTACGAACCGGTGTCGACCCACCCGTAGGCGCCGACCTCCCGGGTCGAGGTGATGACGAGGCCGATCGGGGCGCCGAAGAACTCGTAGTTCGCGAGCGAGACCTCGAACCGACCGACCATGTCCTTCCGGTCGATGCCGAGCGCCTCGTAGCGGCCGTACCCGGTCACGCGCTTGCGCTGCATCTGGTCGTCGGTGAAGCGGCCGGGCAGCGGCAGATCCGCCGAGGTCTCCTTCCGCTGAGCGCGGGCGGTCACCTCGGCCCGCAGTCGCGAACCGATCTCCCGGAGCACCTCGCCGGTGAGGACGTGGACCTGCCACGACTGCGTGTTCGACCACGAGGGCGTGCGCTGGGCGGTCTCGAGCACCGCGGTGAGCTGCTCCTCGGTGACCGGTTCCCCGGTGAAGTGTCGGACGCTGTAGCGCTCGGCGAGGAGCTCCGAGAGGCCGCTGCTCCCGAGGCCGCTCGTGCCGCCACCGCCGCTGCCGCTGTTGGCACTCGCACCAGCACTGCCGCCGGTGCCACCGCCGCTGCTCACTCCGAGGCCGCTCTCGGCAGCACCGTCCGTGTCATTCCCGTCCGTGTCCGTCCAGTCCGTGCTCATCCCGCGCGTGGTCCTCGCCTCCGTGCTCATCGACGGCGCTGACGCTTGGCGTCGAGCTTCGCCAACAGCTCGTGCTCGGCGTCCGGCCCCGGCTTGATGCCGCTGGGCAGCCGGAACATCAGCATGACTCCGGCGATCATCCACAGGCCGAACATCAGGTAGGACTGCCAGGCGAGCGTCACCGAGATGGGCGTGAGTGCCGGGATGTACATGACGAAGAGGATCGCGCAGAGCACCGCGGCGATGATGCCGATGACGACTCCGCCGCCGCCCTTGCCGCCGATCCGCAACGGCCGGTCCATCGCGGGCTCCTTCTTGCGCAGGATGACGAACGCGATGGCGACGAGGCCGTACGCGAAGACGATCATCGGCGAGCCGGAGTCGACGACCCAGCCGAGCATCGCGGTGCCGGCGAACGGCGCGAGCGCCGAGAGGATGCCGATGAACAGGAGAGCGTTGACCGGGGTGCGATACTTCGGGTGGAGCTTGCCGAACCAAGCCGGGATCATCCCGGAGTTCGCCATCGCCCACATGAGGCGCGAGGCACCCATGAGGAAGGCGATCCACGAGGTGATGATGCCGGCGAGGCCGCCGGCGATGACGATGTCGCCCCAGATCGGGTGGCCCATGAGATCGGCGAGGGCATCGGCGGTGACGAGGTCGAACGAGGCGAGCTGGGAAGCCGGCAGCGCGAGCGAGGTCGAGAAGATGATGATGAGGTAGAACAGCACCGCCATGACCACCGACATGACGACGAGCTTGCCGATCTGCTTCGGCGGGACCTTGATCTCCTCCGCCGACTGCGGGATGACGTCGAAGCCGACGAAGAGGAACGGCACCGCGCCGAGCACCGCGACGAAGCCGATCGCCCCGCCGTTGAACAGCGGCTGGGTGTTCGACAGCTCGCCGCCGACGACTCCGCCTGCGAGCAGGAGGAACGCCATGATGACGAGGAAGCTCACGACGAAGGTCTGGACGAGACCGGCGACCTTGACCCCCCGGATGTTGATCCACATGACGATGAGCGAACCGATCGTCCCGGCGAGCGCCCAGGTCAGGTGCACGTCGAAGTCGGCGATCGTCCACAGGTGGATCTGCTGGAAGTTCGGGAAGAGGTATTCGATCGTCCGCGGGAACGCCACCGCCTCGAACATCACCACGCTGATGTACCCGCCGGTGATCGCCCACGAGCCGAGCAGCGACAGACGCGGGCCCATGCCGCGGATGAGGTAGTTGTGCTCACCGCCGGCGTGGGGCATCGCGGCGACGAGCTCGGAGTAGACGACGCCGACGAAGCCCATGATGATGCCGCCGACGACGAAGGCGAGGAGCGCGCCGAGGGTGCCGGCGCTCTCGAGCCAGCCGCCGGTGAGAGTGATCCAGCCGAAGCCGATCATCGCGCCGAAGCCGATGAAGAGCGCATCGACGTTGCCGAGGACCCGGACGAAGCCGTGACCGCGATCGACGTGGCCGAGCTCGTCCACGGACGCGCTGGAGGTGGATCGGGCCCCGCTGGAATCGGGCGTCGGCGGATGAGTGCTCATAGCAGCCCCTTCAGCAGATCTGTGAGGATGGTCACACTATAGGAGATCGCGGGACCCGTGATGCGCACGACATCGACCGCAGTCGAATCGTGATCCGATCTTTTTCGTTACCTGGGCCTCGCAGGCTTGCGAGGCCCGATGAGCCGCCCCCGATTACACTCGGGGCCATGACCGACCTCAAGGACGCACTCGACGTGCAGACCGCTCCGATCGTCGCCCTCGGCCTCCTCGGCGGCTATGTCACCGCCCGCGAATCCGGCATCCGGCCGCTCGGCGGGGCCGTGCTCGCCGCCGCCGGCGTGTACGCCGGCCGCACCTGGCTCGCCAAGGGGGGTGCGGCGACGACCGCCGGCCTCGCCGCCGCCTACGTGCTGGGATTCGGTCTGTCCCACCCGCTGGCCAAGAAGATCGGGGCATGGCCCTCGGTGCTCGCCGTCACCGCCGCCGTCGCCGGCGCCTCCGCGGTCGCGGTCGACCTCCGTCACTGACGACGCCCGTGCCGCGCCCGTCCTCCCGCCGGGACCCCGCCGGCCTCACCCGGTACGCTCCGGCGTTCGCCTCCCTCGTCGCGCTCGTCCTCTACGCAACCCTGTCGATCCTCATGTGGAGGATCCATTACTCGCCGTCGTGGGACCTCGGGATCTTCACGCAGCTCCTCACCCGGTACGCCGCGTTCGAGGTGCCGATCGTCGAGATCAAGGGCCCGGGCTTCAACCTGTGGGGCGATCATTTCCACCCCATCCTCATCCTCCTCACCCCGCTGTTCGCGCTCTTCCCCTCCGGGCTCACGCTCATGCTCGCCCAGGCCGTCCTGTTCGCCGCCTCGGTGTGGCCGGTGGTCTCACTCGCCCTCGAGCGCCTCACCCGGAAGGGGGCGTGGCTGCTCGCGATCTCCTACGTCATGTCCTGGGGACTCGTCAACGCGGTGATCGCCCAGTTCCACGAGATCGCCTTCGCCGTCCCGCTCCTCGCCTTCGGCCTCGTCGGCTGGATCCGCGGCAAGCGCCTCGGCCCCGCGGTCGCGATCGCCCTCCTCGTCTTCGTCAAGGAGGACCTCGGCCTGACCGTCGCGATGTTCGGCGCGGCGATCTGGCTCCGTGACCGGTCCGACCTGCGGTACGCGCTGTACCTCGCCGGGTGGGGCGTCGCCTGGACCGCCTACGCGGTGCTGATCTTCATCCCCGCATTCAACGTCGAGGGCGGATACGACTACACCGACAACGTCACGCTCATGGAGACCCTCACCGCGGGCCTGACGACCAAGATCGGCACCCTGGGATTCCTCGCGCTCGCCGCCGGGGTGATCGGTCTGCGCTCGCCCTTCATGCTCCTCATGCTCCCGACCCTCGGCTGGCGCTTCCTCGGCAACGTCGAGGGGTACTGGGACACGAGCTTCCACTATTCTGCGGTCCTCATCCCGATCGCCGCGGTGAGCCTCATCGACGGCGCCGGACGCCCGCACCGCACTCTCGCACCGGCGGTCGCCGCGGTCTCCGCGCTCGCCCTGCTGAGCCAGACGAGCATCCACCTCCTGTGGGAGGCGGACCGCTACCGGGTCGACGGAGCCGGCGCGGTCGCCGCGGCGCGGGAGTACGGCTCGGTCGTCACCGACGTCAGGCTGCTCGCCTATCTGGCACCGCACACCGGCACGTACTGGTACGGCAGCTCGGAGGAGTTCGTCCCCGAGGCGGTGGCGCTGCGCCCCGACGACCTCGAGCAGCCGGTCGAGCAGTGGGCCGAGGCGCGCTACGGCGGCGACTGGCATCTCACCTACGAGGGAGGGGGCTACCAGGTCGTCACCGGCGGCGGCTAGGATCCCACCAGGCACCACGCCCCTGTTCTCGACGATGAGAAGGCTGATCGACCGTGGACATCGCCCCTGATACGAATCTCGACGAGTTCCGTGCCGAGGTCGCGGAGTTCCTCGATTCCGCTCCCACCCCGGAGATCCGGGAGGCCGGCCGGAAGACGACGAGCGCCTTCGCCCCGTTCGGCCCGGTCATGGAGTGGCACCGCATCCTCCACTCGCGCGGCTGGGCGGCACCGGACTGGCCCGAGGAGCACGGCGGCCCCGGCTGGTCGGTCGAGCAGCGCTGCGTGTTCGCCGAGGAGTACCAGAAGCGCGGACTCCCTCCGCTGCTGCCCAACGGGCTCAAGATGGTCGGCCCGCTCCTCATGGAGCTCGGCACGCCGGAGCAGCAGCAGCGCCACCTCCCCGGCATCCTCGCCGGAGAGGACTACTGGACGCAGGGCTACTCCGAGCCCGGCGCCGGGTCCGACCTCGCCTCGCTCGGCTGCACCGCGGTCGCCGACGGTGACGACTACGTCATCAACGGCAGCAAGATCTGGACCACCTACGCCCACCATGCGAATCGGATGTTCATGCTCGTGCGGACGAGCCGCGAGGGGCGCAAGCAGCAGGGCATCACCTTCCTCCTCCTCGATCGCACGGACTACCCCGGCATGGAGATCCGGCCGATCATCGGCCTCGACGGCGTCCCCGAGCAGTGCGAGGTGTTCTTCACCGACGTCCGCGTGCCCCAGTCCGGCCGAGTGGGCGAGGAGAACGACGGCTGGACCGTCGCCAAGCACCTCCTCAAGCACGAGCGCGGCGGGGCGGCGCAGAGCCCGATGATGCGCCGCCGGCTTGAGATCATCCGGGAGACCGCCGCCGAGGTGCCGTCGCCGTTCGGCGGGACCCTCGCCGACGATGCCGACATCCAGCGCGAGCTCGGCGAGCTCGAGGCGGACGTCGCCTCCCAGGAGCACTTCGAGAAGCTCGCGATCAGCGGTCACCCGCTCGCCTCCGACCCGGCGTACCCCTCGCTCAACAAGGTGACGAGCTCCGAGCTCACCCAGCGGATCTCGGTGCTCATGACCCGGGTGTGCGGCCTCGACGCGCTACCCGACCAGCGGGAGGCGCTGCAGGTCGGATCCGGCATCGACCCGCTCGGCGACGATCTGTCGCTCATCGCGATGCCGTTCTACCTCAACAGCCGCGCCACGACCATCTACGCGGGAACCAACGAGGTCCAGCGCGACCTCATCGCCCGCTCCCTGCGATCCTGACCGGAGGCCGCCATGGATCTCACGTACACCGAGGAGCAGACCGAGCTCCGCAGCACGCTCACCCGCCTGTTCTCCCGTGACTACGACTTCGACACCCGCCAGGACATCGTCCGCTCCGACACGGGGTGGTCGACCGAGGTGTGGGAGAAGCTCGTCGGCCTGGGGCTCACCGCGATCCCGTTCCCCGAGGAGGTCGGGGGACTCGACGGCACCGTCGTCGACCTCGTCGCCGCGGCCGAGATCGTCGGGGCGCACCTCGTCGCCGAACCCTGGATCCCCACCGTCGCGCTCGCCGGCGGACTGCTCGCCGCAGTGCTCGAGACGGATCCGGCCGGCGGCAGCGACGGCCGCGCCTCAGGCGGTGACGATGCCGGTCGCGCTGCTACCGATGACGACGCTGGTTCCGCCGCGGCCCGTTCCGCACTCGAACGCATCGCCGCTGGTGAGACGACCGCTGCGCTCGCCCACGAGGAGGGCCGCGGCACCGCGGATCCCGGCCTCGTGCAGGCGCGCGCCGAGCGCTCGGGGGACAGATACGTCCTCACCGGGGAGAAGCGGATGGTCCTCCACGGCGCCGCGGCCGACCTCGTCGTCGTCACCGCCCGCCTCGACGGTGCACTCGCGCTGCTCCTCGTCGAGGGGCCGGTGCCCGGTGCGACGGCGTTCGCCGCGGTCGACGGCCGTCCGGCAGCCCACCTCCGCTTCGACGGCACCCCGGCGGTCCTTCTCGCCGCCGACGCCGAACCGCTCATCCGCGCCGGCCTCGACCGGGCGATCCTCGTCCTCGCGGCCGAGGCGGTCGGCGCTCTCGGAAGTCTCCTCGAGCGTACGGCGGAGTATGCCTTCACCCGCGAGCAGTTCGGGGTGCCGATCGGGACGTTCCAGTCGATCTCCCACCGGCTCGCCGACATGAAGATCGACTACGTCAAGACCCGCGCGACCCTCCTCTACGCGGCCGCGCTCGCCGAGGCCGGTCGCCTCACCGCGCGCGACGTCTCCGTGCTCAAGGCGCAGGTCGGACGGCTGGGGCGGCGGCTCGGCGAGTCCGCTATCCAGGCCCACGGCGGCGTCGGCATGACCGACGAGCTGCCGATCGGCCACCTCCACAAGCGCGTGCTCACCATCGACGGGCTGTTCGGCACCGCGGACTACCACCTCCGGGTGCTCGGCGCCCCGGCCTGAGCGGCGGCCGGTCGGTCGAACAAGCGGTGCCCCGGCCGGTCAGAGCACAACCCGCCGAACTGCGCGGTATCTGCCGATCTGCGCGCAATTGCGCGCAGATCGGCAGATACCGCGCAGTCGGACGTCGCCCGCCCCCTCAGTCCTCCACCGCCCCCTCAGACGGCGACCGCGTGCCCGGCCGGATTGCTGCAGGCCCGGACCGCGACCGCGGGTTCAGTCCGAAGTGTCAGCGATGCCGTGGACTCAGACCGGGGGCTGGGGCAGACGGATGTCGGCGAAATCGGTGTCGAGGTCCGGGTGCTCGGCGGACAGCGCGGCGCCCGCGCGGCGCAGGCGCTCGCGCATGAGGGCGCTGATCGTGTCGAGCGGCTCGCTCGGCTCCGTGCCGCGCGCCGCCTCGGCGGCACGTCCCGGACCCGAGGCGTCACGCGCTGATGCGCCCGCTGCCGCCTCGGCGGATCCCACCTCGGCGGATCCTGTCCCAGCGGCCCCGGCCTCCGCTCCGAGCCGCGCCCCGGCCCCGGCCTCCGCTCCGAGCCGCGCCCCGGCGACCGGCCGGAGCGCCTCGGGCTGCTGGACGAGGACGTACCGGCGCGCACCGCTGTCGGCGGCATTGAGCTCGAGGACCGCCTGTCCGGTGGTCCCGGAGCCGGCGAAGAAGTCGAGGACGATCGCCTCGCGGTCGAAGAACGTCTGCGAGCGCACGAGCGTGCGGATGAGCTCGAGGGGCTTCGGGTAGCCGAACAGCCCCCCGAGCCCGAGCGCCTCGAGGTCCGTGCGCCCCTCCTCGTTGAGCGCCTTGATGATCGAGTACATCTTCGAGCTCGCCTCGTCAGCCGGGGTGAGCCGCAGCACCGCGTGCCTGCGGACGCCGTCCGCATCCGGTTCGCCCCACGGGCGCAGCAGCAGGCGTCCCGCCGCGAGGCCGGCGTCGACCTCGGCCTTCTTCGCCTCCCCGCGCACCCGGGCGATGTCCTCGTACATGAGGCGGCGCTCGGTGCCGCGGGTGTACTTGCCGAAGCTCACCCGCAGCCAGTCGTCGTCGACGAGGTACCGGCGGCCGTCGATCGTCTCGTAGCGGGCGGGCGGGCGCTTCTCGGTGAGGAACGGCCCCACTCGGCGGGCGTCCTTGGCCCAGACGAGGACGAAGTCGTGGCCGCGGACGAACGAGCGGGCATTGCCGCCGCCCTTCGCGCGCTGCTGGATGAAGGAGCCCAGATAGTTCTCCTCGCCGAACACCTCGTGTCCGAGGAGCTGGAGGTGCGCGTTCTCCCGGTCGTCGATCGACACGAACACCACGCCGTCCTCGCGCAGCAGCTCGCGGGTGAGGAGAAGGCGGGGGAACATCATCGTGAGCCAGCCGGCGTGCCCGGCCGCGCCGAAGGTGTCCCGGTACGGCAGGGCGTTGCCGGTGTTGTACGGCGGATCGATGTAGACGACCTTGACCGCACCGGCATGGGTGCGGCGGAGCAGCCGGAGCGCGGTGAGGTTCTCGCCCTCGATCGCGAGGTGCCGGTCGCTCGGCAGGGGGTCGGTCGGGAGGTCTGCGGGGGATTCGGCGGCGAGAGCGGCGGCCGCTGCCTTCCCGGGCCAGTCGAGGGACCACGACGACTCCACAGACCCTCCTCTCTCGTGCGCTCCGGCGTGCCCGGGCGCGGCGCCCCCGGGCGGCGGTACCCCCAAAGCGGCGGGTCCGGGTGTCCCACCCCGAGCGACCCGAGGGGCCGGTGCGGCAGCGTGCCCGGCCTGCGGTGAGCCGGTTGCCCGGTGTGCGGGCCCGGCGAGCGGGGCCCGGTCCGGTTCCGGTCGCGGAGCCGCGGGGCGCCTCGGGCACAGCTGCGCCCCTGTCGGCGGGAGGGGCGATTCTGCCAAGATAGCACCATGACAATCTCACGCATCGCCGTCGTCGGCGGAGGCATCATCGGGACGGCCGTAGCGCGCGAGCTCGCGCTGCGCCAGCCCGATGCCACCGTCACCGTGTTCGAGAAGGAGCCCCGTCTCGCCGCCCACCAGACCGGGCACAACTCCGGGGTCGTCCACGCCGGGCTGTACTACGAGCCCGGCAGCCTCAAGGCCCGGCTGTGCCGGAGGGGCGTGGAGAAGCTCGTCGAGTACTCGGCGGTCAACGGGATCCCCTACGACGAGTGCGGCAAGCTCGTCGTCGCCCACACCACGCTCGAGGTCGACCGCCTCGAGAAGATCCACGAGCGGGCCACCGCCAACGGCGTGCCGCACGTCGCGCTGCTCGACCGCCATGAGATGCGCGAGATCGAGCCGAACGTCCGCGGCGTCCTCGCGCTCCACTCGCCGCACACCGCGATCATCGACTTCGTCGCGCTCACCGAGGCCTTCGCCGCCGACGTCGTCGCCGCCGGCGGGCGCATCGAGTACAACGCCGAGGTCGCCCGCCTCGACACCATGGGCAACGAGGTGCGCGTCGCGCTCGCGATGCCGGGGGTGGAGTCGAAGATGACCGAGGACGCCGGGTCCTTCGACCTCGTCGTCACGTGCGCGGGGCTCCAGTCCGACCGTCTGGCGCGGGCCTCGGGGCTCGAGCTTGAACCGCGGATCGTGCCGTTCTCCGGCGACTACTTCCTCATCGAGCAGCCCGCGGCGGACGTGGTCAAGGGCCTGATCTACCCGGTGCCGGACCCCGCGTATCCGTTCCTCGGCGTCCACCTCACGCGGCGGATCGACGGTGCCCTCATGCTCGGGCCCAACGCCTTCCTGTCCATGGGGCGGGAGAAGTACTCGCGCGGGTACTCCCGCGAGGGGTTCGACCTCGGCGACATCGGTTCCACGCTCGGCTTCAAGGGCTTCTGGAAGTTCGCCCGGCAGAACGTCAAGGCCGCCGCGCGCGAGGCCCGCACCGCGCTCTCGCCCCGGGCCTTCGTCGAAGAGGCCCAGAAGTTCGTTCCCGACCTCGATCCGGCGACGGTGAAGCCGGGACCGCGCGGTGTGCGCGCGCAGGCGATGAACGCCGACGGCTCGCTCGTCGACGACTTCGTCATCACCACCCGGGGCCGGCTCACGCAGGTCCGCAACGCCCCGTCGCCGGGTGCCACGAGCTCGATGGCGATCGCCGAGCACATCGTCGACAAGGCGCTCGCCTCGCTGCGCTGACGTCCACGGGACAGCCGAGGTGCCCGCTTCCCGGATGGGGAAGCGGGCACCTCGGCTGTGGTGGGACCGGTGCCGGTCGGGCTGGTTCTCGCCGGATCAGTGGCTGTCGGGCCGGTGCCGGTCGAGCTGCGGGGCGCACTCAGAAGTGGACGCCGGGGAACTCGAGCTCGTACTCGACGTAGGTGCCGTTGATCGAGGTGACCTTGACGAGCGGGAAGTACTTGTCGCCCGACGGCATCTCCATGTCGCAGGTGGTCGAGGAGCCGACGCTGTAGGCCCGGAGGTCGCGGCAGTTGACGTCGATGCCGGTGACCCCGGATTCCTCCTCGGCGGCCTCCTTGACCGACTGGGCGAGCTCGGTGCCCGGGATGGTGACGACGTCGGATTCGCCTCCGGTGTCCGTCGTCGAGGTGTCCGTGCCGGTGCCGGGGTCAGCCGTGTTCTGCTCGGGGTCCTGATCGGGGATCTCCCGGTCGTCGCCGGTGTCCGTGCCGCCGGTGTCGGTGCCGCCCTCGTCGGTGCGGGTCCCCCCCCCCCCGCCGTTCCGGTTCGCCTCCTCGCCGGTGGTCTCCTCGCCCTCGTCGCCGCCCGGGCCCACGGAGAACTCGAAGCTGCAGGCGGACAGGGTGAGGGCGGTAGCGAGCCCGGCGATGACCGTCGCCGACCGGGTGATGAGTGCTCGGTTGATGAGTGCGCGTCGCATGGTGCGTCTCCTGGAAATCACGGTTCGCGCCGCTGCGGCGAACCTCCTGATCCCAACCTAGGAACGGTGCGTGTGGCACCTGTTGCGCGCTGCGTGGCCTTCCGAGCACGCGTGTTCCCGCCTCGACACATGGCGGCGGGTTCGCCCCGCTCGGCGGTCGCGCGGGCCGGGCGAGGCCATGCACGCCGAGCGTTGGCCTGCTGCGCCGGGGTGGGGCCGAGGTGCTCGGCGCCGGCGTACCCGGTGGCGCTGTCGTCGCGCCGGCGAGGGACGGCTGCCGAGGCGCTCAGCACCGGCGTACCCGGTGACGTCGCGCTGAGCCCGGGTAAGTGTGCGATCGCCGGCGGATGCGTTCTCAGGATCCTTCGTGATCCGCCGGTTCGCGGCTCACACGTGGAACATCGACATCCCGCCGTCGACGGGGATCGCGGTTCCGGTGACGTAGCTCGACGCGGGCAGACAGAGGTTGAGGGTCATCTGGGCGACCTCCTCGGGTCGGCCGTAGCGGCGCATCGGCACGCGGCGACGGGCGTAATTCGCCTTCCCCTCGGCCGGGTACTTGCTCGTCATGCCGGTCTCGATGGGCCCGGGGCACACCGCGTTGACGGTGATGCCGAACTCCGCGAGCTCGATCGCGAGGCTCCGGGTGATGCCGATGACGCCGGCTTTCGTCGCCGAATAGCTCAGCAGCCCGGCCTGGGAGACGAGCGCCTCGGTCGAGGCGATGTTGACGACCCGGCCGTGCGCGGACTCCCGGAGGTGGGGCAGGGCGCGGCGGACCAGGCGCACGTGCGCGGTGAGGTTGATGTCGAGCACCTCCTGCCACACCTGCTCGAACTCCGCGTCGTCCTGGGCCACGGAATTGCGGCGGGAGACCCCGGCGTTGTTGACGAGGATGTCGATGCCGCCGTACTCGGCGACCGCGGCGTCGACGAGCGCGCTGAGGTCATCGGGGCGGCTGACGTCGCAGGTCACCGCGATGGCCGAGGCGTCCGGCACCGTGGCGGCGATCTCCTCGCGCACTGCGGCGAGCTGCTCGGCGGAGCGGTCGGCGAGGACGACGCGGGCGCCTGCGCGGGCGAAGAGAATCGCGGTCGCGCGACCCATTCCGCTCGCGGCGCCGGTGACGATCGCGGTGGAGCCCGCGATCGAGCGGGAGGCGAACTCGAGCGACGAGGGGCGTGGGGTGGACGGGGGGCGTGACCGGTCCCGGAGGCTCGTCGAGCTTCGGGGCCGTCGGCCGGGGCCGTCGGTCGGGGGCCGTCGGTCGGGACTGCTGCCGCCGGCCCGACCCCTCGCCGCCGGCCGGGGGTGCGGTCGACGGCCCGACCTGTCGCCGCTGGAGTGCGCCCGGCGGCGGGCCGGTCGACATTGCGAATTCCTGCGGATCCGTTCTCAGGAACCTTCGGAAATTGCTGTTCGGGGGGATCAGCCGGAGTGGCGCTCGAGGAACTGGTAGACCTCGGTGGTGTCGACGCCGGGGAACACTCCGGGCGGCACCGCGGCGAGCAGCGAGGCGTGGGTGCGGGCGGCCGGCCACGAGGCATCGGCCCACTTCTCCTCGAGCTTCGCCGGCGCCTGGCGGCAGCACGTCGGATCGGGGCACCGCGACACCGAGCGCTTCGTCGTCTCCCGGCCGTCGAACCACTTGACGTGCGCGAACGGCACTCCGACGCTCACCGAGAAGTCCCCGGGCCCCGGCAGCACGCGGGCGGTGCACCAGTACGTCCCGTTCGGGGTGTCGGTGTACTGGAAGTACGGGCTGAAGCGGTCGGAGACCCGGTACACCGTGCGCGAGGTGAAGCGCTTGCACGCGTACTGGCCCTCGATCGCGCCGAGCGGGTCGGTGGGGAAGGGGAGGCCGTCGTTCGAGTACGCCTTGTGCACCGTGCCGGAGATATGGACCTTCATGAAGTGGACGGGCAGCCCGAAGTGCTCGGTCGCGAGGTTGGTGAAGCGGTGCGCAGCGGTCTCGTAGCTCACGCCGAAGAAATCGCGGAGCTCCTCGATGGAGATCCGGCGGTTCTTCTTCGCCTCGGAGAGGAACGGCACCGCCGCCTTCTCCGGGAGGAGGAGCGCGGCCGCGAGGTAGTTCGCCTCGACGCGCTGGGACAGGAAGTCGCCGTAGTCCGTGGGCGGGGTGTGGCCGAGCAGGTGCGAGGACAATGCGGTGAGCAGGTGGGAGCGGGGATCGTGGCCCGAGGCATCCTCGTTCGACAGGTAGAGGCGTCGGTTGCGGGTGTCGGAGACCGAGCGGGTCGACTTCGGCAGGTCGGACACGTAGTGGAGGGAGAAGCCGAGCTGCTCGGCGATCTGCGCCGCGTGGCGCTGGCTCAGCGGGCCGTCCTCGTAGCCGATCGCGCCGAGGATCTCCGCCGCCTGCACCTCGAGCTCGGCGAAATAGTTGTTCCGGGCGCGCATGTTCTCGCGCAGGTGCTTGTTGGCCCGGCGCGCCTCCTCGGGCGTCGCGGCACGGTTCCGCACCACCTGCGTGAGCTGGCGCTGGAGGCCGACGATGGCCTCGAGCGCATCCTGCGGCAGCGACTTCACCCGCACCTGCGGCAGGTCGAGCGAGGAGTAGAGCGCCGAGGACTGGGCGCGCTCGGCCTCGAGCTCGAGGGCCTGGCGGTCATCGATCGGGTGCGGGTCGAGGAGTGCGTCGGTCGTCGTGCCGAGCGCCTCGGCCAGTCCGGCGAGCATGGTGAGCGAGGGTTCGCGCTTCCCGTTCTCGATCGCGGAGATCTGGGAGGCCGCCCGGCCCACCGCCTCGCCGAGCCGCCCGAGGGTGAGGTCGCGCTGGGTGCGGAAGTGCCGGACCTTGCGCCCGATGCTCAGCGCATCGGTGACCGGCGCGTCCTCGGCGGGCGGGGGTGAGGTGAGTCGTTCGGAAGTGCGGGAACCGGTGACCATGTGCCCAAGTGTCCCACCGGACGGGAAAATTCGCCATAGAATCGCGAGAATTCTGCTGAGCAGAAGAATCGCGAGAGTTCTATCGAGAAACCCCTATCCAGGGCGGTTGCGGAGGCGCAGACTGAACTCATCACCGAAAAACCGGATCGGATTCGTCCGAACGGGCCGGAACGAACCGGATCGGCGATTCCGCCCGGGAGACCGGGACGGGCAGAGCACCACACCACCAAACCCTTGAAACAGGAGTGATCTTCATGTCGCAGCAGGATCTGCACAACGCCGACGCCATCCAGAAGGACTGGGACACCAACCCCCGCTGGGCCGGCATCACCCGCGACTACAGCGCGCAGGACGTCGTCAAGCTCCGCGGCTCGCTCATCGAGGAGCACACGCTCGCCCGCCACGGCGCCGAGACCCTGTGGAACCTCATCCACACCGAGGACTTCGTCAATGCCCTCGGCGCGCTCACCGGCAACCAGGCCGTGCAGCAGGTCAAGGCCGGACTCAAGGCGATCTACCTCTCCGGCTGGCAGGTCGCCGCCGACGCGAACCTCGCCTCGCAGACCTACCCGGACCAGTCGATCTACCCGGCGAACTCCGTGCCGGCCGTCGTCCGCCGCATCAACAACGCGCTCATGCGCGCCGACCAGATCGAGATGTCCGAGGGCCAGAAGCAGATCGAGAACTGGCTCGCCCCGATCGTGGCCGACGCCGAGGCCGGCTTCGGTGGCGTCCTCAACGTCTACGAGCTCATGCGCGGCATGATCAACGCCGGCGCCGCGGGCGTCCACTTCGAGGACCAGCTCGGCTCCGAGAAGAAGTGCGGCCACCTCGGCGGCAAGGTCCTCGTGCCCACCGCCCAGCACATCCGCACCCTGAGCGCCGCCCGTCTGGCCGCCGACGTCGAGAACGTCCCGACCCTCGTCATCGCCCGCACCGACGCCGAGGCCGCGACCCTCATGACCTCCGACATCGACGAGCGCGACCAGAAGTACGTCACCGGTGAGCGCACCGCCGAGGGCTACTACAAGATCACCAACGGCATCGAGCCCTGCATCGACCGCGGCCTCGCGTTCGCCCCGTACTCCGACCTCCTCTGGATGGAGACCTCGACCCCTGACCTCGAGGTCGCCAAGCGCTTCGCCGAGGCCATCAAGTCGGAGTACCCGGACCAGCTGCTGTCCTACAACTGCTCGCCGTCGTTCAACTGGAAGAAGCACCTCGACGATTCCACGATCGCGAAGTTCCAGCGCGAGCTCGGCGCGATGGGCTACAAGTTCCAGTTCATCACGCTCGCCGGCTTCCACGCCCTCAACTACTCGATGTTCGATCTCGCCCACGGCTACGCCCGCGAGCAGATGAAGGCGTACGTCGAGCTTCAGGAGCGCGAGTTCGGTTCCGAGGAGCGCGGCTACACCGCGACGAAGCACCAGCGCGAGGCCGGCACCGGCTACTTCGATCTGGTCTCGACCGCGATCAACCCCGAGTCGTCGACCACCGCTCTCGCCGACTCCACCGAGGCCGCCCAGTTCTGAGCGAACGGCGCGCCGCCCCCCGCGTGTCATCCGGGGCGGAGGACTTTTCAGGGGTTTAGTCCTCCGCCCCGGGTGGCAACGACCCGCGGTGCCCGGTACCGAGCCGGTACCGGGCACCGCATTGTTCTTCCCAGGAGATGAGAACCATGGCACACATGATCATCACCGGCCCGATGAAGACCGGCTACGAGCAGATCCTCACCGACGAGGCGCTCGACTTCCTCGCCGCCCTCCACGCGCAGTTCGCCGGCCGCCGCCGCGAGATCCTCTCCGCGCGCGAGGTGCGTCGGGCGAACATCGACCACGGTCGGTTCCCGACCTTCAAGGAGGAGACGCGCGCGATCCGCGAGGACGCGGACTGGCGCGTCGCCGGCAGCGCCGGGGCCCCCGGGCTCGAGGACCGCCGCGTCGAGATCACCGGCCCGGTCTCCGCCCGGATGGCGATCAACGCGCTCAACTCCGACGCCAAGGTCTGGCTCGCCGACCTCGAGGACGCCACCTCGCCCACCTGGGACAACATCGTGTCCGGCATCGGCAACCTCACCCGTGCGGTGCGTGGGGAGCTCGAGTTCACCGCTCCCGACACCGGCAAGCAGTACAGCATGACCAACCCGACCCCGCCGACGATGGTCGTCCGCCCGCGCGGCTGGCACCTGCCGGAGAAGCACCTCCGCTTCGTGGACGACAACGGCTCGGAGTTCGCCGCCTCGGGATCCCTCGTCGACTTCGGGCTCCACTTCTTCCACAACGCCGCCGAGCTCATCGCCCGCGGTCGCGGCCCGTACTTCTACATCGCCAAGCTCGAAGCGGCGCGCGAGGCGAAGCTGTGGAACGACGTCTTCGTCTTCGCGCAGGACCGGCTCGGCATCGACCGGGGCACGATCCGGGCGACCGTGCTCATCGAGACGATCACCGCGGCCTTCCAGATGGAGGAGATCCTCTGGGAGATGCGCGACCACATCGCCGGTCTCAACGCCGGTCGCTGGGACTACATCTTCTCGATCATCAAGAACTTCCGGAACCACCGCGACTTCGTGCTGCCGGACCGGTCCGAGGTCACCATGACCGTGCCGTTCATGCGCGCCTACACCGAGCTGCTCGTGCAGACCTGCCACAAGCGCGGCGCCCACGCGATCGGCGGGATGAGCGCCTTCATCCCGAACCGGCGCGAGCCGGAGATCACCGGTAATGCGTTAGCCCAGGTGAGGGCCGACAAGGAGCGTGAGGCCCGCGACGGCTTCGACGGCTCGTGGGTCGCGCACCCCGACCTCATCCCGATCGCGCAGGAGGCCTTCGACGCGGTGCTCGGCGACCGCCCGAACCAGGTCGACCGGCTGCGCGACGACGTGTCGGTGGCCGCGGAGGACCTCATCGACCTGTCCGGCATCGATCACACCCCCACCGAGGAGGGCGTGCGCGCGAACATCCGGGTGGGACTGGGCTACCTCAATGCGTGGCTCGGCGGCACCGGGGCGGCGGCGCTCAACAACCTCATGGAGGACGCGGCGACCGCGGAGATCTCGCGCGGGCAGATCTGGCAGTGGATCCAGCACGGCGCGCAGCTCGACGACGGCCGGCCGGTCACCCGCTCGATGGTCGATCGGTTCCTCGCCGAGGAGCTCGCGACGATCAGGCGCCATCCGGCCGACCACTACTGCGATGCCGTGGAGATCTTCCGGCAGACCGCGCTGCGCGAGGAGTTCCCGGACTTCCTCACCACCCCGGCGTACACGCAGTTCCTCGTCGACCGGCGGGCCCGCGACCGCGCCTTCTCCTGACCCCCAGAGCGCAATTTCCGAAGGTTCCTGAGAACGAAACCTTCGGAAATTGCATTCTCACCGACCGTCGCCCCGCCCCTCCCGCTGCATGCGGTGAGGGGCGGGGCGAATCCGTTCCCGAGGCGCGGGGTCATTGACGCTGACGGGCGCGGGGCCACCGCCGCTGGCAGGTGCGCACCCACTGCTGCCGGCGGGCGCGCGGCCGGTGACGGTCCGAGCCCGCCCGTCCGCCACCTCGACCCCGCCCGTCCCCCACCTCGGGCTCGCGGGTCACGCGCCGAGGTGCTCGCGCACGCGTCCCGACCGGCGCCGCGCGTGCCCGCGAAGGATCACTCGAGGCCCCAGGCCTCCGCCTGCTCGGCCCACTCCTCCTCCGTCCCGCCATCGGCGAGGAAGTTGAGCTCGTATCCGGTCTTCCCGTCGATCGCCTCGCGGATGATGTCCGCGTGCCCCGCATGCCGAGCGACCTCGCTGATGAGGTGATGCCATACCCAGCGGCCGGTGATGACGATGTCCCCGGGGATCCAGGGCCCGTGCGGGCCCGGATGCGGGGCGTCGAGATCGATCCGGGCGCCGACCTCGTCGATGGAGCTGACCGCGCGGTCGAAGATCGCGAGGATCTCCGTCAGGGCCATCCCTTCCGGCACCTCGGACCCGGAATGCATGTCCGTGAGTCCGATCTGGCCGCTGATCTCCGGGTACATCTCGAAGGGAGTGGGCTCCGGGGCTCGGGCCGCCGAGGTCAGCCAGCCATGGACGGTCTGCGCGGCGTGGAGGAGCAGCCCGCTGATCGACAGAGCGCTCGGCGTCGGGGTGAGTGCGGCCTGCTCGGTGGTGAGGCCGTGCGCCGTCGTGCGCAGCTGCGCGCACTGCTGGCGGAGGAACGTCGTGAGGGCATCGGACTCGGATCCGACGCCGGGGGTGAAGAACGGCATGATGGCTCCTGTGCTCGAGGGGTGCCCGGCCGGTGCTGCCGGACACCTGCGATTCTCCCCTCCATTGCGGCCACGATCTGTCCGCGATGGAGAGAAAATCGGATCATGGACTCCCACCTCCTCGACCTCCTCGCACTCCTCGCCGACGGGACGCCGCTGCGGGGAGCGGACCTCGCCGCTCGCCTCGGGACGTCTGAGCGGACGGTCCGGCGGGACATCGCCAGGCTCCGCGACCGGGGCTACCGGATCGATTCCGCGCCCGGCGTCGGAGGAGGGTACGTCGCGCCGCGCGGCATGGTCCTCCCTCCGCTCCAACTGTCCCAGGACGAGGCCTTCACCCTCGCGCTCGCCGTCCGCACCGTGACCGGGCAGGGAGTGCGCGAGGAGCCCGCCCCGGACACCGGGCCGCCGGAGCACGGAGCTCCGGTGCACACCGCTCTGCTCAAGCTCCGGTCGATCCTCCCGCCGACGACCGCCCGCGCCCTCGTCGAGGCGGAGGGAGCGATCGTCGCCGCTCCCGGGAACGAACCCGCGGTGCCGCTCGCCACCATCGCCGCGCTCGCCTCGGCCGTGGCCGCGCGGGTGCTCGTCGACCTCGACCACCGATCCGACCGCGACGGCGGCAGAAGTGCTGGTGACCGCCGGGTCGAACCGACGCGGCTCGTCGTCCTCGGTGCGCACTGGTACCTGCTCGCCTGGGATCTCGGGCGCGCGGACTGGCGGACCTTCCGCCTCGATCGGATCGCCGGGGTGCGCACGACGACCTTCGGCTTCCGTGAGCGCCCCGGCCCCGACCCGGTGGAGTACGTGCGCGAGCAGGTGACGCGGCGGGTCTACCCGTGCCGCGCCCGGGTGCGGGTCCACGCCGCCGCGGCCGAGGTGTCCGCGCTCATCCCCGCCCGCGCCGGGACCGTGGTGGCCGGGGGAGAGCGGACGTGCGAGGTCGAGCTCGGTGCCCACGGAATGGACCTCATCGCGACGCACCTGCTCACGCTGCCGTTCGCGTTCGAGGTCATCGAGCCGGCGGAGCTCGAGGAGGAGTTCGCGCAGATCCGGCGGCGCGTCGACGGGAGCGGCCTCGTCGGACCCCGCCAGGACCCGAGCGCGATCCCGTGACCGGCCGATCGCGTCGCGACGGGGTGCGCATCCGACGCCGCAACGGGGTCTCGCCGTCCCCTCGGCGGATTCCTATACTGAGGCCATGACGGTTCTCATCGGATATCTGCCCGCCCCGGAGGGCGAAGCCGCGCTCGAACTCGGATTCGCCGAGGCGAAGCTACGGGGGACCCGGGCCGTGGTGGTGAATTCCCCGCGCAAGGGCGCGGTGGACAGCGTGACGACGATCCAGCAGGAGGACACCGCACGGATCGTCGAGCTCGGTGCCGCCGACGGGGTCGAGGTCGAGGTCGTCCAGCCGACTCACGAGGACGATCTCGTCGGCACGTTCAACGACCTCGCGAAGCTCCACGAGGCGCAGATCATCGTCATCGGCCTGCGCAAGCGGAGCGCGATCGGGAAGTTCATCCTCGGCTCGCAGGCGCAGCGGATCCTCCTCGACGCCGCGGTCCCGGTCCTCACTGCCAAGGCCTGACGCCTCGGTGTCGGTGAGCCGGCTGCTCGTCGGCCGGCCCACCGCTCGACTGCGCGGTATCTGCTGATCTGCACGCCATTGCGCGCAGATCAGTGGATACCGCGCAGTTCGCCGGGTCGGTCCGCCGGGTCGAGTCGCCGGGGCAACCCGCCGGGTCGAGTCAGTCCGTCATCGTCCGCCCGCAGACCGCGCACGTGCACACGTGCTGGGCCGATGCGCTCGCCGCGGTCGAGGAAACTCCCGCCGGCGGTGCGCTCGCCACTGGAGTGCTCTCCGCCGGTGCGCTCGCAACACCGGCGTCGCGTTCCGTGCCTCGTTCGGTGTCCTGCCCGCCGGCCGCCTCCTCCGCCGCGGCGCGCCGGTTCCGATCCTGCTCGACGGCGGATACGAGCCAGGCCGCCATGCTCGCGGTCACCGCGCCGAGGAGCGCGATGCCGAGGAGCATGAGTCCCACGGCGACCACCCGCCCGGCCGCCGTCACCGGGTAGAGGTCGCCGTACCCCACGGTCGTCGACGTCACGAAGGCCCACCACAGGGCCTCGCCGAACGTCGCGATCTGGGCGTCCGGGGCCTCCTGCTCGACATCGAGCACCGCGAGGCTGCCGAAGAAGATGCAGAACACCGAGGCGACGGCGACGTACGCACCGGTGCGTCCGATGAGGCGCTGCTGGAACACGCGGTTGAGGATGCGCAGGGTGCCGAGGATGCGGAGCAGGCGCAGCGCGCGGAACATCGGCAGCGCGACGAGGAGCACGTCGTACCAGTGCCGGAGGATGTAGCGGCCGCGGTGCTCGGCGAGCACGATCCGGATCGCGAAATCGAGGGCGAAGGCGAACCACGTGGTCCATGACACCGCGAGGAGGAACCGCTCGAGGGTCGGGGACAGGTGCGGGTCGATGACCGTCCACGCGTAGGCACCGACGAACGCGAAGGACAGGAGGAGCAGCGGCACCTCGGCCCGCCGCTCCCAGCGCTCCACCCGGGTGGGCGCCGCGGTCGACCCGGT
This sequence comes from Brevibacterium ihuae, assembly GCF_900184225.1. Classification (NCBI taxonomy): domain Bacteria; kingdom Bacillati; phylum Actinomycetota; class Actinomycetes; order Micrococcales; family Brevibacteriaceae; genus Brevibacterium; species Brevibacterium ihuae. The sequence goes on along the minus strand of NZ_FXWZ01000003.1, from coordinate 858,904 downwards.
GCGGACGGTGCCCGTCATGCCCGGACGGAGGCGTCGAGGGCGGGCAGCCGCCAGGCGAGGAGCTCCGCGAGGTGGACGCCCCTCCGGTCGCTGAGGTCGGCGATCTGAGTGCGGCACGAGTAGCCGTCGGCGAGCACGATCGCATCGTCGGGTGCGTTCCGCATCGCAGGCAGCAGCGCGAGCTCGCCGACCGCCTCGGAGGTCTCGTAGTGACCCTCGACGACGCCGAAGTTGCCCGCGAGCCCGCAGCACCCGCCGAGCACCGTGGTGCCGATCCCGGTGCGGGCGAGGAGCTCGCGGTCGGCGGCGTATCCCATGACCGCGGAGTGGTGGCAGTGGGGCTGGACGACGGCGGTGAGATCGGAGAGATCGGGGACCGCGTAGCCGATGTCGAGGAGGAACTCGGCGAGCGTGCGCGTGCGCGCGGCCACCCGGGCGGCGGCTTCCGTCCCGAGGAGCTTGCCGGTCTCGTCGCGCAGGGTCGCGGTGCACGAGGGCTCGACACCGATGATCGGCACGTCGCCGGTCGCGTCGAGGGCCTCGATCGCCTGCCCCATGACCCGTTTCGCGAGGTCGAGCTGACCGGTGGAGATCCACGTCAGGCCGCAGCACTCGGTGCTCGGGATGACGCGCACGTCGACCCCGGCGTCGAGGAGGACGCGGACGGCGTCGCGGAGCACCCGGGGGGCGAAGAAGTTCGACCAGGTGTCGGCGAACAGCACGACCTCACGGGTCCGCGCTCGTCCCGCAGTGCCCGAGGTGCCCGAGGTGCTCCGCTCCTCGCCGGCGCCCGAGGCCCCGGCGAGGGTACCCCCGGCCCGCTCGCCGGCCGAGAGCACCCCCGCGGCGTCCGCACGCCGCTCGAACCACCGGCCGAACGTTGTGCGGGTCAACGCGGGGATCCGACGGCGGACATCGATGCGCGCGGCGCGCTTGGCGAGCCCGCCGAGCACCGGCAGTCGCTCCGCGAGGTTCGCGAGCGGGGCGAGCGGCGCAGCGGCGCGCGACAGCCACGGCAGCCAGCCGAGCACGTAGTGGTCCATCGGCCGGAGCCGGCCCCGGTAGGACTGGTGGAGGACCTCGGCCTTGTAGGCGGCCATGTCGGTGCCTGTCGGGCACTCGGAGTCGCAGGCTTTGCAGCTCAGGCACAGGTCGAGCGCCTCGTGGACCTCGGGGGCGCGCCAGTCGGCGTCGACGAGGTCCCCGGACACCATCTCCTGGAGCACCCGGGCGCGGCCCCGGGTGGAGTGGAGCTCGTCGCGGGTGGCCTGGTAGGACGGGCACATGACCCCACCGGTCGCCGCGGAGTCGGCGCGGCACTTGCCCACCCCGGTGCAGCGGTGGACGGCGGTGCCGAAGTCGCCGCCGTCGTCGGCGAACCCGTATCCGAAACCGGCCGGCCGGATCGGCAGCAGGTCGCCGGGTCGGGTGAGGGCGATGCGGATGCCGGCGTCGAGCGGATCCGGATCGACCATGATCCCGGGGTTGAGGAGGTTCTGCGGGTCGAACAGGTGCTTGACCCGCGCGAACAGCGCGATCGCGGCGGGGGGGTACATGCGCGGCAGGAGCTCGCTCCGGGCGCGGCCGTCCCCGTGCTCGCCGGAGACCGAGCCGCCGTACCGGGCGACGAGGTCGGCGGCGGCGACCATGAAGTCGCGCATGACCTGCCGTCCGCCGTCGGCATCGAGCGGGAAGTCGACCCGCATGTGCAGGCAGCCGTCGCCGAAGTGCCCGTAGGGCAGTGCCCACAGCCCGTGCTCCTCGAGCAGGGCCATGAGATCCCGGAGGTAGTCGCCCAGCTTCTCCGGCGGGACCGCCGAATCCTCCCAGCCGGCGTGGGCATCGCGGCCGTCCGGGGTGCGCGAGACGAGGCCGGCGCCGTCGGCGCGGATCTTCCAGATCGGTTCGGAATCGCCGAGCCCGAGAATCATCGAGTCCCCGGCCGCCGAGGCGGCGACGAGTGCGCGCGCCTGCTCGGCGAGGGTGTCGGCGTCGTCGGCGGCCAGCTCGATGATCATCCAGCCGTCGCCCTCGGGCATCGGCGGGACCGCTCCGGGCCCCTTGGTCTCGATGAGGCGGTCGACCATCCGCCGGTCCATGCCCTCGCACGCGGTGACGGGGAAGCTGCGGAGCACGGGGACGTCGTCGGCGGCCGCGGGCATGTCCGGGTAGCCGAGGACCACGGTGGTGACGTGCTCGGGGTCGGCCACGAGGCGGACCTTCGCCGCGAGGACGACTCCCCACGTGCCCTCCGAGCCGACGAAGGCCCGGCGCAGATCGAAGCCGTGCTCCGGCAGCAGGTTCTCGAGCGCATAGCCGGACACCTGGCGGGAGAAGTGGCCGAGCTCGGTGCGGATCGTGCCGAGGTGCTCGCCGACGAGCGCGTGCAGACGGGGGAAGTGCGCGGCGTCGTCCTCGCCGTCGAGGTCGACGATCGTGCCGTCGACGAGCATGACCCGCAGCGCGAGCACGTTGTCGACCGTGCGGCCGTACCCCATGGCGCGCGGTCCGCAGGCGTTGTTGCCGATCATCCCGCCGACCGTGCACCGGGTGTGCGTCGAGGGGTCGGGGCCGAACCGCAGGCCGTGGGCCCGCGCCCGAGCCTGGAGCGCGGCATGGACGACCCCGGGCTCCACCCAGGCCGCGCGCTCCTCCGGCAGCACCTCGCGCACGGCGTTCATGTGCCGGGAGAAGTCGAGGACGATGCCGGGACCGATCGCGTTGCCGGCGAGCGTCGTCCCGGCCCCGCGCGAGGTCACGGGCACCGCGAGCGCGCGGGCGACGGCGAGGACCGCGGCGACCTCGGCCTCGTCGCGGGGGAATGCGACGGCCGTCGGCACCACCCTGAACAGCGAGCCGTCCGACGAGTACGCGGCGAGCTGGGCGGGGTCGACGGTGACGTCGCGCACCCCCGCCCGGTCGAGCGCCGCGGCGACCTCCGCGACGCGGTCGGGCTGCGGGGCGGGGAAGTCGGGGGCGGGGCGATGACCGGTTCCATGGACCCATTGTGAACCGTGGCTCGGCGGTCCGCCATCGGCGGAGGGGTCCGAGTGCTCGCACATGACCGGCGGTGCGGCGGTCGTCGCCCGGACCCGTCGCCGGGCACGATCCCACTTTTCGGGACCTCCCTGGCAACCTGCTCACAGCTGCGCAAGGAGCCTTGTCGGCCGAGTGGCCGTATGATAGCGTAAAAATTGCCAGGTCGACTTGACAAGATGAAAAATGCGCCGAGTCGCGATACAGTTGGCATGCTCGCGACGGCGGTGAATCCCGTCACGTGTGCTCATCTCCGGCGTAGAGCGGTGCTGTCCATCGATCCAGCTGTGCCGTCCCGACGGAACGTCGCCGCAGCGGAACGTCCTGTAAGTGGTGTGACTCGACGACCACACACCGAATCGAGTGGGTCTGAGGTAGAAGTACATGTCACGTCGCGCACGTCAGCTGTCCGCCGAGCAGAAGGTGCTCGTCAGCGCCGTCCGCAGGGTCGCGCGCCAGCGCAGCCGCGTGAACGCGAACTACGTCGCCGCCATCCTCCGTGCGCGTGAAGAGGGCGTCACCTATTCGGCGATCGCCGAGGCCGCCGGCACCTCCTCCCAGGCCGTCCAGGAGATCGTCCGTCGTCATCGCGAATCCGACGCGAATCGCTCCGGCAGCTTCGGAGTGGCCGGGGACATCGCCGCGATCAGCTCGCAGGCCGCACCGTCCGCCTCCGCGCCCGAACAGGGCCCGTCGAGCCCCGTCACCTGAGACGCCCCGCCGGATCGCCGGCGCCGCGCACTGGCCCCGGGGCGCTGCGCTCCGGCCCCGGGCCCTCCCTGCGGTCACCGTGCTCCGCTAGGCTCGCAGGGTGAACTCCGAGACGTTCCTCTCCGACCCGCTCCTCGTCACCGCGCGCGACGCCGCCCTCATCGCCACGACCCGCATGACCTCCTGGCGCGGGCGCCTCGATGCTGCGGCGGTCGACGCCAAGGACGATCCCAACGATCTCGTCACGGTCGCCGATGCGGAGATCGAGTCGCTCGTCGCCGGCTATCTGCGCACCGCCCGTCCCCACGACATCATGATCGGGGAGGAGGGATCGAGCGCCCGGGCACTCGGCGAGCTGCCCGACGAGGGCGATGAGATCGCTGCGCTGCTCCTCGCAGGCGGCTCCGGCGCGCATGCGACGCACCCGATCGAGTGGCACGTCGACCCCATCGACGGCACCGTGAACTACGTCCGCGGCATCGAGCAGCACTGCTTCTCGATCGGCGGTCGCGATCCGGAGACCGGGGACTGGGTGGTCGGCCTCGTCGCTGCGCCCGCCCTGCGCGCGGTGTGGTTCGCACGCGCCGGCGGAGGCGCGTGGCGGACCTCCGCCCTTCCCGGCAGGGTTCCGGAGGGAACGAGCGTGCGCAACCCCCTCCTCGCGACCGAGGACGTCGAGTGCTCCCGGCTGTCGGGGACCCCGGAGGGCAGGCGCGGGCGCGTGCTCGCCACCGGCTTCAGCTACTCGCCGGAGCGGCGCGCGGTGCAGCTCGCGGCCCTCGGGCGGCTCATGGAGGGCTTCGACGACATCCGTCGCGCCGGCTCAGCCGCCGTCGACCTCTGCTATGCCGCGGAGGGCCGGGTCAACGCCTACTGCGAGTACGGCATCAACGTCTACGACTGGGCCGGGGGTGCCGTCGTCGCCGAGGAGGCGGGGCTCACCGTGCAGCGCCCGCACGGCGAGGAGAAGCTGTGCATCGCAGCCGACACCCCGGAGCGCTTCGCCTTCATCCGCGAGCGCTGGGGCGCCGACGAGGGGTCAGGGGTGCCCGGGGCCGATCAGTAGTACACGGCCAGGCGCCCGCGGGGCCCGTCGACGACCGTGACGTCGGTGTCGAACACGTGCGACAGCACCTCGTCGCGCATGATCTCCTCCGGGGTGCCCATCGTCACGACCTTGCCGTCCTTGACCGCGCAGATCCGGTCCGCGTAGTGACCGGCGAAGTTGATGTCGTGGAGGACGATGACGACCGTGCGCCCGAGCTCGACCGCCGCGCGCCGCAGGTGCTGCATCATCTGCACCGAATGGCGCATGTCGAGGTTGTTCAGCGGCTCGTCGAGGAGGACGTAGTCGGTGTCCTGGGCGAGGACCATCGCGACGTAGGCGCGCTGCCGCTGGCCGCCGGACAGCTCGTCGAGATAGCGCCCCTCGAGCTCGGTGAGGCCGAGGAAGTCGATCGACCGGCTGATGACGTCCTCGTCGTTGCGGTTGAGGCGCCCCTGCGAGTGCGGGAACCGGCCGAATCCGACGAGCTGGCGGACGGTGAGGCGGGTGACGAAGTGGTTCTCCTGCCGGAGGATCGAGACGATCTTCGCGAGGTCGCGCGACTTCGTGGTCGCGATGTCGTACCCGGCGATCTCGATCGTGCCCTCGTCCATCCCCATGAGGCGACCGATCATCGTGAGCAGGGTCGACTTGCCGGCGCCGTTCGGCCCGACGAGCGCGGTGACGCCGCTGTCGGGGATCTCGAGGTCGACCGGGCCGATCGCGACCTCGGAGGTGTAGTTCTTCGTCACCGATTCGAGGGAGATCACAGGCGGCCCTTTCTGAGGATGTAGACGAGGAAGAACGTGCCGCCGACGACCTCGATGATGATTCCGACCGAGCCCTGGGCGTAGAAGATGTTCTTGAGCACGAAATGGGAACCGGCGAGCACGACGAAGCCGACGAGCCACGACATCGGGAAGATGTAGCGGTGGTCGTGGGTGTCGGCGAGCTGGTAGGAGATCATCGCGACGAGGAAGCCGAGGAAGGTCATCGGCCCGACGAGCGCGGTCGACACCGCCATGAGGATCGACACGAGCAGGAGCACGACGAGCGTCTGCCGACGGTGGTCGACCCCGAGGTTGATCGCGGTCTCGCGGCCGAGCGCGAGCACGTTGAGGCGGGTCGACCCCCACCACAGCAGGCCTCCGGCCACCCCGGCGAGCGGAGCCGCGATCCAGAGGTAGGTGACGTCGGCGTTCGCGATCGAACCGATGAGGCGAGCGGTGAGGAGGTCGAACTCGCTCGGGGTGAGGAGCCGCTGCATGAACGTCGCGAGCGCTCCGAGTCCGCCGCCGAGGATGATGCCGATGAGCAGCATGATCTGGATGTTGCCGTAGCGGCCGGTGAGCAGCCAGCCGTAGAGCAGTGCGGAGAACACGATCATGAGCACGATCTGGAGGAGGAACTGCGCGGTCCCGGTGAGCATGACCACGCCGCCGGCGCCGAACAGGAACACGGCGCCGGTCTGCACGACGCGGTAGAGGGACTCGAACCCCATGATCGACGGGGTGATGATCCGGTTGTTCGTCACGGTCTGGAAGCTCACCGTGGCGATGGCCTGGCAGAACGTCACGATCGCGATGACCGCGAGGTTGACGGCGCGCAGCTCTGCGATGAGCCAGAAGCCCTCGGAGCCCACGGGCATGGGATTGTCCCAGGCGAGCGTTCCGAAGGCGGAGCCGAGTGCGAGGACGGCGAGGATCGCGAACACGATCCAGTAGCGCCGGCGGGCCAGGGTCGTGGGGAGCGGACCGGCATGGCGGCCCGGGGTGCCGCGGGACCGGCGGAAGCCGCCGAGGGGGCGGTGGATCGCCCGTCCGGCGAGCGAGTGGCCGTCGACGGGGTCGCGCAGGGCCGGTGTCGTGCGGCGCCGTGCCCGGCGCCCCGCCGCGCCCGTCGGGATGGCGGTGTCCGCGGGCTGCACCGCGGCCGTGCTGTCGTCGGTCGTCACCGTGCGACCGGGGTCGCCGGCGGGGGCCCCGCCGGTGCCGTGCGGTGCGGGGTCGTTCGCGGAGGTCTGCTGCGGGTCACGCACGGCGACGCTGCCTGAGGAGGAGGGCGATGAAGACGACCGCGCCGACGCCGGCGAGGATGAGCGACACGGGAACCTCGAACGGCATGATGATCGTCCGGCCGATGATGTCGCACACGGTGACGATGGAGATCCCGAGGAGGCACACCCACGGCAGGTTGGAGCGGAGGTCGTCCCCGCGGAACATCGACACGATGTTGGGGACGATGAGGCCGAGGAACGGCAGGTTGCCCACGACGACGGTGACGATCCCCGTCGCGGCGGCGATGAGCCCGGTGCCGAGCAGCACGACCTGGTTGTAGTTGAGGCCGACGTTGGCGGCGATCTCCTCGCCGAGGCCGGCGACGGTGAAGCGGTCGGCGACGATGAACACGATGACGACGACGATCGCGACGCCCCACAGCGGTTCGTACTGCCCGCGGAGCACCGAGGTGAAGGAGCCTGCGAACCACACGCCCATGCTCTGGAGCATGTTCGTCTGGAGGGCGATGAAGGTCGAGATCGCCCCGACCACCGCACCGAGCATCATGCCGACGATCGGCACGATGATCGAGGACTTGAGCGTCACCCGGCGGAGGAACGCGAAGAAGACCATGGTGCCGAGGAACGCGGTGATCACCGCGATGGTCATCTTCGTCAGCAGCGAGGACTCCGGGGCGACGATCATCACGAGGAGAAGCCCGAGTCCCGCCCATTCCGTGGTGCCGGTGGTCGTCGGCTCGACGAAGCGGTTCTGGGTGATGAGCTGCATGACGAGTCCGCACATCGCCATCGCCGCGCCCGCGAGCACGAGCGCGATGGTACGCGGCACCCGCGTGATGGCGAACATCTCCGCCCCGCCCTCGGCGCCGAAGATGTCGTAGACGCCGACGAACAGGGAGAGCGCGACGAGCGCGCCGGTCCCGATCACTCCCAGGAGGAGAGGCCAGGTGAACAGACGCCCCTTGGGCGATCGGCCGGTCGGCCGATCGCCCAAGGGACGCGTGCGGGGTGTGCGGATCGCGGGCACGGAGAGCCTCAGCCCTCCATCTGGTCGGCGATCGAGTTGAAGAACTCGGTGTAGGTCTGGATGCTCTCGTTGATGTAGGTGTCCTGCGGCATGTAGACGATGTTCTCATCCTGCACCGCGGCGACGCCGCCGAGGGCCTCGGATTCCTTGAGGAGCTCCTCCGCGGGAGTGTACTCCTCGCCGGTGTTCGCGCTCGTGGCCGCGTCGCGGTCCATGACGAGGATCCAGTCCGGGTTCGACTCCGCGATCGCCTCGACCGAGATGTCGTCGCCCTCGTGGTTGTCCGAGGAGTCCTCGGTGGTGAGCGCGGGGGTGAGGCCGAGGACCTCGTACACCGGACCGAGGGTGCGGCCGTTGACGGGAGCCGCGTAGTTGATCTCGCCGCCGGAGGTGATGACCGCCATCACCGTCTCCTCGCCGTCGTACGCGGCGGAGGCGCGCTCGATCGAGGCGTCGAAGTCGTCGATGAGCTGCTGGGCGTCCTCCTCGCGCTGGAAGATCACGCCGAGCGCCTCGGTCTGGCGCTTGAGCTCCTCGTCGAAGGGCTCCCCCTCGCGGGGCTCGAGCTCGAGGACCGTGGCCTCGGGGGCGAGCTTGGTGAAGTCCTCGTGGTACTGGGCGAACCGCTGGCCGTTGATGATGAGGTCGGGTTCGGCGGCGACGACGGCCTCGAGGTTCGGCTCGCGGTGGTTGCCGAGGTCGATGATGTCCTCGTTGTCCTTGTAGGCCGATTCGGCCGGCATGAGCGCGCGGGCGGCGGCGCTGAGCTCGATGTCCCACGACTCGAGGGTCTCGAAGGTCCGGTTGTCGGTCGCGACGACGCTGCTCGGCGGGACGGTGATCTCCTGGGTGCCGTTGTTGTCCTCGACCTGCACGGTGGTGGATCCGGCGGTGGTCTCGGAGTCGTACTCGGAGCCGCCGGTGGCGGAACCGCCGCAGGCGCTGAGGCCGAGGACGAGTGCGGTCGAGGCCGCGAGCACCGCCGGCAGGCGGCGGGAAGTGGTGCGCATGGGAGTGGTCTCCTCGTGTCATTCGGATCCCCACCGAGTGCGGATCCGAGAGCTGCTGGTGGTGCCCGCTGAGGGCGGGGCGCCGGTGGCGGCCGCGATCCGCCCGGTCGGGCGTGCGCGCGGCTGCTGTCGTCCTCGGCGTCCGGTCGGTTCCGACCCGATGTCTGCGCTTAGGTCAGGCTTGCCTCAGATGATTTGGCGAGATAAACGTTAGCTAATTCAGCGGATGTGGTCCAGTCGACGTTCTGTGACGTGAGACACAACAGTCTGCGGGCGCTCGCCGGGCCGTCGGGACCGGCGCGGCGTCCCCGAGGTCGTCGAGCCTGCGCCCACGCAGGAGCTGTGCACCGCGCTCGGCAGATGGTGGTCGATGGTCGCTGCGGGGCTGCGCTGCCGGAGGTCGGCACTGGGCCGCGAGGCCCCTGGACGGTGCTGCTGCAGGGTCGGCGAGGTGGAGACGTCGGCTCGGCCGCGTGCTGCGGGTGCTCCGGAGACCGTCTGCAGGCACTCGCGTGCCAGCGCTCAGGCGAGCGGTGCGCCGTGGGGCCGCACCGAGGCGCGCACCGCGACGACGAGGAGCGCCACGAGACCGACGATGAGGAGCCCGTCGGCGGCGATGTAGAGGTAGTGCCAGGACGAGCCGCCGTCGTCGATCCCGGCGAGGACCATGTCCGTGCGCCGGTTGAGGAGCGGCCGGACGCCTGCGACTTTGAGGAGCAGCACGGCGGTGAGCGCCCAGGTCAGACCGCGCTGCACGCTCCCGACGCCGGCGCGGAGGGTCGCCCACAGGAGGGTGAGGGCGAGGACGACCTCGACGATGTTCATCGCGGTGAACACGAGCCGGCCGATGCCGAGCCCGAGCGGGATGGTGATGCCCGGGGCCTGGAACTTCAGCGGCGCTTCGAGCAGGGAGATGCCGATGAGCAGGCCGAGCCAGATCGCCGGGAGGACGATGCGGAGACCGGCGCCGAGGCGGGTGTCGGACCGGGTGAGGATGCCGGTCCGCCGAGCGGGGGAAGAGTCCGGGGCGCGGGTGTCGGAGACCATCCCGGCAGTGTATGCGCGACCCTGCCCGGGGCAGGCCGGGCCTCCGTACACTGGGACCATGCGTCTCTTCACCCACGCCGAGGTCCGGACCTTCGATCCGGCGAACCCGATCGCGCGGGCGATCCTCGTCTCGCAGGGCACGGTGCTCGCCGTGGGCGAGGTGCGGGAGCTGCGCGACCTCGCCGGCGACACCGTGCCGGTCGAGGAGATCGACTGCCGCGGGACGACGGTCATCCCCGGACTCGTCGACGCCCACCTCCATGCGAGCATGTATGCCGACACCCTCGCCGACATCGATCTGCGCGCGGTCCGCTCCGAGGCCGAGGCCGTCGAAGCGATCCGCGCATACGCGCAGGACCTGCCCGCGGGCGTGTGGGTGACCGGCGGCCGGTGGGACTCGAACACGTGGGACCGCCCGGTGCAGCCCGACCGCGCGCTCCTCGACTCCGCGCTGCCGGACCGTCCCGTCGCCGTGTGGTCGATCGACTACCACACGCTGTGGTGCAACGCGGCCGCTCTGCGCGCCGCAGGGATCGAGGACGATTCCCCGAGCCCGCGCGGCGGCGAGATCGTGCGCGACGCGCACGGCCGGACCACCGGGATCCTCCGCGAGGACGCCGCGACCCTCGTCGAGCGGGTGATCCCCGTGCTCCCGCTCGAGGTCCGCACGGCCCGGATGAAGCGGGCGCAGGACGCCTGGCTCGCCGAGGGGCTCACCGGCCTCCACGACATCGACGGCGCGGCCTCCCGGGAGACCTGGGAGGCGCTGCGGGACGCCGGCGAGCAGCGGCTGCGCGTCGTCAAGTACCTCCGCCTCGAGGAGTTCGACTGGGCCAAGCGCACCGGGTGGCGCACCGGCGACGGCGACGACTGGTATCTCCAGGGCGGTCTCAAGCTCTTCTCCGACGGCGCGCTCGGCTCGCATACGAGCTACATGTCCTCCCCGTTCCCGCACGCGGAGGGCGAGGACCCGAACTTCGGGATCCAGATCGCCACCGAGGACGTGCTCCGGGAGCAGATCACCGAGGCGCTCGACCACGGGATCGCGCTCGCCGTCCACGCGATCGGCGACCGGGCCAACCAGCACGTCCTCTCCGCCTTCGCCGCCACCGCCGACAGGACGATCCAGGCGGAGCGGAGCTTCGGGCGCCCGCTCCGGCACCGGATCGAGCACGCCCAGTTCCTCCGGCCGGCCGACGTGGCGCGCTTCGCCGAACTCGGGATCGTCGCCTCGATGCAGCCGCGCCACTGCATCTCCGACCTCCACCTGCTCGACCGGCTGCGCCCGGACCCCGCGCTCGCGGCCTACGCGTGGGGAGACCTCGCCCGCGCCGGAGCGACGGTGGCGTTCGGCTCCGACGGGCCCGTCGAACCGTCGAACCCGTTCGCCGCGATCTACGCCGCGATGACCCGTGCGGACATCTCCGGCGACCCGTCGACGACGTTCCAGCCCGAGCGGCGGATCAGCGCCTACGCCGCGATCGAGGCGCACTCCGCGGGAGCGGCGTACGCGGCCGGCCGCGAGACGCGCACCGGGCGGATCGCCGCCGGCATGAACGCCGACTTCCTCGTCCTCGACCACGACCCGCTCTCCGGCGACGGCTACGACGGCACGACCGGCGAAGCCGCCTCCGAGCAGGCGCTGTTCGAGCACGCGATCCGCGTGCGCGACACCCGTCCGCTCATGACCGTCGTGGCGGGGCAGGTCGCCCACAGCCGCTGAGCCCGGGACGCGGCGAGCCACGGGGCTCCGCGGACTGCGGACCCTTCCGACGGGTCCGCGTCATGGGTATGATGGTCGCCACAGCTGAATATGCCGCGATGACACGTGTCGGGAGAGCCGCGCGCGGACCTGGTCCCCGCAACGGCGCCGTAGGTGCAATCCCTCCCCGGGAAACTCTCAGGCCCAGTACCGACACCTGCAGGCGACTCTGGAGGAGCCGTGCCCGGTCGACGAGACCGTGCGCTGCGTGCGCTGACAGAACGGGGAGGAGCACCGTGCCCGTCCACGTGCTCATCACCGCGATGCGCACGCCACCGTGAGGACTTCCATGACTGCAGGCCCCCTGGCTCCCACCTCCACCCTGGCCCACACCTCGGCCGCGACCGGGGACACCCCCCGCCCCTTCTCCGACCGGCACATCGGTCCGCGGGCCGCCCAGATCGAGGAGATGCTCGAGCGCATCGGCTACGACTCCCTCGAGGCGCTCGCCGCGGAGGCGGTGCCCGGCGACATCGCCGAGGACGGTCCCCTCGCTCTCGCGCCGGCCGTCACCGAGACCGAGGTGCTCACCCGCCTCAAGGAGCTCGCGGCGAAGAACGTGCGCCGCGTGCAGATGATCGGCCAGGGCTACTCCGATACCATCACCCCGGCGGTCATCCGCCGCAACGTCGTGGAGAATCCCGCCTGGTACACCGCGTACACCCCGTACCAGCCGGAGATCAGCCAGGGCCGCCTCGAGGCGCTGCTCAACTTCCAGAACGTCGTCCAGGACCTCACCGGGCTCGACATCGCCAACGCCTCGCTCCTCGACGAGGCGACCGCGGTCGCCGAGGCCGTCCTCCTCATGCGCCGCGCGAACCGCAAGGGCTCCGTCGTCGTCCTCGACTCCGAGCTCCATCCGCAGACCCTCGCAGTGGTCCGCGCCCGCGCCCGGGCGATGGACTTCGAGGTGCAGCTCGCCGACCTCTCCCAGGGCCTCGCCGGTGAGGACGTGTTCGGCATCGTCTGCGCCCAGCCGGGCACCTCGGGCGCGATCCGCTCCTTCGACGACGCGATCGCCGGTGCCAAGGAGCGCGGCGCGCTCGTCACCGTCGCCGCCGACCTCCTCGCCCTCACCCTGCTCCGCACCCCGGCCGACCAGGGCGCGGACATCGCCGTCGGCTCCGCCCAGCGCTTCGGGGTGCCGCTGTTCTTCGGCGGACCGCATGCCGGCTTCATGGCCGTCGCGGAGAAGCTCAAGCGCATGCTGCCCGGACGCCTCGTCGGGGTCTCCAAGGACGTCGACGGCAAGCCCGCCTACCGGCTGGCGCTGCAGACCCGCGAGCAGCACATCCGCCGGGAGAAGGCGACCTCGAACATCTGCACCGCCCAGGCGCTGCTCGCGGTGTGCGCCTCGATGTACGCCGTCTACCACGGCCCCACCGGGCTGGCCCGGATCGCCTCCCGCGTCCACCGCCTCGCCCACGCCTTCGCCGCCCGCGTCGCCGAGGCCCCGGACACCGCCGTCGTCACCGAGGCGTTCTTCGACACCCTCACCCTGTCCGTCGCCGACCCGGCGACCGCCGTCGCCGCCGCGGAGGAGCGCGGCATCAACATCCGCCGCTTCGATGCCGAGCACGTGAGCGTCTCGTTCGGCGAGCCGCACACCGTGGCCGACGCCAACGCGCTCCTCGCCGCCCTCGGGGCCCCGGGCCGGATCGATGCCGCGGAGTTCGACGCGGCGGGAGAGGGCACCTTCGGACCCGGGCACATCGCGGCCCCGGAGCTCCCCGCGGAGTTCGTGCGCACCTCGGAGTACCTCACCCACCCGGTGTTCAACACCTACGGGTCGGAGACGCTGATGATGCGCTACATGCGCACGCTCGCCGACCGCGACCTCGCGCTCGACCGGACGATGATCCCGCTCGGCTCGTGCACGATGAAGCTCAACGCCGCGGTGGAGATGGAGGCGATCACCTGGCCCGAGTTCGCCTCGATCCACCCCTTCGCGCCGGAGGAGCAGACCGCCGGCTGGCGCGAGCTCATCGCCGAGCTCGAGGACATGCTCGTCGAGGTCACCGGCTACGACCGGGTCTCCCTCCAGCCCAACGCCGGGTCCCAGGGTGAGCTCGCCGGCCTGCTCGCGATCCGCGGCTACCACCTCGCCAACGGGGAGCCGGCCCGCCGGGTCGTCATCGTCCCCGCCTCGGCGCACGGCACGAACGCCGCCTCCGCGGTGCTCGCCGGACTCGACGTCGTCGTCGTCAAGACCGCTGACGACGGCTCGATCGACCTCGCCGACCTCGACGCGAAGATCGAGAAGCACCGCGACTCCCTCGCCGGCATCATGATCACCTACCCGTCCACGCACGGGGTGTTCGAGGCCGATGTGCGCACCGTGTGCGAGAAGATCCACGACGCCGGCGGACAGGTGTACCTCGACGGTGCGAACCTCAACGCGCTGCTCGGACTCGCCAAGCCCGGGAAGTTCGGCGGCGACGTCTCCCACCTCAACCTCCACAAGACCTTCTGCATCCCGCACGGCGGCGGCGGGCCCGGGGTCGGGCCGGTCGCGGTGCGCGAGCACCTCGCGCCGTTCCTCCCCGGCGACCCGACCGACGCCGCGCTCGTCGTCGGCGACCCGGCGAACCCGCAGCTCCCGGTGAGCGCCTCGGTCCACGGCTCGGCCGGCGTGCTGCCGATCAGCTGGGCCTATCTCAAGCTCATGGGGCCCGACGGCCTCACCGAGGCGACGAAGGCCGCGCTGCTCGGCGCGAACTACCTCGCCCGGGAGCTCGGCGACTCCTTCCCCGTGCTCTACACGGGGTCGACCGGGCTCGTCGCCCACGAGTGCATCCTCGACCTGCGCGACATCACCGCGCGCACCGGGGTCACCGCCGAGGACGTCGCCAAGCGGCTCATCGACTACGGCTTCCACGCCCCCACCCTCGCCTTCCCGGTGGCCGGCACCCTCATGGTCGAGCCGACAGAGAGCGAGGACAAGGGCGAGCTCGACCGGTTCGTCACCGCGATGCGGGCCATCCGCGAGGAGATCGACGCGATCGGCGACGCCTACTCCTACGAGCAGTCGCCGCTGCGCAACGCCCCGCACACCGCCACGAGCGTGATGGACGACTGGGACGCCGAGTACTCGCGCCGGACCGCGGTGTTTCCGGTGCACGGCCTCGAGCTCACCAAGTACTTCCCGCCGGTCCGGCGGATCGACGGGGCGTACGGCGACCGCAACCTCGTGTGCTCGTGCCCGCCGCCGGAGGCCTTCGAGGCCGCCGAGCCGGCCGCCGATCCCGACACCGGGGGAGCGCCGGCCGAACCCGCAGTGAGCCCCGCCGACGTCGATTCCTCCGCCGACGCCACCGACGTGGCCGGCGGCGCCGCCGGCACCCCGACCGAAGGAGACGCCCGATGACCGCAGAGAATCTCCGTCGCACCCCGCTCCACTCCGTCCACGAGGCGCTCGGTGCGAGCTTCACCGACTTCGGCGGCTGGGACATGCCGCTCAAGTACGGCTCCGAGCTCGCCGAGCACCGCGCCGTGCGCGGCTTGGCCGGGATCTTCGACCTCTCCCACATGGGCGAGATGCGGATCCTCGGTGCGGATGCCGGCGCCTTCCTCGACTACGCGCTCCTCGCGAAGTACTCGGTGATGAAGGTCGGCAAGGCGAAGTACGGGGTCATCGTCGACGAGTCCGGCGGGATCCTCGACGACCTCATCACCTACCGGATGGGCGAGGAGGAGTTCCTCGTCGTGCCCAACGCGTCGAACGCCCCGACCGTCGCCGCGGCGCTCGCCGAGCGCGCCGACGCCTTCCGCGCCGGCGCCGCCGGTGAGGGTGCGGGGACCGACGTCACCGTCCGCGACGAGTCCGGTGACACCGCGCTCATCGCGGTCCAGGGCCCGGCGGCCGAGGCGATCCTGCTCGCCACGCAGGACGCCGAGGACGCCCGCACCGCGGTGCGGGAGCTCGCCTACTACGCGTGGGCGCCGCTCACCGTGTCGGGCATCGACGTCATGCTCGCCCGCACCGGCTACACCGGTGAGGACGGTTTCGAGCTCTACGTGCCCAACGCCCAGGCCGTGGCCCTGTGGGAGGCGCTCACCACGGCGGGCGCGGACCACGACCTCGTCCCGTGCGGACTCGCCGCGCGCGATTCGCTCCGCCTCGAGGCCGGGATGCCGCTCTACGGCAACGAGCTCAGCCGGGACACGACGCCTATCGACGCCGGCCTCGGCCGGATGGTCACTGCGGCGCTCAAGAACAAGGGCGCGTTCGTCGCCCGCGAGGCGCTCGAAGCCGTCGCCGGCACCGAGCCCGCCCGGGTGCTCGTCGGCCTGACCTCCGAGGGCCGCCGCGCCGCGCGCGCCGGCGCTGTCGTGAGCATCGACGGCGCCGAGGTCGGCGAGGTGACCTCCGGTCAGCCCTCGCCCACCCTCGGCCACCCGATCGCGCTCGCCTTCCTCGACGCCGCGGCCGCGCAGCCGGGCACCGCAGTGAGCGTCGACATCCGCGGCAAGGCGCACGACTTCGTCGTCGCCGAGCTGCCGTTCTACTCCCGCGACCAGGGCTGAGGCCCGCCGGGCGCCTCGGCGCCCGGCATCGCAGCCCATCACCACGAACCCGCCGAGGCCGCCTCGGCACCGATGAGAGGAACCACCATGGCCACCCTTCCCGAACTCCCCAGCGACTTCTCGTACTCCGCCGAGCACGAGTGGGTGAACGCGAGCGCCGACACGGTCGTCGGTTCGACGGTCAAGGTCGGCATCACCGCCGTCGCCGCCGACGAGCTCGGCGAGATCGTGTTCGTCGACCTGCCCGGTGTGGGCGACACCGTGACCGCCGGTGAGACGTGCGGCGAGGTCGAGTCGACGAAGTCGGTGTCCGACCTCTATTCGCCGGTGACCGGCGAGGTCGTCGCGGTCAACGAGGCCGCGGGCGACGACCCGGGTCTGCTCAACTCCGATCCCTACGGCGAGGGCTGGCTGTTCGAGGTCGCCGTCACCGCGGTGGGCGAGCTCATGGACGCCGCGGGCTACGCCGAGGCGAACTCCTGATCCGGAGCGCGGACCGATGACGATCAGCGTCTTCGACCTCTTCACCGTGGGCATTGGCCCGTCGAGCTCCCACACCGTGGGGCCGATGCGGGCGGCCGCGAGCTTCGTCGAGCTCCTCGGCGACCGCGTCGAGGAGGTGGCGTCCCTCGAGGTCGACGTGTTCGGCTCGCTCGCGGCCACCGGCCGGGGTCACGGCACCTTCGATGCGATCCTCCTCGGGCTCGAGGGGGTGCGGTCCGATCTCGTCGAGCCCGATGAGATCGGCGAGCGGACCGATCGGATGCGCTCGAGCGGGTGCATCCGGCTCGGCGACCGGGTCGAGATCGAGTTCGGCGTCGACGATCTGCGGCAGCGGCCGCTCACCATCCTCGAGCGCCATCCCAACGCCCTCGAGCTCCGGGCGCTCGACGCGGCGGGGGAGGAACTCGCCCACGAGACCTACTACTCGGTGGGCGGCGGCTTCGTCGTCTCCGCGACCGAGGACGCGGCGATCGGCGGCGGGGACGCATCCGCGGATGAGGCGGCCGACGCCTCGGCGGCCTCGGACCCCGCGGACATGGCGCAGCCGGTAGAGGACGGTCCCGGGGTGCCCTTCCACTTCGAGACCGCCGCCGAGCTGCTCGAGATCTGCCGCCGTGAGGACCTCCGGATCTGGCAGGTCATGCTCGCCAACGAGAAGGCGAGCCGCGACGAGGACGAGATCCGGCGCGGGCTCCTCCACATCTACTCGGTCATGGACCAGTGCACGATGAACTCGCTCGACCGCTCCGGGTACCTGCCCGGCGGTCTCAAGGTCCGGCGGCGCGCCCACGACTGGTACCTCCGGCTCAAGGAGGAGGATCCGAGCAGCGATCCGAAGTTCTACCAGGAGTGGGTCAACCTCATCGCGCTCGCCGTCAATGAGGAGAACGCCTCGGGCGGCCGCGTCGTCACCGCGCCGACGAACGGAGCCGCGGGCATCATCCCCGCGGTCCTCTACTACGCGCTCCACTACGTCCCCGCAGTGCTCGACGGGGGACAGGCCGCGCGGGCCGACGCGATCGTCCGCTTCCTCCTCACCGCCGGCGCGATCGGGGTGCTCTACAAGGAGCGCGCCTCGATCTCAGGGGCCGAGGTCGGATGCCAGGGCGAGGTCGGCTCGGCGTCGTCGATGGCGGCCGGTGGTCTCGCCGAGGTGCTCGGCTGCTCGATCGAGCAGGTCGAGAACGCCGCCGAGATCGCGATGGAGCACAACCTCGGGCTCACGTGCGACCCGATCGCCGGGCTCGTCCAGGTGCCGTGCATCGAGCGCAATGCGATCGCTGCGGGCAAGGCGATCAACGCCGCGAAGATGGCGCTGTGGGGCGACGGGGAGCACCGGGTGTCCCTCGACGAGGTCATCGCGACGATGCGGGCGACCGGCGCGGACATGAGCGACAAGTACAAGGAGACAGCGCAGGGCGGGCTCGCCGTCAATGTCGTCGAGTGCTGAGGCCGTTCGCGGTCCGGCCCGGAATCGCGCGATGGTGCCGGGAGGTCACGCGGTCGGTCGGCCGGCCTGCCAGTAGCCCTTGGCGAAGACCGACCTGCGGGTGAGCGCCGTCCGGGTGAGCAGGAGCCTGCGGATCCGGGCGACCGCTCCGCCCTCGCCGCACACCCACGCGCTCGTGAAGTCCGAGGCGTCAGCAGCTTCGCCGGCAGCGGCTGCGCCCTCCGTGCCTGATCCCGCTCCCATCGGGAGTGCTTCGGCGATGGCGTTCGCGAGGAGGTCGCCGGGACGCGCGGCCCCGCGCACCACCCAGGTGACGTCGATCGACTCGGGGCGATCGGCGACGGAGTCCATGCTGTCGACCTCGACGAAGGCGCGGATGCGTGCGGCGTCGGCGGTGCCGGCCACCTCCTCGGCGATGTGGGCGAGTGCCGGCAGCGCGGTCTCGTCCGCGGCGATGAGCTGCAGACCGCCGTCGGGCCTCCGGTATCCGGCCGAGCCCTCCTTGAGACCGACCACGTCCCCGGGCCGCGCTCGCAGCGCCCACGCCGACCCCGGGCCCGCATCCCCGTGGGTGACGACGTCGACGTCGATCTCCCCGCGCTCCGGCCGGTGGCGGCGCACGGTGTAGTAGCGGACGTCGGGGCGGATGGCGGCGGGGAAGTCGCGGACGGCGCGCGCGACCTGGAGGACCTCGGGCGCCGGGAGCGCGAGTGCGACGCCGGGGCGCGGCAGGATGAGCGCGAAGTACTCGTCGGGGCCGACGGGGACGAAGGTGCGCAGCGACTCCGCGGCCAGCGTGATCCGGCGGACGCGCGGGGCGACATCGGTGTTCGCCACAACGGTGAGCCGGTGGAGGAGGTACTCCTCGCGCGGCGGCGCGATCGCCATGAAGCGTCCGTAGACTGCAGTCGCTGCGGACAGCAGCGTCGAGCTCATAGTCTTCGACGGGGGTGTCATCGCGGGTCTCCTCAGCGGTCAGCGGTGCGGTGTCGGCGGTGCGTCTCGGGTGCGATCGGGAGCAGTTCACGGGGATCGGCTTTGGATCTCCGGGTCCCGACGCCGCCCGACACGGGTCCGGTCGCCCGTCTGGGCGGGGGGCGTTCGTCCGCCTGTGAAATTAGGCTACAGGAATATGACGAAATAAGGTTAGCCTATCCCTATGACCGCACACGCCGCTTCCGTCACGCCGACCCGTGTCGACGGATCCCACCTCCCGCCGCTGCGCACGAGCGTCCCTCTCCTCGGCGGCCTCTACACCGCGCAGTACGTCGGAGTCGGGTTCATCTACTTCGGCCTCGTCGCGATCCTCCGGCGGCAGGGAATCGAGCTCGAACAGCTCGCCGCGTTCCAGCTCATCGGCTCGGTGTGGGCGCTCAAGTTCCTCTGGGCGCCCATCGTCGACGCCGTCGGACGCACCCGCACGGGGCACTACCGGAACTGGATCCTCGTCGTCCAGCCGCTGCTCGCGCTCAGCGTCCTCGCCCTGCTCCTCATCCGTGAGCCCGCCACCCAGCTCGGTGCGCTCGGACTCATCATCGGCGCCTATGCGTTCCTCAGCGCCACCCAGGACATCGCTGCCGATGCACTCGCCGTGCGGATCGTCGACGCCCGCCACCGGGGAGTGGCGAACGGCCTCGCCGGGGCGGGGTCGTGGCTGGGGAACATCCTCGGCGGCGGTCTCGTCGTCGTGATGTACGACGCCATCGGCTGGACGGCCGCGGTCATCACCCTCACTGTGCTCACCCTCATTCCGCTCGTCCTCGTGGTGCGGTTCGCGGAACCCCTGCCGCGGGCGTCCGAGGTGTCGTCGCACGCTGCGAGCGGGTTCGCCGGTGCCGGGCGGGGCCTGTGCGCCTCGCTGCGGGCGATGCGCTCGATCTTCGCCCAGCCGGGCTGCCGGTTCTGGGTGCTCGCGGCGATGCCCGCGTTCCTCTGCGGGGTCACCGCCGCCTACGGGCTTCTCACCGTGGCGCTCGTCGACGCCGGGTGGTCGCTCACTGCGATCGGGGTGCTCATGGGGATCGTGCTCGGCTTCCCCGCGATCGCCGCCTCGCTCGGCAGCGGATGGCTCCTCGCCCGGTTCGGTCGCCGCACGATGATCGTCGCCACCGGCATCGCCGCCGCCGCTGCGACCCTCGGCCTGCTGCCGCTCATGGGCGGGGACGGGTCCCGGCCGGCCGTGGTCGCCGGGGTGTGCGTGTACGTCGCGGCGATGGCGGCCGCCTCGACCGTGGTGTACACGGTGAACATGGATTACTCGCGGGCCGAGTCCGCCGGCGTCGACTTCACCCTGCTCGCCTCGACGGCGATCATCTTCAGCTACGTGTCCGGAGCGCTCATGACCTGGCTCGCCGGCAGTCTCGGGTACGTCGTCGTCACCGTCATCGCCTGCGGTCTCGCGCTGCTGGGCACCGGGCTCGCAGCCCTCCACGCCCACCGGCACGGTGTGCGGACGTCCCCCGCCGAGGTGGGGGCCGGCTGAGTCGTCCGGTCCGGTCCGATGCCGGGTGCGACTCGCGGAGCTCTGCGGTCGTTGCAGCGCCGATTTCGGAGCTCGCGGGCCGCACCGACGTGGCCGGGAGCACTCCCCGCCACCCCGCTGCAGTGCTGTGCGTCCGACTGCCTCAGCGGAGGACGAAGCCGGGCACGAGCGGATCGTCCGGGCCGACGACGAAGGTGTGCTCCCCGGTGAGGTGGGCGGAGCCGGTGATCTCCGGGATGACCGCCGCGCAGCCGTGGACCTCGGTCTCCGCGAGGATGCGGCCGGTGAAGGTCGAGCCGATGATCGAATGGTGGATGAGCCGGTTGCCGGAGTGCAGGCGTCCCTCCGCGGCCAGTGTCGCCATCCTGGAGGCGGTGCCCGAGCCGCACGGCGAGCGATCGACCTGGCCGCCGGCGAAGACGGTGACGTTGCGCTGCACAGGGTTGTCGTCCGCATCCGTGCCGAGGTCCTCGGCGAAGATCACCCCGTAGATCCCGTTGATCCGCGGGTCCGTGGGATGCTTCGCGTACTCCGTGGTCTCAAGGGCGGCCTTGATCTGCCGGCCGAGGGCGATGAGCTCGGGGAGGTTCTCCGGGCGCACGCGGAGCCCGAGGTCGAGCGGCCTCACGCTCGCATAGAGCGCACCGCCGCAGCTGATGGACGCGCGCAGCGTCCCCGCGGGCGTGCTCACCGGGACCTCGGAATGGAGGTGGAAGCTCGGGACGTTGACGAACGCGGCCGAGGTGGCCCGGCCCTCCGCATCGGTGCGCACCCGGCAGCGCACCCGGCCGGACGGCACGTCGATGACGACCTCGGTGGTGCCGCTCGGGTCCACGGGGACCCGCCCGGTGTTCACCGCCCAGGTGCCGAGCGCGATGGTGCCGTGGCCGCACGCGGTGGAGAACCCATCGGAGTGCCAGAACAGCACGCCGAGGTCCGCGCCCTCGTCATCGGGCTCGACGACGAACCCGCCGTACATGTCTGCGTGCCCGCGCGGCTCAGAGCACAGGAGGCTGCGCAGCCCGTCGACCTCCGGGGAGCGCATCGCCTCGAGGCGCTTCTCCGCGACGGTGGCAGCGGTGAGTCGCGGTGCGTCGGCGACGATCCGGAACGGCTCTCCGGCGGTGTGGTAGTCCGTCGTGCGGACGGCGGTGGGGCGGTCGCTCCCGTTCATGGTCGGATCACTCCTCGAGGCGCAGGGTGGTGATGCAGGTGGCGCCGTCGGCCTCCGTCGAGAACGCCGTCGACCCGTTCCTGCCGTCATGGGCGACCTCGATCGTGCCGGCGATGCCGCGCGGCACCCACAGCCCGACGAAGCCGTTGTCCTCGGTGGTGAGCTCGGTATCGACGATGACGTCTCCGGTCGCGTCGTCTGCGATCGTGACGTCGACCGGGGCGCTGTCGAGCTCGCCGAGGCACGTGGTGAGGCTGTGGTAGAAGCAGTCGTGCGTGCGGTCGACGTAGGGGGCGATCGAGAGGTAGGTGCTGTCCTCGGGCATGTCGAGCGCGACCTCGTCGTCGAGGCCGGTGAGCACGAGGTGCTCCTGCTGCACGGAGGCCAGGAGATCCTGCGGACGCTCGTCGACGGGCATCGTCTCGAGATGCGTGATGACCTCCTCGGTGCTCATGCCGTCGAGGCCGAAGCTCGAGAGGAGGTCTCCGTCGGAGGCACTCCGTGTCTGCTGCGGCGCGGCGCAGCCGGCGATGGCAAGTGCGAGGACTGCGGCGAGGGCGATGAGGCGCATGAGATCCGTCCTGGTGGGTTCCGGGTCGTCTCGATTGTCGCAGACGGGGCTCCGTCGGCGAGCGCTGCTCGAAGGGGCGCGGGCCGAGCAAGACGGTTGATCCATACCCCTAGGGGGTATAGGATCGGGGCATCGGCACCACCGTCCATGACGATCGAGGAGTTCTCATGAGTTCTTCGCACGACCGCCGCCCGACCGCGGCGCACGCTCAGCACCAGCACACCCCCGTCGAAGAGTCGGCCCGCGCCGCCTCTGCTCCGGGGACGCACGATCACGCGGACCACGAGAAGCACGGCGACCACGAGGGCCATGGCGATCACCAGGACCATGCCGGTCACGAGGAGCATGCGGGCCGCGAGGGACATGGCGGTCACGCCGGCCACGGGGACCACTCCGGCCATGGTGACCACGGGGGTCATGGAGGCCATGGGGGCCATGCAGGCCACGGTGATCACGCCGCGATGTTCCGGACCCGGTTCTGGGTCAGCCTCGCGCTGTCGATCCCCGTGGTGATCTTCAGTCCGATGTTCGCCGGCTTCCTCGGCTACGCGGTGCCGGACTTCCCCGGTGCGCACTGGATCCCGCCCGTGCTCGGCACGGTGATCTACCTCTACGGCGGCATGCCGTTCCTGTCCGGCGGGGTCTCCGAGCTCCGGTCCCGCAGGCCGGGGATGATGCTCCTCATCGCGATGGCGATCACCGTCGCCTTCGTCGCCTCGTGGATCACGAGCCTGGGGATCGGCGGGTTCCACCTCGACTTCTGGTGGGAGCTCGCACTCCTCGTCGTCATCATGCTCCTGGGCCACTGGATGGAGATGCGGGCGCTCGGCGCCGCCTCGGGCGCTCTCGACGCGCTCGCCGAACTCCTGCCCGACGACGCCGAGACGATCGTCGACGGCGACGTCGTCACGGTGCCGATCGCCGAACTGCACGCCGGGGACACCGTCCTCGTCCGCTCCGGCGGGCGCGTACCGGCCGACGGTCGGATCATCGACGGCCGCGCCGAGTTCGACGAGTCGATGATCACCGGGGAGTCGAAGACCGTGTCGCGCGCTGACGGGGACAGCGTGGTCGCCGGCACCGTCGCGGTGGACAACTCTGTGCGGATCGAGGTCGAGGCGACCGGCGACGACACCGCGCTCGCCGGCATCCAGCGGCTCGTCTCCGAGGCCCAGGACTCCTCGTCCCGCGCCCAGGCGCTCGCCGACCGGGCCGCCGCCCTCCTCTTCTGGTTCGCGCTCGGCGCGGGCATCCTCACCTTCCTCGTCTGGCTGCTCCTCGGCTTCCCGGACGAAGCCGTGGTGCGGACGGTCACCGTGCTCGTCATCGCCTGCCCGCACGCGCTCGGGCTCGCCATCCCGCTCGTCATCGCGATCTCCACCGAACGGGCAGCGAAGGCCGGGGTCCTCATCAAGGATCGGATCGCCCTCGAGCGGATGCGGTCGATCGACACCGTCCTGTTCGACAAGACCGGAACGCTCACGCAGGGAGCCCATGCCGTCACCGATGTCGCCGCGGTGTCGGGGACGAGCACCGGCCGGGTCCTCGCGCTCGCCGCAGCCGCCGAGGCGCAGAGCGAGCATCCCGTGGCGCGCGCGATCACCGCGGCCGCGGCGGAGGACTCCGAGGCCGCGCGCGAGCGGCTCACCGGGAGCGACTTCTCGTCAGCCGCCGGGCGCGGGGTCCGGGCGCAGGTCGACGGGGCCGAGGTCGCCGTCGGCGGACCGAACATGCTCGGAGTGATGGGCATCGGGTCCCCGGCGGAGCTGTCCGACCGGATCGAGGACTGGACGGCGCGCGGAGCGAGCATCGTCCACGTCGTCGCCGACGGCGAGGTGATCGGCGCGGTGGCGCTCGAGGACGCGGTGCGCCCCGAATCGCGCGCTGCCGTCGCCGCGTTGCGGGAGCGCGGCGTCCACCTCGCGCTCATCACCGGCGACGCCCGACAGGTCGCCGAGGCCGTCGGCAGGGAGCTCGGCATCGACGAGGTGTTCGCCGATGTCCTGCCGCAGGACAAGGACTCCGCTGTCGCCGATCTCCAGGCGCGCGGACGGTCCGTCGCGATGGTCGGCGACGGGGTCAACGACGCGCCGGCCCTCGCTCGGGCCGACGTGGGGATCGCGATCGGGGCCGGGACGGACGTCGCGATGGAATCGGCGGGCGTGGTGCTCGCCGGCAACGATCCGCGCGCTGTGCTCTCGATGATCGACCTGTCGCGCGCGAGCTACCGGAAGATGATCCAGAACCTCGTGTGGGCGGCCGGCTACAACGTGCTCGCGGTGCCGCTCGCGGCCGGCGTGCTCGCACCCATCGGATTCGTGCTCTCCCCGGCGGTCGGCGCGGTGCTCATGTCGCTGTCGACGATCGTCGTCGCGCTCAACGCGCAGCTGCTCCGGCGGGTGGAGCTCGATCCGCAGGCCCTCGCGCCCACCTCCGCGGAGGACGACGCCCCGCGCCGGGAGGCACCGGCGGAGGCGGCGGACCGCGCGTGAGATCGGCGGGGCCCGAGCGGGTCCGCGGGCTGTAGAGCGCGGCCGACGAGGTGCGGGACCACGGGTCGCGACGTGCCGCCGGCGGGGCGCCGATCCGTGAACCGTGCCGCCGGCAGGGTGTCAGAAGGAGTGCTCCTCGGCGGGGAACTCGCCGGCTCGCACCGCGGTGTCGTAGTCGCGCGCGGCCTGGCGGAGCGCCTCGCCCACCTCGCCGAACCGGCGCACGAAGCGCGGCAGCCGGCCGGGAGTCATGCCGACCATGTCCTGCCACACGAGGACCTGCGCATCGCACCCGACGCCGGCGCCGATGCCGACCGTCGGGATCTCGAGCGCCGCGGTGACCTCGGCGGCGACGTTGGCCGGCACCATCTCGAGGACGACGGCGAAGGCTCCGGCCTCCTCCACCGCCCGAGCGTCCTCACGCAGGGTCGTCGCGGCCGCCTCGTCGCGCCCCTGGACCCGGTACCCGCCGAGCGCGTTGACGCTCTGCGGGGTGAAGCCGACGTGGGCCATGACCGGGATCCCGGCGTCGACGACCGCGCGGATCGCCGCGGCCCGCTCCGCTCCGCCCTCGAGCTTGACGGCGTGCGCCCCGGACTCCTTCATCACCCGGATCGCGGACTCGACCGCCTGGGAGGGGGAGACCTCGTAGGACCCGAACGGCAGGTCGACGACGACGAGGGTGTTCGGGGCGCCGCGCACCACCCCGGTGGCAAGGGCGATCATCTGGTCGAGAGTCGCGGGGATCGTCGTCGATTCGCCGTAGACGACGTTGGCCGCGGAATCGCCGACGAGGAGGACGGGAATCTCGGCGTCGTCGAACGCCGCAGCGGTCGAGTAGTCGTAGGCGGTGAGCATCGACCAGCGCCTGCCCTCCGCCTTCCACTGCGCGAGGTGCAGGGTGCGGACGGGGGCGCGGCGCTTCTCGGAGGGCTGGGAGTCGCGGTGATAGCTCATGCTCCGACCCTAGCGAGGGGCGCGGGCAGGGGAACAGGGCAGCGGCGGATTCGAGACGGGGCGCGGGCAACCGCGCCGTCGGGTGAGGATCGCCTCTCCTTCGTGGCGGCCCGCCGCGCGACGTGCCACGATCCGGGTATGAGCATGAACCCCGCGGATCCCCGTTCCGTCCCCGCCCACGCGGACGAGGCCCACACCGCTGCGACCTCCTCGAAGCTCAACTGGCTGCGGGCCGGCGTCCTCGGTGCCAACGACGGCATCGTGTCGGTCGCGGCGCTCCTCGTCGGCGTCGCCGCGGCGAGCAGCGAGCTCGGTCCCGTCGTCGTCGCCGGCGTGGCGGCCCTCGTCGCCGGTGCGATCTCCATGGCGCTCGGCGAGTACGTCTCGGTGTCGACGCAGCGCGACACCGAGAAGGCCCTCATCGCGCTCGAGAGTCACGAGCTGGCGACGATGCCGGAGGAGGAGCTCGAGGAGCTCACACGCATCTACGAGGGCAAGGGTCTCACCCGGGACACCGCAGAGAGGGTCGCCGCGGAGCTCACCGCCCATGACGCGCTCGGCGCTCACCTCGAGGCGGAGCTCCACATGGGGGAGGAGGATCTGACGAATCCCTGGCACGCCGCCGGCGCCTCGGCGCTCGCCTTCGTCATCGGCGGCATCCTGCCGCTGGTCGCGCTCCTCGCGGTGCCCACCGAGCTGCGGATCATCGCGGTGTTCGTCGTCGTCCTGCTCGCTCTCGTCCTCACCGGGTGGATCAGTGCACGGCTGGGCGGCAGCCCCCGGGTGCCGGCGATCCTCCGGATCGTCGTCGGCGGTGCGCTCGCACTCGCCGCGACCACCCTCATCGGCTCGCTGTTCGGCGTCGCCGGGGTCTGAGCCGCAGGACGAGCCGGTTCAGAAGGTCTTCGCGTCGATGACGAAGCGGTAGCGGACGTCGGAGTCGACGACGCGGTCGTAGGCCTCGTTGATCCCCTCGGCGTCGATGAGCTCGATCTCTGCGGTGATCCCGTGCTCGGCGCAGAAGTCGATCATCTCCTGGGTCTCCGGGATGCCGCCGATGATCGACCCGGCGACCGTCCGGCGGCCGCCGATGAGCAGGCCCGGCAGCACCGACAGCGAACCGGGCGGCAGTCCGAGGAGGACGTAGGCGCCCTCGGGTCGGAGCATCTTGAGATAGGTGTCGGTGTCGAGCGGGACGGACACGGTGTTGAGGATGAGGTCGAACTCGGCGCGGTGGGCGCGGTGGAAGCCGTCCTCGGCGGTCGACACGTACTCCGCGGCCCCGAACCGCAGGCCGTCGGCCTCCTTGGAGAGCGAGTGGGAGAACACGGTGACGCGCGCGCCCATCGCCGCGGCGAGCTTGACCGCGACGTGGCCGAGCCCGCCGAGGCCGACGACGGCGACGTGCGATCCCTCGCTGGCGCGCCACTTGCGGAGCGGGGAGTACGTGGTGATGCCGGCGCACAGGAGCGGGGTGGCAGCCGCCGGATCGAGGGATTCGGGGATACGGATGAGGAAGCGGCGGCTTACCGGGATGTGGGTGGCGTAGCCGCCCTGGGTCACCGAGCCGTCGACCCGGTCGGTGCTGTTGTAGGTGCCGACCGAACCGTTCTCGCAGTAGTGCTCGTTGCCCGCGCTGCACTGCGCGCACTCCCCGCACGAGTCGACGAGGCAGCCCACGCCCACCCGGTCGCCCACGGAGAAGTCGCTCACCTCGGCGCCGAGCTCGGAGATCCGCCCGATGATCTCGTGGCCCGGGGTCATGGGGTAGCGGCAGCCGCCCCATTCGTCGCGCACGGTGTGGATGTCGGAATGGCAGATCCCCGCGTACTCGATCTCGATCATCACGTCGTCGGCGCGGAGCGCGCGCCGGTCGAGGGTTCCCTTGGTCAGCGGTTCGCTCGCGGAGGTGGCCTGGTAGCACGCGACAGCAGTCATGCATCCGATCCTATATGTCGCAGGCCACAGGGGTCGCGGGGAGGCGGACGGCGAGGGCGGGTTGTGCCGCGGGTCACCCAAAGGTATGTTGAACATGCCTTTGAACGACGGGTCTGCCCGGGTGCCGCGCGGCGTCCGCGGACCCGCGACCCGCATCCGCGGGTCGTCCGATGCCCGAGGAGTGGATCCGCCCGTGCCCGAACTCAAGAGATCGCTGGGGGTGCTCCAGCTCCTCGCCTTCGGTGTCGCCGGCGTCGTCGGCTCGAGCTGGATCTACACGAACTCCACGCTGTTCGACTCCTACGGCGCCGGCGGGGTGGTGTTCGGCCTCGCGATCGGCGTGCTGCTCGCCACCTGCGTGGCGCTCGCGTACTCCGAGCTCACCACCGCGTTCCCGCGCGCCGGCGGCGAGGTGGTCTACTCCTACACTTCGATGGGCCGCGGGGCGGCCTTCTTCACCGGGTGGATGCTGCTCGGCGCCTATGTGTCGTCCCTCGCCTTCTATGTCACGGCGTTCGGGTACCTGCTTGGGAACTTCTTCCCCGTGTTCAACACGATCCCGCTCTACACGATCAACGGCGAGACGGTGTATCTCCCCGTCCTGCTCGTCGGCGTGGTCCTCACGCTCCTGTTCTTCGCCCTCAACTGGTTCGGGGTCGAGATCGGCGCACAGGTCCAGCTCGCGCTGTTCTTCGCGATCATCGTCATCGGGGCGGCGCTCGTCGTCGTCGGCTTCGCCACGGGCGGCCCGGAGAACTTCTTCCCGGCCTTCCACCCGGAGAGCTCAGCGCTCGCCGACACCCTGCGGTTCGTCATCCCGAGCATGACGTTCCTCGCCGGCTTCGGTCTCGTCGCCGTCCTCGCCGAGGACGCCAAGGTGTCGCCGCGGAAGATCGGCCGGACGGTCGTGCTCACCGTGCTCGCGGCCGGCGGCTTCTACTGCCTCGTCCTCGCAGCGACCGCCTGGGTCCACCCGTGGGAGGAGACCGCGGCGATGGACCTCGGGACCGTGTCGGCGTTCGACGCCGCGGGCTTCCCCCTCCTCGGGATCGGTGCGTACCTCATCGCCTTCCTCGGGCTCCTCACGAGCTTCCTCGGCCTCTTCGTCGCGAGCTCGCGTATCCTCGTCGCGATGGGTCGGGCGAACCTCCTCCCGGCCCGGCTCGCCGACATCCACCCCAAGAGGCGCACGCCCCACGTGGCCCTGATCTTCACCGCCGCGGTCACGCTCGGCCTGGGATGGCTCGGTCCCGGAGCGGTGGTGTGGTTCCTCGACACCGGCGGCGTGTACCTGGGAATCGTGTGGTGCATGGTCATCCTCGCGAAGTACCTCGTGCCCCGGAGGTACCCCGAGCTCGAGCGGCCGTACGTCTCCCGGCTGGGCTTCCTGCCCGCGATCGGTGCGGTGGGGGCGCTGCTCGTCATCGTCTGGGCGATCGTCCCCGGCACCGGCGCCTCGCTCATCTGGCCGGCGGAGTACATCATCCTCGGCATCTGGCTGGTGCTCGGCGCGATCCTCTTCGCCGTGTCCCGGGCCAAGCCGCGCACCGAAGCGCTCCATGCGCTGCTCGGCGACTCCTATGCGCACCTCCACCGCCACGAGGTCGAGGCACAGGAGCGGGAGGACAGGTGAGCGCAGGAGCAGGTGCGGAGGAGCGCGCGCGGTCCGCCGTCCGCGCTCACCTCGCCGAGGCGTTCGCCGTGCACCCCGCACCCGAGGTCGCCTGGGGGCTCGTCCTCGACGGGCGCCTGGTCGACGGGGAGAACCTCGACCGGGCGTTCCGCATCGCGTCGATGACGAAGTGCTTCACTGCGGCGGCCGTCCTCGGGATCCGGTACGGCGCGATCCCCTCCCGGCGGCGCCTCGACCTCGACGACGCGCTCGCGGAGTACGTGCGCGATGCCGCCCGGCCGTTCGACGAGATCACCGTCCGGGACGCCCTGACCATGGCCGGCGGCCTGCCCACCGACGACCCCTGGGCCGACCGGCTCGAAGCGATGACCGGCGCGGAGCTCGACGCGCTCATCGCCCGCTCGCCGCTGCAGCGGTTCGTCGCCGGCACCGGGTACGAGTACTCGAACCTCGGGTACGCGCTGCTCGGCCGGGTGGTCGAGGAGGCCACGGGGCGTCCGTACACTGCGGTCGTCGCCGAGGAGATCCTCGTGCCGCTCGGACTCGTCTCGACCGGATTCGACGTCGCGGATCTCGATCCGGAGCGCGTGGTCCCCGGATTCCGCCGAACGGCCGACGGCGGGCTCGAAGAGCTGGCGCCCACGCGGCCGGGTGCGTTCTCCGCGATCGGCGGCCTGTGGTCGACGGTGCCGGACATCGCCGCCTGGATCGCGCGGCTCCTCGACGCGAGGCCGGATCGGTGGGCGCGCGCCCTGCGCGACGTCCAGCAGCCGCAGCGCTTCATCGGGATCGACGCGTCCGCCGGCGGTCCGTCGGCGAACTCGTACGGCTACGGTCTCCATTCCTCGACCGATCCGGTGTTCGGCGAGTTCCTCCATCACTCCGGCGGGTACCCGGGCTTCGGCTCCCACATGCGCTGGCACCCTGCGACGCGCTCGGGCGTCATCGTGTTCGGCAATGTCACGTACTTCCCCGCCCGGACGATCGCCACCGGCGCCGCCGAGGCCTGCGTCACCGCGCTCGGATACGTGCGGGATCCGGACGGGCGGCGGCGGGGGACGGGTGCTCTCCGGGGTTCGGCGGCGCCTTCTGCGGTGCGGGCGACGGAACCGCCTTCTGCAGCTCGGGTCGGTGATCCGGCCGGAGTCTGCGCGTCGGCGCCGAGCACGTCCCGGGACGTGGGCGCGCCGTCGGGTGCGGCCGCCGCCGAACGCGCGACTGTGGTCGAGGCTGACGACACTGCCGGAACCGCGGCTCCCGGCACCACCGAGGCGGGGGCCGGGGCCGAGGCCGGCGCCGAGGTGGGGACGCCTGTTGAGGCGGAGGTGTCCGCCGAGGCGGAGGAACAGCGCGTGGAGGCGCCCGCCGGCGGACGACCGGTGCCGCCGAGCGAGCGGCTCGTCGAGCGCCTCGGCATCGAGCTGCCGGTATCAGCGGAGGCCCGCAGAATCGCAAAGCGGGTCGAGCAGCTCCTCCGGTCCTGGGACGACGCCGAGGCGGACGCCCTGTTCAGCCCGAACATGGACCTCGACGTTCCGCGAACGGAGCGGCGAGCGGTCCTCGACGCCGTGCTCGCCGCCACGGGTGAGTCCG
Organism: Brevibacterium ihuae; assembly: GCF_900184225.1. NCBI lineage: Bacteria > Bacillati > Actinomycetota > Actinomycetes > Micrococcales > Brevibacteriaceae > Brevibacterium > Brevibacterium ihuae. The sequence continues at coordinate 827,928 of NZ_FXWZ01000003.1, read as the reverse complement.
AGTCGGGCGAGGCCGACTCCGGAGGCGCGGCCGGGTCAGGAGTTGACGACCCAGCCCCCTCGGCCTCGGCGCGGGTTTCGGACTCGGCGCCGGGCGCTGCGTCCCGGGAGCGGATCGGTACGGCCGCAGCCGCCTCGGCCGAGGTGCCGGACGTCGTGTGGACCAGTCCCACCCGAGCACGCTGGACGGTTCGCGGTCCGAACGGCACGCGCGCCGTCGCACTCGAGCTGACCCCCTTCCGCCAGGTGCAGAAGCTCACGGTGAGTGTCGAGGACGAGACCGCAGAGCAGCACTGAGCCCTCGAGCGGCCGCTCGTGCTCGCGCTCACCGTCGAGTCGCAGTTCGCGCTCGCGCCTACTGTCGAGCTGTCGCTCGTGCTCGCGCCCGTCGTCGAGCCGCCCCTTGCGCTCGATTCCACCGTTGAGCTGTCACTTCTGCTCGATCTCACCGACGATTCTCGAGCGTTCGTGGCAGGTCGATGGGCCGATGAAGCACAAGCGGCAGGTGGACGTACGGATCAGGCGCAAGCGGCAGGTCGGCGGGTCGATCGAGCACAGGTGGCAGGTGGGCGTGCGAATCCGGCGCAAGCGGCAGGTCGACCACCGAATCGAGCACGAACGGCAGGTCGCCGCTGCCGGGGTCGTACCTGCGGCGGTCAGTTCCGCGGGGTGCGGATCAGCCGCACCGCGTAGTCCACGCCGGCCGCGAGGTGGAGGAGCACCCCGGCCGACAGGAGGAACGTCGCCACCTGGTGGAGCGGGGTGTCCTGGAGCTGGGTCGCCGTCGACAGGAGCAGGAGCGGCAGCCCGGTCATGATGAGCGCGGTGCGCACCTTGCCCAGCCAGCTCACGTGCGAGGTCGACGTGGCATCGAGGCGGATCGCGCCGACGATCCCGAGGAAGAGGTCGGTGAGCACGATGACGAAGAGCATCCACATCGGGAGGATGTCGAACCATGCCATCGCAATGCAGATGATCGCGATGCCCAGTCGGTCGGCGACCGGATCGAGGATCTCTCCCACCCGGGTGACCTGCCCGAACCTCCGCGCCCAGAAGCCGTCGATCCAGTCGGTCGCGCCGAACACCGCGAGCATGACCGTCGCGGCGATCCGGTGCTCGGGCATGCTCATGAGCCAGATGACCACCGGCACGAGGACGATGAGCCGCACGATGCTGATGACGTTCGGCACGTTGAGCCACGAGGAGCCACCCCGGCGTTCGCCCGCATGTGCAGCGCTTCCCGCCTGCACAGTGTCTCCTGCCTGCGCAGCGTCTCCCGCCTGCACAGGCGCCCCGGGGTCGCGGTGGTGACCGGGTGCGCGCCCGGTCACCGGGTCGTCGGGGCCGGGCTGCTCGGCGGCCTCCCCGCGCTGGTCAGCCACGGCGGAAGACCGGGGCGAGGCGTTCGAGGCCCGTGCGGGTGACCTCCGGGGTGTTCGAGACGAAGGAGAACCGCAGGGTGCGCGGGTCCGGATCCGCGACGTAGAACGGCGCGCCCGGGACGAACATCGTGCCGGCCTCGATCGCGTCGTAGACGAGCTCGGAGGCGTCGTACCCCTCCGGCAGCCGCGCCCATACGAACATGCCGCCTGCGGGCTCGGTCATCGCCGACCCCGGGGGCAGGACCTCGCGGAGCCCGGTGAGCATCGCGTCCCTCCGCCGCGCGTACTCGGCGCGGATGGGATCGAGGGTGGCCTGGAGATCGGTGTGCGCGAGGTAGTGGGCGGCGGCGAGCTGATCGATCGTCGAGGTCTGGAGGGCGGTCGCCTGCTTGGCGACGCTCAACCGCTCGAGGATGTGCTCGGGCCCGCGCACCCAGCCCACCCGCAGACCGGGGGAGAGGACCTTCGAGAGGGTGTTGAGGAGGAAGGCGCGGTCGTCGAGGCGCGGATCGGCGCAGATCGGGATCTGCTGGTCCTCGGTGTACCGCAGCTCGGAGTACGGGTCGTCCTCGATGAGCCAGGTGTCGTGCGCGGCGAAGATGTCGGCCACCGCGCGACGGCGGGACTCCGGCATCGTCACCCCGGTGGGGTTCTGGAACGTCGGAATGAGATACACGGCCTTGGGCTTCCAGCGGCGGATCGCCGCGTCGAGCGCCTCGGGCACCACGCCGGCCTCGTCGGTGTCGACCGGCTTGAACTCGGCCCCCTGCAGCCCGAACGCCTGGAGCGCGGACACGAAGGACGGGTTCTCGACGAGGACGACGTCGCCGGGATTGACGAGCGTCTGGCTCAGCAGCCCGATGCCCTGTTGCGAGCCGGACGTGATGAACACCTGCGAGGCCGTGGTCGGCACGCCCATCCCGGTGGATCGTTGCGCGGCGGCGGCCCGCATCTCGGGCTCGCCGTCGGTCGAGGCGTACTGCATGGCCCGCGGACCGGCGATCTCCATGACATGGGCGAAGGACTTCGCCAGGCCGTCGACGTCGAACAGCTCGGAGGCGGGATTGCCGCCGGCGAAGCTGATGAGGTTGGGGTCGAACGAGAGCTCGAAGAGGGCCCTGATCGGCGACTTCCCCACTGTGGACACGTATTCGTTGAGGTGTGAGCGGACCGAATCCATGGACCTCATGCTAACCGTGAATCCGGCTGTTCCGAGCGGTCCGGCGCTGCGGGTTCCCCATGGCCCGCACGCTGGTGGCGGTCGGGGTCCCGGCGCGGTTCCTCCGCCGCGTTCTCGAGGTTCTCGTCGAGGGCCTGCGCGAACCGGGCGAGGAGTCGGCTGAAGTCGGCGACGTCGTCCGGCTCCCAGGCGCTGATGAGGCGGTCCATGGTGTCGGACATGCGGCGCGCATGGTCCTCCATGGCGGACCTGCCGTTGCGCGTGAGGCTCACCTGCACCGCACGACGGTCGGCGGGATCGGGGTCCCGGGCGATGAGCCCGTTGCCCTCGAGCCGCTTGACCTGAACGGTGATCGTCGACCGGTCGACCGATTGCCAGCCGGCGAGCTCGGACATCCGGGCGGAGCCGCATTCGGCGAGGCGCTCGAGCAGCCACACGTCGGTCCGGGTGAGTCCGACCGATTCCGCGCCCAGGCGCTCCCAGGTGGGCCGGCGACTGGCCCAGCGCTCGATCGAGGTCAGGGCGTGGCGGAGGGATGTGAGGACGTCGACCGGGTTCGGGGGACGGTGTCATGGTGCTCAGTCTACTCGAAGATTTGATTGGTAACATCAAACTAGATTGCGGATGTGAGACGACCCGAGACCTCGGCACGACCGTCCGCCACCACGATGAAAGGACACCATGACCGAGAACGCAGCAACCCCCGCCGGACAGCAGTTCGCCGACCGCACCCCGCTGGCGCAGCCCGTCCCGCGGGAGATCATCGCGCGCTTCCACGACTACCTGCCCGCCCAGGACGCGGTCGACCGGCTCGCCGATGCGGGCTTCGAGGTGAGTACCGTACGCATCGTCGGTCACGACCTCACCACCGTCGAACACGTCACCGGGAACATGACGTGGGGCAAGGCGGCCGGGTACGGAGCCCTGAGCGGCGCCTGGATCGGTCTGCTCCTCGGGCTCGTGTTCGCCCTCTTCGTCGCCGGGGTCGGGATCTTCTCCGTCCTCCTCTCGAGCGTCGCCCTCGGTGCGGTCTGGGGTCTGATCTTCGGACTCATCGGATTCGCCATCAACGGGAAGAACCGGAGCTTCAGGTCGATCCAGTCGCTCAAGGCCGCCGAGTACACGCTCGAGGTCGAGGCGCCCCGCGCCGCCGAGGCCATCCGGGTCCTCGGCACCACGCGCTGAGCAGCGAGCCGGGCGGGTCGCATCCCCGCCCGGACGGTCGGCGCCCATCCGCCCGGCAGTGCCCGCGCACCCGCACGCACTGCCGCCCGGGTGAGTGCACCTAGGCTGGTCCCATGCGCATGATCAACCTGCTGCAGCTCGCGGCCGCCCTGCTGTTCCTCGCTTCGGGCGTGATCCGGCTGGCGCTCGACCTGTCGAGCGTGCTCGGCTGGCTCTTCCTCGTGCTCGGCGTCCTCGCGTTCGCCCTCTTCCTCTTCGTCCTCACCCGCAGGCCGCACACGCCGTGGTCCGATGCCCTGCTCGCCCCGGGCCGGGCGGCGATCCTCTGGCAGGAGGGCGACGCGCGCAGCCGAGCGCTCATGCGGCGCTTCAACACCGACGGCCGCGTCGCCTTCGTCGACGTCGGACGGGACGCGGCAGGCGCCCAGCGGGTCCGCGACCTCATGGACGGGGAGCTCGCCACCCCGGTGCTCCTCACCCGCAACCGCCAGGTGCCGAACCCGAGCGCGAACGACGTCATGAGCGCCCTCAAGGACTCCCGCTGAACACAGCGGTTCCCACGGTGCCACCCGCCGTCAGCGGGTTCGGATCGGCCGCAGTTCAGCGGTGCCGAAGCGGCGTGCGCCCGTCATCCTGACCGGGCCGCCGACGCCGCGGACGGCCGGCCCGCGCGGGTCTGCCGGCGGCGACCTCGTCCGAAACCGACGACCAGACCCCTCAGTGGTCGCTGAGGAAGGCGTGCGCCACCCGGAAGAGATCGTGCACGTCGCTCACCGCGCACATCTCGCGCGCCGAGTGCATGCTCCACAGGGCGATCCCGACGTCGACGGTGGTCATGCCCAGCCGCGTCGCGGTGAGCGGTCCGATCGTCGATCCGCAGGGCATCGCATTGTTCGACACGAACTCCTGATAGGAGACCCCGGCCGCCGCGCACGCCCGTGCCCAGTGCGCGGTGCCCACTGCATCGGTGGCGTAGCGCTGCTGGGCATTGATCTTCAGCAGCGGGCCCCGGCCCAGCCGCGGGCGGGTGACCGGGTCGTGTCGCTCGGGATAGTTCGGGTGGACCGCGTGCCCCGTGTCGGAGGAGACGCACACCGAGCGCGCCATCGAACGGGCGAGCGCCTCGCCCGCACTGCCGCCCGCGTCGCCGGTGAGAGCGGCGACGATGCGAGCGGTGACATCGGAGAGGAACGGTCCGCTCGCGCCCGACCGCGTCGCGGAGCCGACCTCCTCGTGATCGAAGGCCGCGAGGAGCGGGATCGATCCGAGGCCGGCGGGCTCGACGAGCGCAAGCGCGCTGACCCCGGCGTGGACGGAGGACAGGTTGTCGAGCCGCGGCGAGGCGAGGAACTCCTCGTGGAGGCCGAATCGCGCCGGGTCCTGCGCGGCGATCGTCACGACGTCGAAGCCCACGACGTCGCTCGGATCGATTCCCGCCGAATCCGCGAGAGCGCGGATCACGTCTGCCCCACCGGGCTCCCCGCCGGTCAGGTGCTCGAGTCCGATGACCGGCTGCACGTGACGCTGACGGTCGAGTGCGAGCTTCTCGTTGACCTGCCGATCGAGGTGGATCGCGAGCTGCGGGATGCGGCCGATCGGCGGGGTCCGGGTGAGGACCTCCTGCCCGTCGAGCGTGACGAGGCGCCCGGCGAAGCAGAGCTCCCGGTCGAGCCAGGAGTTGAGGAGCGGGCCGCCGTAGATCTCCACCCCGACCTGCTGCGTGCCCTCGACCGTGAAGTCCGGATTCGGCTTGAGCTTGAACGCGGGGGAGTCGGTGTGGGTGCCGAACACGCGGAACCCGGGGCCATCCGGTCCCGTCGCCCCCGTGTCGGACGCTCCCGCGCGGCCGGTGCCCGCCGGCATCACCCACGCGAGGATCGCGCCGTCGCGCACGACGAGGTGCTTCCCGCCGGCCTGCAGATCCCAGTGCGCGCGCTCATCGAGCTCGACGAATCCGGCTGCGGTGAGCCGGCGGCGCGCCGCGTCCGCGGCGTGGTAGGACGACGGGGACTCCTGGACGAACGCCGCGAGATCGGCGGCGACGGCATCGGGCAGGGATTCTGTCGTGAGACTCATAGCCGGTAGCCTAGTCAATCGTGCTCATCACCCTCGGACGCATGGTCGGTTGGGGAATCCTCCCCCTGGGCGTCATCGCGAAGCTTCCCTTCGCGATGTCCGTCGTCGCCGTCATGACCGCCGTCTCCTCGACCCGGGAGAGCTTCACCCTGGCCGGGGCCACCGCCGCCCTCGTCGGGGTGGGCACCGCGATCTCCGGGCCGCTGCTCGGCGCCGGTGCGGACCGCTGGGGCCAGCGCGTCGTGCTCCTCGTCGCCGCGTCCGCCCACGGCCTCGCCCTGTTCGGCCTCGCGCTCGCCCTGCGCGCCGCCGCGCCCACCGCGCTCGTGCTGGGAGCCGGTCTGCTCATCGGGCTCACCGCGCCGCAGGCCTCCTCGATGGTGCGCACGCGCTGGCTCCACGCGATCCGCGCGCGACTGTCCGGCGCGGAGGCGCGGAAGGCCACCTCGGCGGTGCTGTCCTACGAATCCATGACCGACGAGCTCGTGTTCGTCTTCGGCCCCGTGCTCACCGGGTTCGTCGCGGTGCTCCTCGGGGTCGTCGTACCCCTCGAGTTCGCCGCCGTGCTCACACTCGTGGGCGTCACCGCCTTCGCCCTCCATCGCTCGTCCCGCTTCACCCGCGGTCATGCTCGCGACTCCCGGCATGCCATCGGCACGGCGGAGGACGCGGCGGTCCGACGGCTCGCGCCCGTGGCCGAGCTGCGGCGTCCCGCAGTGCTCCTGCCGGTCGCCGGAATGGTCGCGATCGGACTGTTCTTCGGCTCGTCGCTCACCTCGCTCACCGGATTCATGGAGGAGCTCGGCCAGGGGGACGCCACCGGGATCTACTACGGGATCATGGGGGTGAGCTCCGCGGCGTGCGCCCTCGGCGTCGTCCTCCTCCCCGAGCGCTTCACCTTCTCCGCCCGGTGGCTCGTGTTCGCCGCGCTCGCGGTCGCCGGCGGGATCCTCTATGTCCTCGCGGGCGGCATCGGCGCGATCGTGCCCGCTCTCCTCGTCATGGGCGCCGGCATCGGACCGAGCCTCGTCACGCTCTACTCGATCGCCTCGGAGGTCGCACCGCTCGGCCGGACGACGACCGTCATGGCGATGATGTCCACCGGGGTGGTCGTCGGCCAGTCGGCCTCGGCGGCGCTCACCGGGGTCGTCGTCGACGTCACCGGATACCGGCAGGGATTCGGGGTTGCGTGCGCCGCGCTCGTCCTGCTCCTGTGCCTCGGCGCGGTGCAGATGGCGGCCCTCCGGAGGGCGGGGAGCATTCCCGCCGAGCGCTGAGCGCGATCCCCTACTATGAATGCCAGGACGACGAACACCGCGGCGAACGTCGAGACGAGGACAGTGTGGAACAGTACATTGCAGAATGGCAGGAGTGGCACGACGCGCGCCTGTCCGCCCTCGCGACAGCGTTCGGATGGCTCAGCCTCACCGGTCTGACCTGGCTCGACGACGGCGCAGAGGTGTCCTGGGAGGACGGCCCCGGGACCTTCGTGCGCGACGGCGAGTGGGTGCACCTCACCCTCGCGCCGGGCACGAGCGCCGGACCCGGCAAGGACGCGCTCGAGATCATGGGGCGGCCCGGTCCGCTCGCCGAGGTCCGCACCGATCCCGAGGGACGGATGTCCGCCCGCGTGGCCCCCGGCGAATCGCTCGGCTGGGTCGTCGTCGGGCACGTCCTCTACGAGCTCCTCAACCGCGACGGTTCGGTGGGCCTGCGGCGGCACGACTCCAAGGCCCCGCTGCTCTCCCGCTTCATCGACGTCCCGACGTTCCCGGTGAGCCGGGACTGGGTGGTGAGCGCGGCGTTCACGCCCTATCCGGTCCCGGAGGAGCGGCGGATCGCCTCGGCCATGCCCGGGATCGAGCTCGACGAGCAGGTCACCGGCGAGGTCACCTTCGAGCTCGGCGGGCACACCCACCGGCTCAAGACGACCGGCGGACCCGACAGCGGTCTCACCGTGCGGTTCCACGACTACAGCAACGGCGTGACCACGGCGACCTGGCGCACCCTCAACATCGGGCTGCCCGGGTCCGGCGGCGCGGTCATCCTCGATTTCAACCGCACGCTCAACGACCCGTTCGCCTTCACGCCCTACGCCACCTGCCCCGCGCCGGTGCCGGAGAACATGCTCCCCCTCGCCGTCGAGGCCGGCGAGCGCAGGCCCACGCAGACGCTCGGCGAGGCGGGCATCAACACGCCCGTCCTTGTCATCGAGACGAGCGCTACGCCCGGCGTCGGGTCGATCCTCGAGCGCTTCGATGACAACGGCCTCGACATCACCCACGTGCGCGTGTCCGAAGGGGAGTCGCTGCCCCCGCTCGCCGGCTTCGCCGCCGTCGTGCTGTTCGGCGGGCCGGAGGGCGACGCGCTCACCGCTGAGCAGCGCGCGGAGATCACCGAGCTCCTCACCGATGTCATGGCCACCCGGCTGCCGGTGGTGGGCGGAGGATCGGCGGCGCAGTTCCTCACCCAGGCCGCCAGCCACGACACGCTCACCGCCGGACGGCTGACCTTCGAGGGGATGCCCGACGACGTCGGCCGGAGCCCGCTCGCGGTGAGCGCGGACATCGCCGACGACGCGCTGTTCCGCGCGAACATCTCCAAGCTCGGCTCCGACGGGATCGGCTACATCGAGCTCTCGAAGCTTGCCGACGCGGCCCCCGGCGACGACCGGTCCGAGGCGTACACCATCACCTGGCGCGATCTCGTCGAGCGGTTCGCCCGCCTCGTCCACACCAACGTCTGACCCGGCCCCGCGGTGACACGCGGGACTGTCGTCCCGGCCGGCCGTGCCGCGCCCTGCCCAGGCGCCGACGAACCCCGCACACGACGGCGGCCGGCGGCACCGCGATCGCGATGACGCCGGCCGCAGCTGCGTGCGCTCAGCCGCTCACCAGATGGTGACGCGCTTGTCCGGGGCGAGGTACATCCCGTCGCCCTCCTCGACGCCGAAGGCCGCGGCGAAGGCATCCATGTTCTTGACCACCTGGTTGCAGCGGAACTCCTCCGGCGAATGCGGGTCCACCGCGATCCGCCGGATCCGCTCCGCCGGGCGGAACTTCGAGCGCCAGGCCGAGGCCCAGGCGTAGAAGAACTCGCGCTCCTCCTCCTCGCTGAGCTCGCGCTGCTCGTCGCGGGCGAGGATCTGGAGGGCCTTCCATGCGATCGACATCCCGCCGAGGTCGCCGATGTTCTCGCCCACCGTGAGCGCACCGTTGACGTGGTGCTTGGGGTCGATCCCCTCGGGCACGAGCACGTCGTACTGGTCGACGAGGCTCGCGGTGCGCACCTCGAACCGCTCCCGGTCGTCGTCGGTCCACCAGTTGACGAGGTTCCCGTCGCCGTCGTAGCGCGAGCCCTGGTCATCGAAGCCGTGGCCGATCTCGTGCCCGATCACCGCGCCGATCGCGCCGTAGTTCGCCGCGTCGGAGCCGTCCGGGTCGAAGAACGGGGGCTGGAGGATCGCGGCGGGGAAGACGATCTCGTTCATCACCGGGTGGTAGTAGGCGTTGACCGTCTGCGGGGTCATGAGCCATTCGGTGCGGTCGATCTCCTGTCCGATCCGACCGATCTGCCGTTCGTGCTCGGCGATCGCGGCGCGGCGGACATTGCCGATGAGGTCGTCGGCGCGCATCTCCGCCGGGTACTCGCGCCACACCTCGGGGTAGCCGACCTTGGGGACGAACTTCGAGAGCTTGGTGAGCGCCCGCTTCCGGGTGTCCTCGCCCATCCAGTCGAGGTCGGTGATCGAGGCCTCGTAGGCGCGGGTGAGGCGCTCGACGAGAGCGGTGATCGCCTGCTTGCTCTCCGGCGGGAACTCGCGGTCGACGTAGAGCTTGCCGACGGCCTCGCCGAGCAGGCTCTCGACGAGTCCGACGCCGCGCTTCCAGCGCTCGCGCTGGGTGGGCGTGCCCGACAGGGTGCGGCCGTAGAAGTCGAAGTTCTCCTCCGACAGCTCCTCGGTGAGGAGTCCCGCGTAGGCCGCGACGATCCCGAACACCATCCAGGCCTTGAGGTCGTCGAGCGGGGTGCGCGCCCATTCCTGGGCCATCCCGACGAAGAACGACGGCTGGGACACGACGAGGTACTCGAGATCGCTGACTTCCGCGCCGGAGAACCAGGCCGGGAAGTCGAAGCCCTCGGCGAGCTCGAACAGCTCGGCGGCGGCGAACTTGTTGTACGTCTTCTCCGCATCGCGGCACGCGACCCGGTCCCAGTGATGCTCCGCGAGGCGGGTCTCGAAGTCGAGGACGAGAGCGCCGAGCTCGTCGTGCGGGCGGTCGGTGAAGCGGGGCAGGTCCGCGATCTCGGACACGCGCGCGATATGGGCGAGGAAGGCCTCGCGGATCTCCTCGTAGTCGTCCGAGGAGTAGTAGTTCTCGTCGGGGAGGTGGAGGCCGGCCTGCATCGCGTAGAGGACGTACGTCGAGGAGTCCTTCGCATCGGCGGACACGAAGCCGCCCACGACGTTCGGCACGCCGGAGCGCTCGAGGGCGCCGAGGACGCGGGCGAGCTCGGAGTGGTCGGCGGCGGCGAGGACCGCGTCGATCTCGCCCCGGATCGGGTCGAGCCCGTTCGCCTCGATGGTGTCGGTGTCCATGAAGGACGCGTAGAGGGCGCCGATCTTCTGCGCCTCGGAGCCGGGCTCCGCCTCGTGCTCGCCGAGGTGGGTGATGAGATCGCGGACCTTGGCCTCGGAGGCGTCGTACAGCGCGCGCATCGTGCCGTCGCCCGCGCGGTCCTCCGGGATCTCGAAGGAGTCGAGCCAGGCGCCGTTGACGTGACGGAAGAGGTCCTCGCGGGCGCTGATCGCGGGGTCGCCGTGGGGCAGTCGAGTATCGCTCATGCCTCAACGGTATCCCGACCGGGGCGGAGGCGGAATCTGCGACGATGGAGGGGACGAACGGCCTCGAGAAGGAGACAGCGCGATGGCGACAGCAGCGGAGGCGGGGACCTCCCCGTCGGTGGTGTTCGTGTGCACCGGGAACATCTGCCGCTCGGTGATGGCCGAGCGGGTCCTGCGGCACCGGCTGGCCGAGGACGGCATCGATGACGTCCTCGTCGATTCCGGGGGGGATCAGCGACGAGGAGGCGGGAAACCCCGTCGACCCCCGCGCGGTGCACGTCCTCACCGGGGCCGGGTACGACGCCGCGGATCATTCCGCGCGGCAGGTCACCGGCGAATGGCTCGCCGAGCGCGATCTCGCGATCGCGATGACGCAGCGGCACCGGGAGGCGCTCGAGCGGCTCGTCTCCCGGCTGCCCGAGGAGCGCCGACCGGAGATCCGGATGTTCCGCTCCTACGATCCCGCGGCCGACGGGCTCACCGGCACCGACCTCGACGTCGCGGACCCCTGGTACGGCGACCAGGACGGTTTCTTCACCACGCTCGACCAGGTCGAGGCGGCTGTCCCCGGCATCGTCGACGAAATGCGTTCGCGTCTGCGCGGCTGACGGAACCCGGCGGTCCTTGCGCGTCGGATGTGTACCCGCGCCGGGCTTCTGCGGGATAATGGGCGCGAGCAGTCAATCGATTGGAGCCTCCGTGACCGTCCGCAGCTCTCGCATGTCCCTCTTCGCCCTCGTGGCGGCATTCTTCGTCGGCCTCGGCCTCGTGTTCGCCCCGGCCGCCACCGCCCATGACCAGCTCGTGTCCTCGACCCCCGAGTCCGGAGCGGAGCTCGACTCGCAGCCCGAGTGGATCGAGCTCGAGTTCAGCGGCGAGGTCCAGGAGATGGGCTCCGAGGTCCAGGTGATGTACGAGGGCGAGAACGTCTCCGCCGGTGAGCTCACGGTCGACGGCACCACGGTGAGCTCCGCCCTGCCGGCGGATCTGTCCGCCGGCGAGTACACCGTCGTGTGGCGGGTCGTGTCCTCCGACGGCCACCCCATCAGCGGCGAGATCCCCTTCACCATCACCGACGGCAGCGGTGCCGGCGGCGAGGCCGCGACCGAGGGCGAGGCCTCCGAGGGTGCTGAGGGCGCTGAAGGGGACGGCCCGCAGCTCGGTGCCGGCGCGGTCGACGAGGAGCCCCAGCTCGGCGGCGAGCAGCGCGGATCCCTCGAGGAGGGCGACGCCGAGGCGACCTCGAGCGGCATGTCCACGCCGATGATCGTCCTGCTCGGCGTCGGCGCCCTCGCCGTCGTCGTCATGGTCGTGCTGCTCCTCGCCCGCAAGAACAAGGGTCTGCCCGGCACCGAGGGCGAACCCCGCCGCTGAGACTGGGTCTGAAGTGCGCGTCTCGCCGACCACTTCCCGGTCGAGCGCGTCCCCCGACCTTCACCTGCGACAGATGTCCCGTCGGCGCGCGACGGCGGCCTTCGCATGCGACAGATGTCCCGGATTCAGAGAGAATCCGGGACATCTGTCGCAGGTGAGCCGTGCTGCCGCCGCGAACTGCACGCGCAACGGCTCCTACCCGCGTCGCCGGCATCCGTACGCAGAACCCGCTCCCGCACGCGGGACCGACGCCGCTGCTCCGGGCGGGGTGATCAGCGCATGCCCTCGGCGAGGCGCGGAGCGAGGAGTTCGAGCACGCCGGCCGGTTCGGAGAGGCAGGAATCGAGGTCGGCGACATCGGTCATGCGATGGACGCCGGCGATCCCGAGGTCCGCGATCCGCTCCTCGGCGATCTCGCTCGATCCGCACACGACGTGGACGGGCAGGCTGCGATCGCGTGCCGCGGCGATCACCGCTCCCGGCCCCTTGCCGGACAGGGTCTGCTCGTCGAAGCGGCCCTCGCCGGTGACCACTGCGTCGGCCTCGTCGACCGCTCGGGTGAACCCCACGAGGTCGAGAACGTAGTCCGCCCCGGGCACCGAGGCGGCCCCGAGGAGCGCGAACGCGCCGAAGCCCATGCCGCCCGCGGCACCGGCTCCGGCGCGGCCGGCGTGGTGCTCGCCGTCGGGGACGAGGGAGGCGAAGTGCGCGAGCGCCCGGTCGAGGCGCTCGACCTCGGCGGGCCCGGCCCCCTTCTGCGGGCCGTAGACCGCTGCGGCCCCGTCCGGGCCGGTGAGCGGGTTCTCGACGTCCGAGGCGAGGATGATGTGCGCACCGCCGTCGCGGAGGACCGGATGGAGGCCCGCGGTGTCGACCTCGTCGAGCCTTTCGAGGCCCTGACCGCCGGGCGGGATCGGGTCACCGGCCGCGTCGAGGAACCGGATGCCGAGCGCGCTGAGCATCCCCGCGCCGCCGTCGCTCGTGGCCGAGCCGCCCACCCCGAGGACGATCTCCGTGCAGCCCGCGTCGAGGGCCGCGGCGATGAGCTCCCCGGTGCCGGATGAGGAGGCGGCCAGCGCGGACTCGGCGTCGGGGTCGATGAGGGCGAGGCCGCTCGCCTCGGCCATCTCGATGACCGCGGTGCCGGAGCGCTCGGCCCACCGTGCGGTCACCGGGGTGCCGAGCGGTCCGGAGACCTGCGCGGTGCGCTCGGTGAAGCCGGCGGATACGGCGGCGGCGACGGTGCCGTCCCCGCCGTCGGCGATCGGCACGGCGGTCACCGTATGGCCAGCAGCGGTGAGAGCAGGAGTGAGGGCGGCGTGGACCTCGGGGGCGGTGAGTGTGCCCTTGAACTTGTCGCAGGCGAGGAGGATGCGCATGCCCCCACCGTACTGGGCGCCGCGGCGGAGGTCACCGGTAGGCGCGGCGGCGGAGGTCACCGGTAGGCGCCGCGGCGAAGGTCAGCGAATCCGCACAGGGAAGCCGAATGCGGGGGTCGCCGGATCAGAATGCCGACGATGGGATCAGGGTGCGAACCCGGAATGTGAAAGCCGTGACAGCCCGACACTTTTCCAGCCTGACCGCCACGGTGAGAACAGCATAACCGACCGGTAATGCGTCGTCATCACGATCCCGGTCACGCGGATTCCTGCGTGTCGAGCAGGTTCGGCCGTCCGCGAAGCGCATGCGACGTCGGGGGACCTGAATGCGACGCGGAGACCCGATCGTTCGCCCCCACGGTCGGTGCTCCCCGGCTCCGGAGCGAGGAGGGTGCGACCCCCCTGAAGTCGGTCTGAGCACGGCCCGGCGGGGGAGGGGCATCCGCACCCCGACGGACTCCCGGGGGCCGGGGTCGTACAGGCGGGCAGCGGCCCACCGCCGTCCGGCTCAGTCCCCGGTGTCGAGCACGGTCCGGTCGGCCCGTGCCGCGTGACCGCGCACTGCCGGATCCATCGACCGGAAGCACAGCGCGACGACGACCGCGGCAATGGTCGCGCTCACTGCGGGCACGAGCACGGCGGTGCGGGCGCCGGCGGCGTCGATGATGATGCCCGCGAGCGCGGAGCCGATCGCGACCCCGAAGCCCAGCGAGGTGCTGATCCACGCGAGTGCCTCGGTCAGCCGCCGCGGCGGGGCGAGATCCTTGACCACGGAGGACGCGGCGATGAGGCTCGGAGCGATGGTGAGTCCGATGGCGAACATGATGACCCCGAAGCGGAGCATGTCGGTCGCGAGCATGAGGAGCCAGATGGCGGCTGCGAGGGCTGCGATCATCACCGCGAACCGCTGGTGCGCGGACGACTTCCAGGTCACCCCGCCGTAGATCACGCCGGCGAGGAGCGACCCGGCGGCGAAGGTGCTGAGCACGACGCCGGCGAGCGCCTTGTGGCCCTGCTCCTCGGCGAAGGCGACGGCGATGACGTCGATCGCCCCGAAGTTCACGCCGAGGAGCACCTGGGCGATGACGACGACGAAGATGCCGAGGTTGGTGAGGACCTTGCCGGTGTCGGCGCCGGTGCTCCGGATGATCGGCGGCTCGGTGGACTTCTGGGTGTAGAAGAGCAGCGAGCCGATGATCGTCGCGGCCATCGAGGCGAGGATGCCGGCCGGCGGGAGGACCGCGGTGGCGAGGGCGGTGACGAGGACGGGGCCGGTGACGAAGAGGATCTCGTCCGCGACGGCCTCCCAGCTGAAGGCGGTGTCGAGCTGACGGGGTGTGCGCACTGCGGCGTTCCAGCGCGCACGGACGAGGGAGCCGAGGGAGCCGACCGTGCCGCCGGAGAGGGCGGCGAACACGAAGATGAGTCCGGACCACCACCCGGAGTAGACGGTGACGAGGAGGCCGGTGAGCGCGAGGACATGGATGACGACGACGGGGGCCATGACCCTCGCCTGCCCGTGGCGATCCACCAGGCGGGCGATGAGCGGATTGGTGATCGCCTGGACGACCATGAAGGTCGCGGTGACGATCCCGGCGATCGCGTACGAGCCGCTCGTACCCTGGATGAAGAGAAGGATGCCCAGGCCGAGCACGGCGATGGGCAGCCTGGCGAGCAGCCCGGCGAGTGAGAACTTGAGCGCCCCGGGCAGAGCGAAGATCTCGCGGTAGTTGCGCAGCACCCGGTCAGTCTAGCCAGTGGGAGCGGGGACCGGGCAGGCGATGCGCCCGGGTGCGCACCGGGTCGTCAGGGGTGTGTGGGCCCGGTGCGCTCAGCGGGCGGATCAGCTGCCGATCACCGCGTCGACGACAGCCTTCGCCTCCTGCTGCACCTGGGCGAGATGGTCCTCGCCCCGGAACGACTCGGCGTAGATCTTGTACACGTCCTCGGTGCCGGACGGGCGGGCGGCGAACCAGGCGCTCTCGGTGGTGACCTTGAGGCCGCCGATCGCCGCCCCGTTGCCGGGCGCCTCGGTGAGCTTCGCGGTGATCGCCTCGCCGGCGAGGGTGTCGGCGGTGACCTGGGCCGGGCTGAGCTTCTTGAGCGCGGCCTTCTGCTCGCGGGTGGCGGGAGCGTCGATGCGGGCGTAGGCGCTGCTGCCGAACTCGGCGGTCAGCTCGTCGAACCGCTGCGAGGGGGTGCGACCGGTGACCGCGGCGATCTCCGCGGCGAGGAGGCACAGGAGGATGCCGTCCTTGTCCGTGGTCCACGTGGAGCCGTCGCGGGTGAGGAACGAGGCGCCGGCGGACTCCTCGCCGCCGAACCCGACGGTGCCGTCCATGAGGCCGGGGACGAACCACTTGAAGCCCACCGGCACCTCGAGCAGGCGGCGGCCGCGCGCGGCGGCGACCTTGTCGATGAGCGAGGACGAGACGAGCGTCTTGCCCACCGCGGTGTCCGGGCCCCACTGCTCGCGGTGGGAGAACAGGTAGTCGATGGCGACGGCGAGGTAGTGGTTGGGGTTCATCAGGCCCGCGTCGGGGGTGACGATGCCGTGGCGGTCGGCATCGGCGTCGTTGCCGGTGGCGATGTCGTAGCTGTCGCGGTTGGCGATGAGGGAGGCCATCGCGGACGGCGAGGAGCAGTCCATCCGGATCTTCTCGTCCCAGTCGAGGGTCATGAATGCCCAGGTGGGGTCGACGTCGGGGTTGACGACTTCGATGTTGAGGTCGAGCTGCTCGGCGATCGCGGCCCAGTAGTCGACGCTCGCCCCGCCCAGCGGGTCCGCTCCGATGTGGAGACCGCAGTCGCGGATCGCGGGGATGTCGATGACGAGGCCGAGGTCCTCGACGTAGCTCGCGGTGTAGTCGAAGTTCGTCGTGTTCTCGAGGTGGAACGCGCGCTGGAACGGGCGCCGGGCGATGGACTCCCAGCCGGCTTCGAGGAGCGCGTTCGCACGGTCCTCGATCCAGCCGGTGGCGTCGGAGTCCGCCGGTCCGCCGTGGGGCGGGTTGTACTTGAAGCCCCCGTCGGCGGGCGGGTTGTGGCTCGGGGTGATGACGATGCCGTCGGCCAGTCCCTGCGCGCTGCCGCGGTTCGCATTGTGCTTGATGATCGCCCGCGAGAGCACCGGGGTGGGGGTGTAGCCGTCGCGGTCGTCGATCATCGTCGGCACCTCGGCGGCGGCGAGCACTTCGAGGGTGGTGAGGAAGGCCGGCTCGCTCAGCGCATGGGTGTCCCGCGCGAGGTAGAGCGGGCCGGTGTAGCCCTGCTGCGCGCGGTACTCGATGATCGCGGCGGTGATCGCGGCTATGTGGGCCTCGTTGAACGACCCCTTGAGGCTCGATCCGCGGTGTCCCGAGGTGCCGAAGGTCACGCGCTGGTCGGGGTTCGCTGGGTCCGGCGCGACGTCGTGGTAGGCGTCGAGGAGCTCGGGGAGGTTGACGAGGTCGGATTCTTCGGCGGGGAGGCCTGCGCGTGAGGTCATGGTCCCACTATGCCGAAGTCATGCCGGGGTGGAGTAGTCGAGCCGGGAAAATCTCGCCATGCGGTCGGCGGTCATGGGACGGCCGGGATCCGCAGGCTCACTTGACCCAGGGCTCCTCGCCGGTCTCGGAGACGATGGGCATCCCGTTGTCGAGGTTCCACGCGCCCATCCCGCCGCCGACGTTGATCGCGTCGAAGCCGTTCTGGTTGAGCCAGGTGGTCGCGCGGACCGACCGGCCGCCGGAGCGGCAGATGACGTAGACGTCCTCGTCGAGGGGGACCTCGCCGTAGCGGACGGGCAGATCGCCGAGCGGGATGTGCTGGGCGCCGGCGATGTGCCCGGCGTTCCACTCGTCGTCCTCGCGCACGTCGAGGATGTTCGCGCCCTCGGGGATCTCGGTCACGGAGACTGTCGGTTCACTCATGCCACCAGTCTAGGGCGCATCGCGGACGCGGGGCGAGGGGCGGGCGCTCGGGCGGCAGGACCCGGGCCGCGTCGCACGGCGGCTCCGTGCTCAGCCGAGCTGTTCGCGGAGCTCCGTCTTGAGGATCTTCCCTGCGGCCGAGGTCGGCAGCTCGTCGACGATGTGGACTTCGCGGATCTTCTGGTAGGGCAGCACGCGTTCGGCGACCCAGGACATGAGCTCCTCGGGCGTGAGATCGGCGGAGGCGGGCTCGACGAAGGCGACGGGGATCTCCCCGGCCTCGTCGGCCGGGCGGCCGACCACGGCGATCCGGGCGACGCCGGGGTGTCCGGCGGCGATGTCCTCGAGCTCGCGCGGATAGACGTTGTAGCCCTTGTAGATGAGCATGTCCTTGGCGCGATCGTGGATCCGGATGAAGCCCTCGTCATCGCGCGAGGCGATGTCGCCGGTGCGCAGCCAGCCGTCGACGAACTGCGCGGCGGTCTGCTCGGGGGCGTTGCTGTAGCCGTCGGTGACCTGCGGGCCGCGGACCCAGAGCTCGCCCTCCCGCCCGTCGGGGAGGACCTCGGTGCCGGTGGTGCTGCGGATCTCCACCTCGGTGTCGCACACCGGGATCCCCACGGAGCCGATCTTCTGCGTGGTGCCCGGCTGCACCGGGGTCGAGGTCACCATGCACGTGCCCTCGGTGAGGCCGTAGCCCTCGCCGATGACCGCGTTGGGCATCGCCTCGGCGATCCGGCTCACCGCGGTCGAATCGAGCGGAGCGGCACCGGAGATCGCGAGCTTCATGCTCGGCATGGAGTCGCCGGTCGCGCGGCAGTGGGCGGCGAGCGCGAGGTACATCGGCGGGGTGCCCGAGGCGTAGGCCGCCTGCCAGCGGTTCGTCAGCTCGACGAAGGTCTGCGGCTTGAACNGAGGTACATCGGCGGTTTGCCCGAGGCGTAGGCCGCCTGCCAGCGGTTCGTCAGCTCGACGAAGGTCTGCGGCTTGAACCGCCCCGCCAGCACGATCGTCACGCCGCCGAGGATGAACATGCCCCCGCTCGTCAGGCCCTGGGCGTGGAACAGCGGCGGGACCTGGATGGTCGCGGCCTCTCCCGGCACGACGTACGGGGTGCCGAGGCTCTCGATGTGGGTGAGGCGCAGGATCCCGTCCTCGTCCCGGTCGATCGTCGAATGGAGGCGCCACGCCGCCATCTGCGTGATGTTGTCGAGCACGTTGCGGTGGAGGACGCGCACGCCCTTGGACTTGCCGGTGGTGCCGCCGGTGTAGGCGTAGTGCGCGACCGCGTCCCGGTCGGCGAGGACGGGCTCGAAGTCCGGCGCGGGCGCGGCGAGCACCTCGGCAAAGGAGGCGTACGGTCCCGTCCCGGTGACCTCGGCGGCGAGGGCGAGCTGCTTCTCGTCGGCATCGGCCGACCACGACGGTGCGGTGACGAGGACGCGGGCGAGTCCGAGCTCCTCGGCGACCTCGGTGACCGGACGCAGATGGGCCGGGTGGGTGATGAGGGCCTGCGCCCCGGCATCGGCGAGCTGCTTGGCCAGCGCCGGTGCGGGCTGGAGTGGGTTGACGAGGGTGACGGCCGCTCCGGTGAGCAGCGCCCCGTAATACGCGGTGAAGTAGTGGAGGATGTTCGGCATGTGGAGGCCGACGACGCTGCCGGGTCCGATCCCGTGGGCGGCGAGGTCGGCGGCGACGGAGCGGGCGCCGGCGAGCATAGCGTCGTAGCCCAGGGTCTCCTCCCCGTCGACGACGGCGGTGCGGTCCCCGTAGGTGTCCGCGGCGGCGATGAGCACTTCGGGGACGGCCGCAGTCGGGTAGTCGAGGTGGCGGGGCATTCCCGGCGGGAAATAGTGCGACATGGCGGTGTCCTTCTTCTGTGCTCAGGTCCGAGGCCCGCAGTGGCTGTCGCGGCCGGACTCCGGGGGAGGTGACCGCGGTCACGGGCGCTCAATCCCGATGGTAGCGGAGCGGAGGATCAGTGCTGCGGGTGGGGCTGAGCCGCGTGCGGTCCGACGGTCGTGGACGCCGGTCGAGACCCCGGAGATCAGGGCCTGAGACACCCTTGACGGGCTACTTATCGAACGTTCATACTGAACTCACGCCCGAGGTCGCGCTCCCTGCCGCGACGGCGCCGGATTCAACGGGGGTCCGGCACCGCTGACCGGGCACCGGTGGTGGCGGACGGAGCGGTCCGGCACCGGGACACCAGGAGATCGCATGACAGCACGCACGCAGCGTTCACGGATGATCGGACTCGTCGCCGGGGCCTCGGCCCTGGGAATCGCCCTCAGCGGCTGCGCCGGCTCGGCCGGCTCCGGAGGCGGAGGAGGCGAGGGCGGCTCGGGCGAAGGATACGAGTACGGCGCCTCGGACGAGGAGATCAAGGCCGCGTTCGCCGACGTCGAGCCGATCACCATCCAGTACCAGCCCTCCGCACAGTCCGGCGAGGGCCTCGACGCCCACCGCGCCCATGCCTTCATCGAGAACCTCGAGACGCTCTCCGACGGCAAGATCACCGTCGAGACGACCTATGGCCAGGGCATCGCCGGCTACACCGAGCTCGCCGACGCGCTCGTCGACGGTCGCGTGGACGTCGCCTACATGCTCCCGATCTACCAGCCCGACCAGTTCCCCGTCTTCCAGTCGTGGGTCACCGGCACCACCCTCACCGGCACCTCGCCGCTCGTCGACGAGATCGCCGCGAACGCTGCGATCGGTGAGCTCACCTGGCAGGACGAGAATCTCATCAGCGAGTTCCGCGATCAGGGGATCGAGCCGCTCAACATCTTCAACGCCGCCGGCGCCGTCGTGACGATGTGCGCGGACCCGCACACCACCGCCGAGGACTGGAACGGCAACCAGGTGCGCGCGTCCTCGGTCGCCCAGACCGCACAGCTCGAGGCGCTCAACGCCTCGCCCGTCTCCCTCCAGTACACCGAGACCTACGAGGCGCTGCAGCGCGGCACCGTCGACTGCACCCTGTCGACCACGCTGGCCGCCGACGCCGCGGGCTTCATGGAGGTCGCGCCGAATATGACCTACACCACCGACGTCACCTTCGCGCGGGGCCCGGGCGGCGTGTACGCGGGCAGCGCCTGGCAGGAGTGGCCGCTCGCGGTCCAGCAGCTCGTGTTCGACTCGATGGAGGACGAGTTCAACGAGTCCCGCCGCGGCGACCTCGAGGCGAACTACGTCGGTGCAGAGACCGTGCGCGAGGCCGGCGGCACCTTCGAGGAGATGGAGTCCGGTCTGCAGAACGAGCTGAAGAACTCCTCGCAGGGGCTCGTCGACGAGGCCATCGAGGCCGGCACCCTGCCCGAGGGCTCGACCGAGTCGATCCCGGAGGCCGTCGACCGCTGGCGCGGGGTCGCCGAGGAGCTCGGCTACGAGGACGAGGGCACCTTCTCCGACTACGACGAGTGGTACCCGATGGGCGATGAGGAGTTCCTCGTGCCGTTCGGCGAGCGCTACTTCGAAGAGGTCATGCTCCCGCACCGTCCGAGCTGATCCCTACCTCGCCCCACCCCTGAAACAGCAATTTCCTGCGGTTCCTGAGAACGGAACCGCAGGAATTTGCTGTTTCAGCGGGGTGCGCCGGGACGCCGGCTCCCGCGCGGTCGACCGCGCGGGAGCGGTCTCACATATGGCCCTCTTCGGCGAGGCGGATGTGCCAGCTCAGCGCCTCGGACAGGATGTGCGGGGTGTGCGCGGCCTGCGGCGAGGCGGCGATCGCCCGGTCGAGGTAGTCGTGCAGCCGGTCGCGGAAGTCCGGGTGGGCGCAGTTGTCGATGACTCGCTTGGCACGCGTGACCGGCGAGGTCCCGCGAAGGTCGGCGATGCCCTGCTCGGTGACGAGGACATGGACGTCGTGCTCGGTGTGATCGACGTGCGAGGCCATCGGCACGATCGAGGAGATCGTGCCGTCCTTCGCGGTCGAGGGGGACACGAAGAAGTTGAGGAAGGCGTTGCGGGCGAAGTCCCCGGAGCCGCCGATCCCGTTGATCATCTTCGAACCCGAGGCGTGGGTCGAGTTGACGTGCCCGTAGATGTCGGCCTCGACCATCCCGTTGATCGCGATGATGCCGAGCCGGCGCACGATCTCCGGATGGTTCGACATCTCCTGGGTGCGGAGCAGGATGCGGCCCTTGTAGGACTCGGCGTTCGCGTTGAAGTGCTCGGCCACGGGCCGTGACAGGCTGAACGCGGTGGCCGAGATCGAGTCGAGCTTGCCGGAGTCGAGCAGGCCGAGCAGATTGTCCTGGATGACCTCGGTGTACGAGTGCATGTGCTCGAACTCGGAATCGCGCAGGCCCTCGAGCACGGCGTTGGCGACATTGCCGATGCCCGACTGGAGCGGGAGCAGGTTCTTCGGCATGCGCCCGGCCTTGACCTCGTGGCGGAGGAAATCGATGAGGTACTCGGCCATCGCACGGGACTTGTCGTCGACGGGAGCGAAGGAGTTGTCGCGATCCGGGCCGTTCGTGCGGACGACCGCCACGACCTTGTCCGGGTCGACGACCAGGTAGGGATCTCCGATCCGCTGGGTGGGTTCGAGGATCTGGATCGGGTTCCGGTGCGGAGGCAGCTTGGTGCCGTAGTAGACGTCGTGGAAGCCCTCGTACTCGCGCGGGTGCCATTCGTTGACCTCGAGGATGACCTTGTCCGCCTGGTCGAGCCACGTCTTGTTGTTGCCCACCGAGGACCCGGGGACGAGCAGGCCGTTGGGGAGGATCGCCGCGACCTCGACGACGGCGACGTCGAGGTTGCCGTAGTAGCCGAACCACACCTGCTGGGCGAGGTGGCTCAGGTGGGTGTCGAGGTACTCGACCTCGCCGGAGTTGATCGCCGCGCGCATCGACGGGTCGGTGTTGAACGGGGTGCGGAGGTGCACGCCCTTCGCGTCGGCGAGCACGCCGTCGAGCTCCGCCGCGGTCGAGGCGCCGGTAAGCAGTCCGATCGTGAAGTCCTCGCCTGTTGCGTGAGCAGCCGTCATCCGTTCGGCGAGGGCTCCGGGCACGGCCTTGGGGTACCCGCAGCCGGTGAATCCGCTCATGCCCACGTTCATGCCGTGGCGGATGTGCTTCGCGGCCTCCTCGGCGGAGGTGACCTTGGTCGATAGGACGGGGCACGTGATTCGCGTCATGTCTGAATACTGCCAAGCCGGGGGTTGCGGGCCAAACGAGGGTGGCCGCGACCGAGCGCATTCGTGCGCAACATCACATTGCCGAGGCGCGGGTCGAGCGGGAGATGCGGGCACCTCGGCGGCGTCCGGTGCGGCGCCTCGACCCGGCGTCCCCGTGAAACAGCAATTTCCTGCGGATTCCTTCTCAGGAACCGCAGGAAATTGCCGTGTGCGGGGAGGGGCGAGGAGGGCTCGTGCCTCAGCGAGGGGTCACTTGCCGGTCCACTGCGGCGCGCGCTTCTCGGCGAAGGCCGTCGCCCCCTCCTTCGCGTCGGCGGAGGTGAAGACCGGGTTGACGATCTCGCCCTGCTTGGCGAACTTCTCCTCGGCGGACCAGTCGGCGGACTCGACGATGACCTGCTTCGAGGCCTTGACGGCGAGCGGACCGTTGGCCGCGATCGTCTGTGCGAGCTCGAGGGCGCCGTCGAGCGCCTCGCCGTCGCCGACGATCCGGTTGACGAAGCCGTTGGTCTTACCGAACTCCGCGGAGTAGATGTCGCCGGTGAGCGCCATCTCCATCGCGACCGCGCGGTGGGTGCGCTGCGGGAGGTTGACGAGTCCGCCGGCGGCCGCGGCGAGCCCGCGCTTGACCTCGGGGATGCCGAACTTCGCGGTGTCGGCGGCGACGACGAGGTCGCAGGCGAGCATGGTCTCGAACCCGCCCGCGAGCGCATAGCCCTCGACGGCGGCGATGAGCGGCTTCTGCGGGGGCGCCTCGGTGAGCGCGAGGAATCCGCGGCCCTCGACGGACGGGCGCTCGCCGCGCACGAAGCCCTTGAGGTCCATGCCGGAGCAGAAGGTCTTGCCGGCGCCGGTGATGACGGCGACGAACAGCTCGTCGTTGCTGTCGAAGTCGTCGAGGATCTGCGCCATCTGCGCGGCCATCGCGGCGGTCGCGGCGTTCTTCGCCTTCGGACGGTTGAGGGTGATGACGAGCACCTGGCCGCGGACCTCGGTGAGGACCTCGGCTTCGGTGGCGTCGGGTGCGGTGTTCTCGGTCATGTCGTATCTCCTTCGATCATCGACTGTTCCAGGGCGGGGTGCGGGACGGGAGGGCGGGCTCCGGAGCGCTTCGGCGGACCGGAGCCCGCCCGGGTGGTGCGGCCGGGCTCCGCTCAGCGCGGGGCCATGCGGATCGCGCCGTCCATGCGGATGGTCTCGCCGTTGAGCATCGCGTTCTCGATGATCGACAGGGCGAGGTGGGCGTACTCGTCCGGACGGGCGAGGCGGGACGGGGGCGGCACCATCGCGGCGAGCGAATCGCGGACCTCCTGGGAGGCCTTCGCGAGCAGCGGGGTGTCCACGGTTCCCGGTGCGATGGTGACGACGCGGATCTTCTTCGAGGCGTAGTCGCGCGCGGCGCACAGGGTGAGGCCGACGACCCCGCCCTTCGAGGCGGCGTAGGCGGCCTGGCCGATCTGGCCCTCCCAGGCCGCGACCGAGGCGGTGAAGATGATGACGCCGCGCTCGCCGTCGATCTCCTCGTTCTTCGCCATCCGCACGCCGGCCTGGCTGGCGACGATCATCGTGCCGATGAGGTTGACGTCGATGATCTTCCGGAAGTGGTCGAGGTTCCCGGCGGAGCCGTCCTTCTGGACGAGGCGCATGGGGCCGCCGATGCCGGCGCAGTGGACGACCGCGCGCAGGTCGCCGAGCTCGGCCGCGGCGTCCATCGCCGCCGACACCTGGGCCTCGTCGGAGACGTTCGTGGAGACGAAGCGCACGGCGTCGCCGAGCTCCGCTGCGACGTCCTCGGCCGGCGGGTTGAGGTCGGCGATGACGACCTTCGCGCCCTCGGCGACGAGCCGCTTGACGCTTGCCAGGCCGAGGCCGGAGGCGCCGCCGGTGACGAGGGCTGCGTGTCCTGAGATGTTCATGGGGTCTCTCCTTCGGTGGTGGCGCCGGACCGCCGTGGTCCGCACGCGAGCGGTGCAGGGGTTCCGGTGGCCGAGGTGCGGGCGGGCACCCAGCCGCCCGCACCTCGGGAGGCGTCAGGCGCGCTTCTCGGACAGGCCCATGTCCTTGGCGATGATCGTCTTCATCACCTCGGACGTGCCGCCGTAGATCCGGGTCACGCGGGCATCGGCGTAGAGGCGGGCGATGGGGTACTCGAGGATGTAGCCGTAGCCGCCGTGCACCTGGAGGCACTTGTCGACGACGCGGGCCTGCACCTCGGTGGTGAAGAGCTTGACGCGGGCGGCGTCGGCCGGGCTGAGCTCGTTCGCGTCGAGCGCCTCGATCGCGTGGTCGAGCATGATCTGCGCGGCCTCGACCTCGGTGGAGCATTCGGCAAGGACGAACTTCGTGTTCTGGAAGCTCTTGAGCGGGCTGCCGAACACCTTGCGCTCGTGCGCGTACTCGGAGGCGAACCGGATCGCGGCCTTCGCGCTCGCCACGGCGTTGACGGCGATCGTCATGCGCTCCTGCGCGAGATTGTGGGACAGGTACTCGAAGGCCTTCCCCTCCTCACCCAAGAGGTCCGTGACCGGCACCTCGACGTCGGTGAAGGACAGCTCCGCGGTGTCCTGGGTCTTGAGGCCGATCTTCTCGAGGTTGCGGCCCTTCTCGAAGCCAGGGGTCTCGGTGTCGACGACGAGGATCGAGAGACCGCCGCGGCGGTCGTTCTCGTCGAAGGCCGAGGTGCGGGCGACGACGAGCACGCGGTCGGCGTTGATGCCGCCGGAGATGAAGGTCTTGGCGCCGTTGAGGACGTAGTGGTCGCCCTTCTTCTCCGCCTTCGTGCGAATGCCGGTGAGATCGGATCCGGTGCCGGGCTCGGTCATCGCGATCGCGGTCATGATCGTGCCGGCGGCCATGCCCGGCAGCCATCGCTGCTTCTGCTCCTCGTTCGCGTACTCGAGGATGTAGGGGATGACGAGGTCCTGGTGCACCCGCAGGGTGCCGAGCGTCGTCGCCGCGTAGGCGGTCTCCTCGTTGAGGATGGTGTTGAACTTGAAGGTGTGGGTCTGTCCGCCGCCGCCGTACTCCTCGGGGACCTGGAGGCCGGTGAGGCCGAGCTCGCCCATCTTCGCGAAGAACTCCTTGGCCACCTTCCCGTCCTTCTCGAACTGCTCGTAGGCGGGGACGAGTTCCTTGGCCACGAAATCGCGGCACATTGAGCGGAACGCGTCGTGCTCGTCGGTGAAGATGGTGCGGCGCATGGGATTCCTCGATCGTCGAAGGGGTGATGCGAGTGCGCGATCATCTGCGATCGAACACTCGTTAAGTTACAGCCAGGGTAGTCCCTCCCGCGGCACCACGGCAAGACCTCCGGCACCGTGATCGGGCGGCGCCGGACCGAGGGGGTCAGTCGTCGAGGAAGCCGGAATGGCCCGATTCCTCGAGCGGCAGATCGAGGAGCCGGTCGAACTCCTCGCTGAGCTCCCGGTAGCCGAGGAGGCGCAGGCAGTAGGCGGTGTAGGAGCGCTCGAGCTGAGCGGAGTCGAGCGGGCCGTCGTCCTTGTACCAGAGCGGGATGGTGTTGCAGATCGAGAGGATCGCGCGTCCGGCGAGCTCCGGGTTCTCGATATGGAACTCGCCGCTGTCCATGCCGTCGCGGAGGACCGCCACGAGGAGCTCGCGGGACTGCCGCTGCAGGGAGCGGATCTCGGCGAAGCGCTCCTCGTCGAGGCGTTCGGTGTCGCGCAGGACGACCCGCCCGAGCAGGGTGTTCGCGCAGCGGTACCGGACGATGAAGCGCACGAGGAGCGCGACCCTCTCCGGGTTGCGCTCACCGGCGGACTCGAGGACGGCGTTCGCGTGCTCGACGTACCACTCGAACGCGAAGCGGATGAGCTCGAACAGCGCGTCCTGCTTGGAGGGGAAGTAGTAGTAGAGCGCGGACAGGCTCAGGCCGGCTTCCTGTGCGATGTCGCGGATCGAGGCTCCGTCATAGCCCTTGCGGGCGAAGGTGTTGCGGGCGGCACGCAGGATGTCTGCTCTGCCGTTCGTCGAGCGCATGGTCGTCTCCCGGTGTCGGTCGGGGAGCGGAGTGGCACGGACATCCTCGTTCGACTGCCTCGCTGCTCCCTAACGAACAATCAATAAGTCGTGACCCGACCATACCGCACCCCGGTCTCCCGTGGGGGGGGAATCGACATCTTCTCGTCCCGAGGGGTGGAGCGGGCACTGGGTGGCGCGCGGCCCCAGGCGGCGTGTGGCCCTGAGCGGCGAAACCGGACCCGGGCGGTGGAGCCAGTCCCATCGCCGGTTCACCTGCGGCAGAAGTCCCGGATTCCGAGGTTCTTCGGGACATCTGTCGCAGGTGAAGGGTACGCAGGTCGGGTGCGTGCTGGTCGAGGGTGCGCAGATCGGGAGCGTGCCGGGCGAGCGGGCGCAGATCAGGAGCGCGTCCCGGTCAGGTGCGCGTCCCGGACCAGGGTGCAGTCGGACCGTGAATGGGCGCGGCCCGGGTGAGCGGAAGCGTGATGGCTTCGGCTCACCCGGGCCGAGGCGCGGGAGCGGCGGGTGTCAGACGGCGCCGCCCGGGCGCGCGGGACCGCTGCCGTCCCGATCGTCGCCCGGCCTGCCGCCGTCGCGCTCTCCGCTGCCTGCGCCGGCAGCATCGCGGGTCCGGTCGGCACGCGCGCTGCTCGGGTCCGCGCCGTGGACGTGGCCCTGCCGGTCCGAGGCACCGGGGTGGATGTCGGCCCGGTCATCGTCGGGGAGCACGGTCGCCCCTCCGGCGTCGAGGTCGGTGGCGAGGCCGCGGGTCGCGGTCGGGCCCATGACTCCGTCGGAGGACTCCCCGCCCGCATGGGCGGCTGCGTACTCCTTGACCGCGGCGGCGTCCTCGGCCTCCTGCTGCTGAGCCTTCTCGCGTTCGATCGCCGCGGACTCCTCGGGTCCGCCGGCGTTCCAGAACCGGGTGATGACCATGACGAGGATGCCGACCGCGAGGCCGATGAGGCTCGAGACGAGCTCCGGGGCGAGGGTCGCCAGGCCGGCGGCGAACAGCACGATCCGCATGACCAGGGTGAGACGGCGGGCCACGCCGATCATCCAGCCCTCGAAGGCGCAGCCGAGGAAGAACACGCCGATGAGAGCGAACACGAAGGTGTAGATGATCTGGAACACCGTCGAATCCTGGGCGACGAGTGCGGGGTTGAGGACGAACGCGAACGGGATGATGTACTTCACCGAACCCAGGCGCATCGCAGTGAACGAGGTCGACATCGGTGGGGTGCCGGCGATGTTCGCCGCCGCGAAGGAGGCGAGCGCGACCGGCGGGGTGATGTAGGAGACAGTCGCCCAGTAGATGACGAACAGGTGCGCGGCGATCGGGTTGATCCCCATGCCGGTGAGCGCCGGGGCCATGACGATCGCGAGGAACACGTACACCGCGGACACGGTCATGCCCATGCCGAGGACGAACGAGGTGACCGCGCCGGCGATGAGGATGAGGAAGAGGTTGTCGCCGACGAGGGTGATGAGCTCGCGCGCCAGGGACAGGGACACCCCGGTCATCGACAGGCCGCCGACGATGAGGCCGACGCCGGCGATGATGCCGATGATCTCCGCGATGGTCTTTCCGCCGGCGAAGAGGAAGTCGAAGAACGACTTCGGGGTGAGCCGGTGATCCTTCATGAAGAGCGAGACCACGAGGAGGAAGCCGACGACCCAGTAGGGCGCCTGCGACTCGTTCTTCTGCACGGTGAGCAGGAGGATGAGTCCGATGAGCGCCACGATGTAGGGCCAGCCGAGCAGTGCGGTCCGTCCGGCCTTGGGCAGGAGGTGCTTGGCGACGCCCTGCAGGCCGGTCTTGGCGGAGTACGCGTCGACCTGGATGAAGATGCCGAAGTAGTACAGCACTGCCGGGATGGCTGCGGCGAGCGCGATCTCACCGTAGGGCACGCCGACGAAGGACACCATGAGGAAGGCCGCGGTGCCCATGATCGGCGGAGTGATGGTGCCGCCGGTCGAGGCGGTCGCCTCGACGCCTGCTGCATAGCGTCCGGGGAACCCGGACTTCTTCATCGCCGGGATCGTCATCGGGCCGGTGGTGAGGACGTTCGACACCGCGGAGCCGCTCATCATGCCCATGAATGCCGAGGAGATCGCCGACACCTTGGCCGAGCCTCCGCGATAGCGTCCGAAGACCGACTGGGCGAGATCGTAGAAGAAGGTCGCGCCGCCGGTGTGCTGGAGCGCGACGCCGAACAGGAGGAACCCGATGAGGATCGAGGCCGCGGTCTGGAGCGGCAGGCCGAGGATCGAGTCGACGCCCATGACGTGGATGCGGGCTGCGTCGTCGAGCTGGTACGGGATCCCCTGGAGGAAGGGCACGGGGACGGCGAGCGCGAACATCGGGTAGATCGAGAACACGAGCGCGATGAGCGTGACGACGAGGCCGGCAGAGCGCCGCAGCGCCTCGAGGACGATGAGCCAGAAGACGAACGAGAAGATGATGGTGATCGTCGGGTAGCTCAGGGACTTGTCCCAGCCGAGATTGACGATGTTCTCGCCGTTGAAGCCGAAGTAGAACGCGACGACGAAGGTCAGCGCCGCGAGCGCGACGTCGTAGAACGGCATCGGCCGGTCCTTCTGCGACTTCGCGACCGGGAACACGAGGAACACGATCGGGAGGAAGAACGCGAGCGTGTAGTAGAGGTAGGAGTTCGTGAGGAAGGTGAGCCCGAACGGGCTCCAGAAGAAGGCCTGGCTCATCGCCAGCAGCACGCCGAGCAGGGTGAGCACGACGATGACGCCCTTCCAGATCGGGGTGATTCTCTGATTCATGGGAGTTCCTGTCGTTCGATCGGGCCGCCGCAGCGGGCCCCGGTTGAGGAGTGGGGAGCGGAGGCGGGATCAGTCGATCGGTTCGAGATGCTCGTCCTTCCACTCGATCCACTGCGGCTTGAGATCCCCGGAGGCGTCGGCCTGCTCGAGGAAGTCCGGCCAGGTCTCGCGCATCTCCTCGCCGTAGGCGATGAGCTCCTGATTGCGCTGCTCGGCCTCCTCGGTCCAGGCGCCGTTCTCCTCGAGGAACTGCACGGTGCCGTCGTGGAAGGGGACCTGTGTGGGCATCTTGACCACGTGCTCGATGTCCCAGTTCTCGGTGGTCGCCGTCGCATCCTTGTACAGCGGGTAGTGCTCCTGGAAGGCGTTGGCCGTGTAGTACGCCTGCGAATCGGAGACCTCCTCGTACGCGACGATCGGCAGCGGGTAGATGAAGCCGTTGTCCGTCTGGCCCTCCTCCTGGCCGGCGGCCCCCTCGAACGGGCCGACCTCGACCGCGGGAGCGACCTCCTGGAGCGCGGCGATGCGTTCGGTCTCCTCCGGGTCGAGCGCCACCCAGGCGGTGTCGACCGCGCTCTCGAGCTCGTAGAGCGAGGACCCGTAGACCTGCTGGAACAGCACGTCGATCTTCCCGGCCTGGAGCGCGCCGGGCTGCTCGCTGTAGGCGACCTCGACGGGGACGACATCATCCCAGGTGAGGCCCGCATAGGCGAGGTACGCGTCGAACTTGTTGTTGACCGAGGGGTTCGCGGTGATCCGCGGCACCTTCTTCCCCGCGAGATCCATCGGCGTCTCGATGCCGGTGTTCGTCCGCGTCATCATGGCGTGCGGGCCGGTGGGCGCCCAGACGATCCGCAGGTCCTGCGGGCCCCAGTCGGCGGTGGTGAAGTCCTCTTCTCCGTGGAACGAGAACATGTACTCGTCACCCGTGCGCGACATCACGGCCTGCTTGTTCCGCAGGGGGCTGAGACGCCCGACCGCCGTATCGGACGTGAGGATGCGGATCTGCGCGTCCTCCTCCGTGGAGATCGTGTTCGCCGCGGCGGCGAGGTCGGCGTAGGTCGAGGTGCCCGTGCCGTAGGTCGTCCACGCGGTGAACTCGGGGAAGTCGTCGACCTCCTGGTTGAGCTCGAGCTGAGCGCAGCCCGACAGCAGCATGACGCCAGCGGTGATGGAGGCGAGAGCCCGTGTGATTCTCTTCATCGTCCCGGTCCTGTTCTGGATCTGACTCCGCCGAGCCGGTGCGTGCTGCCGGCGGAAGGTGGGTGCGCTCATGCCGGGTGTTCCCTCGGGGGTCGGAGAGCGGGGGCGGCTCGCCATCGAGATCCCGGAGCGATGTGAACGTGCGGATGGACGCGTGTGCGATTCACGGGTGTGAACCAGCGAAATTGTTGCACACAGCACATGAGAATCACAAAAATCTTTGCAATGGGTGTATGAATACTGATGTGCACACGATGAGCAGGGCACCTGACCGGACCGCGGTGAGCGTTGCTACTCTGGACACAGCGGCACTGATCGCTCGTTCAGTCCCGCTGCTCCCGCTCATCCATCCGGAACATCGCAGTTCGAGAAGAGAACCCCATGCCTGAAGCAGTCATCGTCGACGCCGTCCGCACCGCCGTCGGAAAGCGCGGCGGAGCCCTCCGCGACATCCACCCCGTTACGCTCGGCGGCCACGTGCTCTCCGCACTCGCCGAGCGCAGCTCTCTCGACCCCGCCCTCGTCGAGGACGTGATCTTCGGCTGTGTATCGCAGGCCGGGGAACAGGCGGGCAACGTCGCCCGTTGGTCCGCCCTCGCCGCCGGCTGGCCCGAGACCACGCCCGGCACCACCGTCGACCGCGCGTGCGGCTCCTCGCAGCAGGCGCTCACCTTCGCAGTCGCCTCCGTCATGGCCGGTCACTATGACATCGTCGCCGCCGGCGGCGTCGAGTCGATGACGCGCGTGCCGATGGGCAGCAGCCGGGTCAACGGACCGGGCAAGCCCTTCGGTCCGAAGATCTTCGAGCGCTACGGCCAGGAGGAGTTCAGCCAGGGCATCGGAGCGGAGATCGTCGCTGAGCGCTGGGGCTTCGACCGCGCCGCGATGGACCAGCTCGCCCTCGACTCCCATGCCCGCGCGCAGGCCGCGACCGAGCGTGGCGACTTCGCCGACCAGATCATCCCGCTCACCGGCCTGACCAAGGAAGGCGAGGAGTTCGAGTTCTCCGCGGATCAGGGCATCCGGCCCGGCGGTTCGCTCGAGACCCTCGGGAAGCTCAAGACGGTCTTCAAGGAGGACGGCGTCGTCACCGCCGGCAACTCCTCGCAGATCTCCGACGGCGCAGCCGCCCTCCTCGTCATGACCGACGTCAAGGCGCGCGAGCTCGGCCTCACCCCGATCGCGCGCGTCCACACCGCGGCCCTCGGCGGAGCGGACCCGATCACCATGCTCACCGCTCCCATCCCGGCGACGCAGAAGGCACTGCAGAAGTCCGGGCTGTCGGCGGACGAGATCGGCGTGTTCGAGGTCAATGAGGCCTTCGCCTCGGTGCCGGCCGCCTGGATGAAGGAGATCGGGGTGGACTGGGATCGCGTCAACCCCAATGGCGGTGCGATCGCCCTCGGCCACCCGCTCGGCGCCTCGGGCGCGCGGATCATGACCGACCTCGTCCACCACATGCGCCGCACCGGCACCCGCTACGGCCTGCAGGCCATGTGCGAGGCCGGCGGACAGGCCAACGCCACGATCCTCGAGCTCATCGACTGACGGCGGCACCCGACCGTGGTGGCCGGGATCAGCCGGCGGTGGTGTCCCAGGCCTCGACGAACTCCTTCTCCCAGCGCAGGGGCCGCGTGCTGTCCTCCTCGTAGCTCACCGCGGTCGCGGTGCCGTCCGCAGTGCTCGAGAACGTGAGCTCGTGGTCGCCGATGCGGAGCCGGATCCGAGCTGTGCCGTCCCAGTCGCGCGCCCGGAGGAGTCGCACGATCTCCTCCCGCTCGGCCGGCGCAGGCGACGTGAACCGGTCATGCGCGGAGACCATGACCCCGAAGTCCCACCGGCTGCCGGTGCCATCGGAGGATGCACCGCGGAGATCGTCGACGGTCGAGGCGTCCCAGCCGGCCTCCCACAGCGCGGCGAGCAACGGCACCTCCGCAGGCCACCGGGCGGCGGAGGCGCTCGCGGTCGCCCAGTGGGGGTCCGTGCCGATCTCCAGCATGGTCTCCGGGGCGAGCGGCCATTCCTCGGAGCCGGCGTAGTCGACGATGCGGCGGAGTGCGTCGGCGTCGGGCACCCCGACGGTCACGGTGCTGCCAGCGGCCGTCCCGTCGCCGCCGAGGCGGGTCACCGTGCCGCCGCGCTCGGCGAGCGGATCGATGACGACGAAGAGGTCCTCGAAGCCGTCATCGGGCTCGGTGGTCTCGAGCCCGCCGTCGGTGACGACCTCGACGTCGGTTCCCTCGCCGTAGCCGATCGGACCGAGCGCGGACTCGAGGTGCGCGAACGCGGGGACGATGTCCTCCGGCTCGGACACCTGGATCGACAGCGCGGTGTCCCCTCGGGTCGGGCTGATCTCCGCGCGGGTGAGCAGGTGATCGGTACCGTCGAGTGCTCGGTGCACGTCGTGGAGGATCGGCAGGGTGCCGGGGTCGGCGAGGTCGATCACGTACTCGACGACGTTCGGTCGATCCATCTCCCCGCGGAGCTCCTCCGGCGTCGGGTCGGCCGGTTCGTCGGCGGAGCGCGGACGGCGGACGTCGAGTTCGAGCGGCAGGGAGTCGTCGGCGACGGATTCCGTCCAGGCGGTCATGTCCGTATCCGGTTCGAGTTCGAGAACGGCGCGGGAGCTCGGCGGGATCTGCCCGGGGTGCATGCCCGCGAGCATGCCCCAACCGCCCGGCAGGTGGCCGGCGGCGACGTCGGGGAGCGTGTGGAGGTACGGCAGCGCGGAGAGCGCCGGGGGAGTGGGCGGCGGGTCGTACATGACCCAGGGCAGCGATTCGGGGACGGTCGCGGTGAACTTCCCGCTCGTCGCGGTGACTTCGGGAGTGCCGCCGGGGTACCGGAAGTCGTTGACGAGGTCGAAGAGGGCCCGCTCGGTGTCGTCGAGCTCAGTCGGCGAGGCGTCGATGCGGAGGTCGGCATCGACGGTGCCGGGGGCGGACTCCGTGGCCGAGGTGATGCCGGGCAGGGTGCGGATCTCGTCGACCAGCGTCTCGATCGAGGAGAGCGGGCGAGGGTCGGAGACGTTCCCCCCGAACCGTTCGAGCACAGAGCAGCCGGACGCCACGAGCAGGGTGACGAGGAGGCCGAGGGTGACGGGGAGACGCTTCATACGGTCAGCCTAGGAACGGGCCCGGTGCCGGGTGTGGCGATCCTGTGCCAGGCCCGGAACACCTCGGCGGGGACCGCTGTGGCAGCGGCGAGCGCCCGGGGCTTGCCGGTCAGCCGGCGGTGGCGTTCCACGCATCGATGAGGTCCGCCGTCCAGCCCGTGGGTCGTCGTCCGTCCGGGCCGAGGGAGGCGGATGAGGCGCGCCCGTCTGCGGTGCTCGCGAAGTGCATGGTCTGCCCGGCGGCGCGGATCGTGATCGCTCCGTCCCCGTGCCAGTCGTGGGCGCGGAGGAGGCGGACGATCTCCGTCTGCTCCGGCGCGGTGGGCGGGGCCTGCCGGTCGAGCGCGGACACGCCGATATCGAGCACCGACGCCGTCCCGTCCTCCGTGGTGTGCCGCCCGACGGTCGATGTGTCCCAGCCCGCGTCCCACAGCGAGACGAGGAGGGGCAGCTCCGCGGGCCATTCCGCGACGGTGAGATGCGAGGAATCGGACTGCGGTGCGGAACCGATCTGCAGCCGGGTGGCGCTGCTCAGCGGCCACGCGTCGGACGAGGCGTAGTCGACGACGGCGGTCAGTGCGTCGACGTCGCCCACGCGGATGCCGATGCTTCCCTGCCGAGCATTCGCCGAGGTCATTGTGCCCCCGTGTTCGGCGATCGGGTCCGCCACGGCGAGGAGCTCGGTGAGCCCGTCGTCGGGAGATTTCACCTCGAGGCCGGAATCGGTGACCACCGCCGCGACGACCTCGGCGCTGCCGCGGTCGGGAAGTCCGCCTGCGCCGAGCGCGGAACCGAGGTGATCGTAGGCGGGGAGGATGTCCTCCCAGCCCGGCACCTGGACCGTCAGATCGGTGGTTCCGGAGCTCGGGCCCACCTCGGCGCGGGTGAGCAGGTACGGCGTCTGGTCGAGAGCCGCATGGATGTCCTCGAGGGCGGCCCGGGACGCCGGGTCGTCGAGGTCGACGAGGTACTCGACGGCGTTCGGGAGATCGGGTTCGCGCGGCAGCTGCTCCGGCGTCGGGTCGGCCGGCTCCGCGGCGGTGCGCGGGCGGTGGACCGCGAGCTCGAGGGGCCGGGTCCGCGCGGCGGCCGCTTCCGTCCAGGCGCCGATGTCGGTGTCCGCCTCGAGCTCGATCTCGACCCGGGTGCCGCCGGGCAGGCGACCGGCGGCGACCTCGGGCAGGGAGTGGAGGAACGGGAGTGCTCCGAGCGCCGGCGCCGCCGACGAGGCGGGCTGCGCGGAGCCCGGGGGAGACGCCGGGACGTCCGCGGTGAACCGTCCGCTGGACACCTCGACCTCGGGGGTGCCGTGGGGGTAGCGATAGTCGTTGACGAGGGCGAAGAGCGCCTCAGCGGTCGCGGTGAGGTCGCGGACCCCGGTGGTGCCGTCGATCTCGGCCTCGACGCTGCCGGGGTCGGCCTCTGCGACCGCGGTGATGCCGGGCAGGGTGCGGATCTCCTCGACCAGGGTGTCGATCGACGAGCGCGGACGGAGGTCGATGCCGCGCCCCTCGAGCGGTGCGCACCCGGTCGCGACGAGGAGCGCGAGGCAGAGGAGCGGGACTGCGGGCGGCCGCATCACGCGCTCGCATCCCATTCGGCGAGGAAGTCTGCGGCCCAGCCGGAGGGCTTCCGGTCCGCGCCGTGGAGGGACATGTAGGCATCCTCGGCGGGGCCGTCCTCGGTCGACCAGAAGACGAGGTGGCCGCCGGTGGACAGGCTGATCTGGGCCTTCCCGCCCCAGCCGATGGTGCGCAGCACGTCGATGAGGGCTGCTCGGCTGTCGGGGCTCGTGAGGTCCTGGGTGTCCGAGGGCTGGATGCGGAGGTCGAAGTCGCTGCGCTGCGTGCCGCCGGACATCCGGATCGCATCGAACCCGTTCTCCCACAGGGCGGCGAGGAGATCCGCATGGGACGGCCATTCGTCGGCGTCGAAGTACGGGGAGTCGTCGGGATGCGCGGTGTTGCGCACGGATATCCGGGTGTCCGACGGCAACGGCCAGGCGGGTCCGCCCGTCGCAGCGGCGAGCGCTCGCAGGGTGGTGCCGTCCGGCACCTCGGCAGTCAGAGCACCGCGTCGGAGGTCCATCGAGGTCACCGCTGCACCGGCCTCGACAAGGAGGTCGCGGGCGGCGAAGTGCGCGTCGATGTTCCCGCCGCCACCGGTGACTGAGAGTCCCTCGGCCGAACGGACGCGCACATCGTCGAGCTGGTCCTGTCCGTACTCCGCCGCGAACGCCGCGTAGGCCGCAGGGATGTCCGCATCGGCGGAGACGGCGAGCGCGGCGTCCGGCTCCGGGAGGGTGCTGCTGAGATCGGCCTCGATGAGCAGGGCGGAGGCCGCGTCGGCGGTCTCGTGGAGGCGGGTGAGATCTGCGGGCAGATCCGGCCGGGAGAGATCGAGGACGAGCGAGACGACGGGCTGCTCCGGTGCGGGTTCGGGAGCGGGGGCGTTCGGATCGGCGGCAGGGTTCGGGTCGGGTGAGGCGGTGTCCTCCGTGCTCCCTGCGGCGGTGCGGTCGTCCGCCGGGAGCATCCGGAGCTCGTCGGCGGTCATCGGTCGGCGGGCGGAGAGCCGGAGCTCGCGCGGGGAGGCGGCGGCGTCGGTCGCCCACGTGCGCATATCGGTGTGCTCGGTGAGTTGGACCGAGGCGCCGCGCTCGCTCAGCGTCCCCGCCTCGACATCCGGCAGCGCATGGAGGAACGGCAGGTGCGCGAGGCCGAGCGGACCGGGCTGCGGCACGCCCGGCGGGGCTCCCTGCCGCACGACGCCGATCTCACCGGAGAACACTCCGCTCTCGACCGTCGCCTCGGGGGCGCCCGTCGGATAGCGATGGTCGTTGACGAGGAAGAACAGGTCGTCGGCGGTCTGCGCGAGATCTGCCTCGCCGGCCTGCGGATCGAGGTCGATCATGTAGGTCGACGCGGCGGTGGCGGTGACCGAGCGGACGCCGGCGAGGGCGGCGGCCTGCTGTTCGAACTCCGCGTACGTCGACTCGGGACGGGTGTCGCGCACACCGCAGCCCGCTGCGGCGAGCAACGTGAGGACGAGGCCGACGGCGAGCGCGATCCGTGTCATGCGTCCAGCGTAGGAACCGGTCAGGTGCGCGGTGTGGCGATGCTGTGCCGGGTCTGACACACCGCGGCGCGGATGCTCCACCCGCGGCAGCGGCGTCGTGTCGGGTTCACCCGGGTAGACGTCCCGCGTTGGGTTCACCTGCGACAGACGTCCCGGAATCAGCGCAGATCAGGGACATTTTCCGCAAGTGAAGGGGCCGTTGGGACATTTCCCGCAGGTGAGGAAGCCGACCGGAACCCCCCCCGCGGACAAGGAGACTGCGGAGCGGCAGAGCAACCGCGCGGCTGAACAACGGCGCAGCGGAACAACCGCTCAGCCGCGCACCGGCGTCGGGTTCAGCCGGCGGTGGCGTTCCACTCGTCGATGAAATCGCTCATCCAACCCGCGGGATCACCGCCGGGGTCGTCGTACTCGGGGAGATCCCCGGTGGCAGGTCCCGTCGCGGTGGATTCGAGGCGGAGGAATCCGGCGTCCCCCGCATCGAGGCGGATGTGTGCGGTGCCATCCCAGCCGTGCTCGCGGAGGATCCCGATGAGCGCGGCCCGGCTGTCCGGGGAGCTGAGATCCTGCTCCTCCGACACGCCGAGTTCGAGCCCGTGGTCCTGTCCCGCGTAGTCCTCCACGAAGAACTCGATGAGGAAGCCTGCATCCCACAGGGCCGCCGTGAGGGGAGCGATCTCCGACAGCCGCTCCGGCGTGCCCCGCACCGCATACGTCGACTCCGGCGCGAGTGCGTCGGTCGAGGGGTCCTGCGCGGCGGCCGCTCTCGCCATCGCCGGATCCTGCACCATGAAGACGGCGTCGCCGGGCAGGGGCCGGTCGCCGGTGGTCACATGGTCGGCGAGTTCGAGCAGCGCCCTGCTATCGGGCACCGTGAGTGCGATCGTGTTCGCGCCGGGGTCGAAGCTCGTCACGGTGATCCCCATCGCCCGGAACACCTTTGCGGCGTCGAAGTAGGCCCCGGCTCGGCTCAGGCCCTCGCGATCGATGCTGACGGTCAGCCCCTCGGACGACCGGATCTCGAGGGACGGGAGTCGATCGGGACCGTAGAGAGCGAGCACGCTCTTATGGATCTCGTCCGCTGCCGCGTCAGTGGCCGTTCCGACGACGAGTTCGCTCGGCGTGAATGCGCCCTGGAGAGGCGTTCCGGAGAACTCTCCGCCGAGGATCTCCGCATCCTGCCCCAGGGCGCCGGCGAGCTGGGCGAAGCTGTCCTGAGCCACGCGATCACTGAGGTCGACGGTGACCCGATCCTGTTCGTCCTGGGAGGCGGTGTCGGAACCCAGGGCCGAGGGCTGTGCCGGGTCCTCGGGAGTCGCCCCTCCCTCGGCGCTGCGGGCGTCCACTGCTGTGAGGATGACGTCGTGCGGAGAAGCGACGCGGTCCTCGAACCACGGGTGCACCGGACCGTCGACCTCGACCGACGCCCGGGGGGCCTCATCGGGGTGAGTCGTTCCGAGGGTTCCCGACTCCACATCGGGCAGGCCGTGGAGATACGGCAGGAGTTCGAGGTCGAGCACATTCGCGGAGACGCCGGTGGATTTGCCGAACGCCTGCGGGGAGTAGTGGATGTTCGCGCCGTAGAAGCCCTGGAACTTCCCGCTCCTCACGACCATCGACGGCGCGTGGTCGGGGTAGCGGCGGTTCTGGAGCATGTCGTACAGGGCATCCCCGGTCCCGCGTAGTTCGTCCTCGGTGGCGGCGGTGTCGAGGGTGATCTCCTGGGCGTCGGGCGGCATACCGTCCCAGGGTTCGGTGACCGGGCCGATCGACTCGACGCCGGGGAGGCCGAGCGCCTCGGCGCGGAACTCCGCCTCCGTCGATTCCGGCCGGTCGTCCCGGGGCGCGCAGCCGGCGAGGGTCAGGCTGAGGACGAGGGCGATGACGAGGAATCCGTGGAGTCCGTGAAAGGCCCTGAGGGCGTGGGCAAGGCGGTCTGCGCTGGGCGCGGCGGCATCGCGGTGAGCACGGATCATGCCGTCAGCCTAGGCGCGACGGGTGAGGCGGGAGCGGCCGCGATGTGCCAATGCCGCCACACCTCGGCGACGGGCCGCTTCACCTGCGACAGAGGTCCCGGATCGGAGGCGTCCGCGGGGGATCCTCCGCAGGTGAGCACCCCCGCGGGACGTCTGACGCAGGTGAAGGGCGCGGGGCTCAGTCCTGCGTCTGCTGGAGCCAGGCGCGCACGGCCTCGGAGTCCTCGCCGAGCTGCGGGGGCTCCTTGCGGTAGCTCGCCGGGGTGGCGGACATGCTCAGCGAGCTGCGCACGGTCGGCATCGACTCCGGGTCCTCGGTGTGCCAGATCGGGTCGATGCCGAGCTCGCGCGCGGACTCGAGGCCCTCGCTGACGTTCTGCACCGGCGAGCACGGCAGCCCGGCGGCGCGCAGCAGCCCGAACCACTCGTCCTTGCCCTTGGTCGACAGGGCGCGCTCGAGCAGCGGGCGCAGCTCGGCGCGGTTGACGTTGCGCTTCTCCGGGTTGTCGAAGCGCTCGTCGGTGAGCAGCTCCGGGGTGTCGAGCACCTGGCAGAGGCGGGCGAACTGGCCGTTGTTGCCGGCGACGACGATGAGGTCGCCGTCGGCGGTGGGGAACGCGTTGTAGGGGTAGATCGTCGGGTGCTCCTTGCCGTTGCGGCTCGGGTGCTTCCCCGTCGTCGAGGCGACCTGGTACTGATTCGCCATGGTGAAGATCGCGTTCGCCATGAGGTTGTTCTCGATGAGCTGGCCCTCGCCGGTGCGCTCCTTGTGGCGCAGCGCGGCGGTGATGCCCACGGCGGTCATCATCCCGGTGGTGAGGTCGAAGATCGACACCCCCGAGCGCACCGGCTCGCCGTCGGCCTCGCCGTTCATGTCCATGAGCCCGGCCATGCCCTGCACGAGCACGTCGTAGCCCGGCAGCGCCGCGCCCGCACCCGAGGTGCCGAAGCCGCTGATGTGGGCGTAGATGATGTCCGGCTTGATCTCCTTGACGCGGGCGTAGCCGAGGCCGAACTTGTCGATCGAGCCGGGCTTGAAGTTGTGGATGAAGACGTCGGCGCGGGCGGCGATGTCCTTCGCGACGGCGAGGTCGTCGGCATCGCCGAAGTCGAGGGTGATCGAGTGCTTGTTGCGGTTGACCGCCTGGTAGTAGCAGGCGCCGCCCTGGTAGGCCGGGGGCGTCCAGGCGCGGGTGTCGTCGCCGGTGGGGCTCTCGACCTTGATGACGGTGGCGCCGAGGTCGCCGAGGATCATCGTGCAGTAGGGGCCGGCGAGCACGCGGGAGAAGTCGGCGACGATGACGCCGGAGAGCGGGCCGGAGTTCGGTGCAGTGATGTCGATGGTCACAGGATTCATCCTTGAATGAGCAGCCGGTACGAGTCGTCCGATTCTCCCACAGGGCCGTGCGCCGACGGGAGGGCGGGGTCGGACCGTGCTCCTGACCGGGCATTCCGGCGGGGTCGGACCGTGCTCCTGACCGGGCATTCCGGCGGCGTCGGCGCAGGGCGCCGTTTCGCCTGCAGCCCGGCGCCGCGCCTTCCGGGGGTTGACGGTGGGACAGGGAATCCCTACGATTCAAAAGAGTCGAACGAGTGTTCAATCAGGAGGTCGAGGGTGACCGCAGCGAAGGTGCCTGCCGGGATCGATCCGGAGAAGGTCGGTCGATGGATCGAGGAGAAGTTCGGGGTCACGGACGTGACCTACTCCGTGCTGTCGATCGGCCGGTCGAACCTCACCTTCACCGTCGAGGTCGACGGTGAGAAGCGCTGGGTGCTCCGGCGCCCCCCGCTCGGGCACACCGGCGGCAGCGCGCACAACGTCGCCCGTGAGGGGCGCATCATGGCGGCGCTCGGACCGACCGACGTCCCGGTGACGAACGTCCTCGAGATCGTCGACGACCCCGCGGTCATGGAGGTCCCGTTCGTCTTCATGGACCACTGCCCGGGGTTCCCCATCAACACCCCGGAGGACTGGGCGGCCATCCCCGACGCCGCCAAGCGCGACACCGCGTTCGGCATGGTCGACACCCTCGCGGCGATCCACCGGGTCGATGTCGATGCGGTGGGCCTGGGCGATCTGCGCCGGCCCGGCGGCCTCATCGAACGGCAGCTGCGCCGCTGGCTCAGCCAGTTCGAGAACATCACCCAGCGCGACATCCCGCAGATCCGGGAGGTCCACGACGTCCTCGCCGCGCAGATGCCCGAGGCCGCGGACTCGGTGATCGGGATCGCCCACGGCGACTACAAGCCGAACAACATGATCTTCGACCCCGACGGGACGATCAACGCCGTCGTGGACTGGGAGCTCACCGCGATCGGCGAGGTCCTCACCGACCTCGGCTACTTCATCGCGATGCTCACGACGCCCGACGACCTCACGAGCATCTGGGTCCCCCGTCGGGCCGACGGATTCCCCTCGAAGGACGAGCTCATCGCCCGCTACGAGGAGCAGTCGGGCATCACCGCCTCGAACGTCAACTACTACGCGGCCTTCGCGATGTGGAAGCTCGCCTGCATCCGCGAGGGCGTCTACACCCGTCTCATCACCGGGCAGATGGGCGACCTCGACTTCGATCCCGAGGTCGCCGGCGCCGGTGTCGAACAGCTCGCCGAGCAGGCGCTGACCATTCTTAAGGAGGAGAACTGACATGAGCTGGAATTTTTCCACCGAGCCCGAGTTCGAGAAGAAGCTCGAATGGATGCGCACCTTCGTGCGCGAGGAGATCCTGCCCCTCGAGGTCGTCGACCTCAGCCCGGAGGCGTTCACGGAGATCACCGACGGTCTCAAGCAGCAGGTCAAGGATCAGGGCCTGTGGGCCGCGCACCTCGAGCCGGAGCTCGGCGGCGGCGGCTTCGGCCAGCTCAAGCTCGGTCTCATGCACGAGATCCTCGGACAGAGCGCCTTCGCGCCGTCGATCTTCGGCAACAACGCCCCGGATTCGGGCAATGCCGAGCTGCTGGCGATCGGGGCGAATGACGAGCAGAAGGAGCGGTGGATGAAGCCGCTGCTCGCCGGTGAGCTGCGGTCGTGCTTCTCGATGACCGAGCCGGGCGCCGGCGCGGACCCGACCCAGCTGACGACGACCGCGGTGAGGGAGGGCGACGAGTACGTCATCAACGGCCACAAGTGGTTCTCCTCGAACGGGTCGCACGCGGACTTCTTCATCGTCATGGTGGTGACGAACCCGGAGGCCGAACCGCATGAGCGGGCCTCGATGATCATCGTCGACCGCGACACCCCCGGTGTGAACATCGTGCGCGACATCCCGGTCATGGGCCATTCCGCCGCGGCCGGTGACAAGGGGCACGCGGAGATCCTGTACGAGAACGTACGGGTGCCGGTGGGCAATCTCGTGGGCGAGGAGGGTCAGGGCTTCATGCTCGCCCAGCAGCGTCTGGGGCCGGGCCGGATCCACCACGCGATGCGCTGGCTGGGCCAGGCGCAGCGCGCGTTCGACATCATGTGTGAGCGGGTCGTCAGCCGCAGGGTGGCCGGTGGTCTGCTCAAGGACAAGCAGATGATCCAGGACATGGTCGCGACCTCGAAGGCGGAGATGGAGGCTGCGCGGCTGCTCACCCTGCAGGCGGCGTGGAAGATGGATCAGGGCGGGACGAAGAACGCGCTGACCGACATCGCGATCAT
Organism: Brevibacterium ihuae; assembly: GCF_900184225.1. Lineage (NCBI taxonomy): Bacteria > Bacillati > Actinomycetota > Actinomycetes > Micrococcales > Brevibacteriaceae > Brevibacterium > Brevibacterium ihuae. Next base: position 785,658 of record NZ_FXWZ01000003.1, on the reverse strand, counting down.
CAAGTTCTGGGGCGCGCAGGTGCTGTTCAACGTCATCGACCGGGCCATCCAGGTGCACGGCTCCCTCGGCATCACCGGGGACCTGCCGCTCGAGGACATGTACCGCAATGCGCGCGCCGCACGGATCTACGACGGCCCCGACGAGGTCCACAAGGTCACGGTGTCCCGCCGGGTGCTGCGGAACTACGAGCCGCACGAGGTGCCCAGCCAGCACATCCCGACCCGTGCCGAGGAGGCGAAGAAGAAGTTCGCCCAGTACCTCGAGGCGGCATCGTGAGCGAGGTCGACGACGCGGCCGTCGCCGCGGAGCACGCGCGCGAGGCCGGGATCGAGCTCGACACGCTCGCCGACTGGCTGCGCACCGAGGTCGGCCCCGGCGAGCTCACCGATCCCGACTTCCTCACCGGGGGCACCCAGAACGTGCTGCTCGGATTCACGTGGAACGACGAGCGGCTGATCTACCGGGGTCCGCCGGTGAACAAGCGGAAGAACTCCGACCAGATCATGCTCCGCGAGGCCCGGGTGCTCGCCGCGCTCGGCGGCAGCAGGGTCCCGCACCCGGAGTTCATCGCCGCCTGCGACGACCTCGATGTCCTCGGCAACGCGTTCTTCATCATGCGCTCCGTCGACGGCTTCAACGGGGTGAGCGGGGTGCCGGAGCACGTGTCCGCGGACCCCGAGTGGCAGCACGCGATGGGACTCGCCCATGCCCGTGCGGTCGCGGAGCTCGGAAACATCGATCACCTCGCGGTCGGGCTCGAGGGCTTCGGCAAGCCGGACGGCTGGCTCGCCCGCCAGCCCGCCCGCTGGGTCGGGCAGCTCGAGAGCTACCGCGATTTCCCCGAGTGGCCGGGCCTCGACCACCCCGGTGCCGAGGCGATCCCGGCATGGCTCGAGAAGCACATGCCCGCGGAGCAGAACACCGGGATCATCCACGGCGACTGCCACCCCGGCAACGTCCTCTTCACCCGCGATCAGCCGGGTGTGACCGCGATCGTCGACTGGGAGCTGTGCACGCTCGGCGACCCGCTCCTCGACCTCGGCCACCTGCTCTCGTCGACCCACGGCATCGCCCTGCCCGGCTGGCCGGCCAAGGACGAGGTCGTCGCCGCCTACGGCGAGCTCAGCCGGTTCGACGTGTCGAACGTCGACTTCTACCACGTGCTCGCCTGCTTCCGCTTCGGATCCATCCTCGAGGGCTCGCAGGCGCGCGCCTCGGCGGGGTTGGCCCCGGAGTCCGTGGGACGTCGGCTGCACGAGCGCACCGTGTCACTCTTCGACCAGGCGATGGAGATCATCGAATCATGAGCGAGAACACCGCACCGCAGAACACTCCGACCGGATCCGCCGGCACCGCTCCGGCGGCCGGCGCGGGCCGCTGGGCCTTCGACTTCACCGGGAAGAAGGTCGCCATCACCGGCGGCTCCCGCGGGATGGGCTTCGAGATGGCCCGCGCCTTCTCCGCGCTCGGCGCCGAGGTGGCGATCGCCTCGCGCAAGATCGCCTCGTGCGAGGACGCCGCGGAGCGCATCACCGCCGAGACCGGCGGCCGCGTCCACCCCTATGCCCTGCAGGCCGCCGACTGGGATCAGTGCACCGCATTCGCGCACACCGTGTGGGACGACCTCGGCGGCATCGACGTGCTCGTCAACAATGCCGGATCGTCGCCGCTCTACGACTCGGTGTCCGGGATCAGCGAGGAGCTCTACGACAAGGTCATCGGCCTCAACCTCAAGGGCCCGTTCCGGCTGTCCGCCCTGCTCGGGGAGAAGATGGCCGAGGCCGGCGGCGGCTCGATCGTCAACATCTCCTCGATCGCGGCGCTCCACCCCAAGGCGTCGACGGTGCCCTATTCGGCGGCGAAGGCCGGGCTCAACGCGACGACGATCGCGCTCGCCCACGCCTACGGTCCGACCGTGCGGGTCAATGCCGTGGTGCCGGGCACGTTCCTCACCGACATCGCCAAGCACTGGGACATGGAGGCGTTCGGCGAGCGGGCCAAGAGCTTCGCGGCCGAGCGCGGGGGCGAGCCCGACGAGATCGTCGGCGCCGTGCTCTATCTCGCCTCGTCCCTCGCCTCGTACACCACCGGAGCGCTGCTCACCGTCGACGGCGGCGCGCCGAGCTGAACGGACGACGCGGCCGGTGCTGTTCGCAGGTTCGGTGCTGTCGGTGGTCCCGGGTGCCGGAGCATTCGGGCGCTGCCGGGTCACTCCGCTGCGTCGGGCGTTCCCGGGCGCCGCGGCCTCCGGGTGCTGCCGGGGTCGCTCCGCTGCGCGGGCGGTCCCGGCGGCCGGAGACCTCGGAGGCCGCCGCAGGACGGAACGGCCCCGGCGGGCGCCCGGCACGATTCCCATCGCTGATCGGTGCACAACCATTCTGAACGGAGACTCATGAGCAACTTCCTCGGCCGTGCCCTCGGCACCGCGCTGCTGACCCGCGTCGACGATGCCACGGACGTGTACCTCGTCCGGCACGGTCAGCAGGTCCGCGCCGGCAGGGACTCCCCGGAGTCGATGGCCTACGACGCCCACCTGTCCGAGCAGGGTCGGGCCCAGGCCGAGGCGGTGGGCCGCGCGCTCGCCGGTGCCGGCCTCGATGCGGTGTACTCCTCGAACCTGTCGCGCGCACACGACACCGGGAAGGCGATCGCAGCCCATCACGGGGTCGAGGTCGTCGTCGACGAGCGCCTCAAGGAGGTGGGGATCTTCCGCGACGTGCCGGGGGAGCAGAGCTTCGAGCAGGCCGTCGGAACGGAACGCGCGATCGAGGCGAGCCGGCAGCTGGTCGAGACTCTCACCTGGGACTCCATTCCGCTGGGCGAGGGGTCCGCGGAGTTCCGGGCGCGCGTCCACGGCGCGATCTGGGAGATCGCCCGGCGCCATGCCGGCGAGCAGCTCGCGATCGCCTGCCACGGCGGCGTCATCAACGCCTTCCTCGCCGAGGAGTACGGACTCGACCGGGACTTCCTCTTCCGCCCCGCCCACGCTGGGATCACCCGCGTGCGCTTCGGCGGAGACCGGGCGATCATGCTCACCGGCAACGAGATCACCCACCTCGAGGCCGAGGACATCCTGAGCTTCTGAACCGGGCCGGCGGTCGCGAAGTTTCCGAACCTCCCTGCCGTCGAGCGGGCACTTTTCCCCCTCCCGTTGAGTGGGCACTTTTCCCCGCCCCTCCCACCGAGTGGTCAGTCTTGGTCGAATACTCGCGAGTATCCGACCAAGACTGACCACTCGATGCGTTTCCGGGGTCTCAGTCCTCCGGGGCGGAGTCGGTGAGCTGGTCCCAGATCACGGGTTCGCCGCCGGCGAGCGCCATGCGGCCGAGGGAGACGAGGGCGGCGTGCTCGCTCGTCCCGGCATCGCGGGTGGCCCAGATGAGCTGGGTCAGGTGGTGGAGCGGGTATTCGGCCGTGATGCCGATGGCTCCGTGGAGCTGGTGGGTCTGGGCGGCGACGAGTCCGCCGGCCTGCGCGGCGATCGCCTTCGCGGAGAGGGCGGCGGCCTCCTGGGCGTCGGTGATCCCCGTGCCCGAGGCGCCCGCTCCCGGTGCGTCGCCCGCACCCTGTGCGTCGCCCGCCCCGCCGCGAGCCGCCCCGTCGCCATCCGCCTCACCGGCCACGAGTGCGTCTCCGGCGATCTCGAGGGCGCGGTCGTAGGCCTCGGCGGCGAGATCGAGCTGCATGCGCATGCGGGCGATCCACGACTTCACCGCCGGGATCGCGGCGAGCGGCGCGCCGAACTGCTCGCGCTCGATGACATGGGTGATCGTCAGCGCGAGGGCGGCCTCACCGGCACCGACGAGCACCGCGGCGTCGAGCAGCGCCGCGAGAGCCCGGGACTCCCGTTCGCCGAGTCCGGCACCGGAGTGCGCGGCGACGATGTGGTCGGCGAGCCCCGCGGTGACGCCGAGGCGCGCGAGGCCGCGGACGATCGCCCCGGCATCGGCGAGCGAGCCGCCGGAGCCCCCGGCCGATTCCGGCACCGACACGCGGGTCCAGCCGAGGTCCTCGACCGTCGAGCGGAGCCGGTCCTGACCCGCCTCACTGCGGTCGACCTCGAGCAGCGAACCCCCGGCGACCTTGCAGGCGAGCTCGACGAGCTCCTGCGCCTCGGCGTCGGCGAGGCGGGGCTGCGGGGTGGCCTTCGACAGGTCGCGGGGCAGTTCGAGCTTCGCGACGATCCCGAGCAGCACGTCCTCCGCGCCGCCCCGGATCCCGAACGCCGGCGAGGCCCACAGGGCCTGCTGGATGAGACCGGCGAGGTTCTCGCCCGGGGTCGGGACGATCCGGCGGGCGATGTCGATGAGCCCCTTCTCGAACCCGTTGCCGATGAACTTCGACGCCGCCGCCAGCCGGACCGGCGCCTCCCCGGCGTCGAGCGCCGCGGCGATCCGCCGGTACATGTGGCGCAGCGCCGAGAGCTCGGCGACGACCTGACCGAGGTCCCGCAGCGCGCCCTCGTCGGTGCGCAGGCCGTCGGCGGCGAGCACCTCAGGCACGAGCACCCAGGTCGACAGCGCCCGCTCCGGGCCGCCGCGCTCGAAGCTCAGCTGTTCGACGACCTGCTTCCACCCTTCGCCCTCGGTGCCGATGAGGCGCTCGCGGGGGACGAACACATCGGTGTAGCGGACCTCGTTGAAATGGTGCTCCCCGGCGAGATCGACGATCGGGGACACCTCGATGCCCGGGGAGTCCATGTCGATGACGAACTCGCTGAGCCCCTGGTGCTTCTTCTCCTCCTCCGAGGTGCGGGCGAGGATGTACATCCCGGTCGCGTTGTGCGCCTGCGTGGTCCAGATCTTGTGGCCGTTGAGGATCCACCCGCCCTCGGTCGGCACCGCCCGCGTCCGCACGCTCGCGAGGTCCGAACCGGATTCCGGCTCGCTCATCCCGAGGCCGATGATCGCCCGCCCGGCGACGATGTCGGGCAGCACCTGGGCCTTGAGCTCCTCGGTCCCGGCACGCAGCACCGCCGGACCGATCTGCCGCTCGGCGATCCAGTGCGCTGTGACCGGAGCACCCACGCGGAGCATCTCCTCGGTGAGCGCGAGCCGATCGGTGTTCGGCCGGCCCTCGCCGCCGTACTCCACCGGCCACGTCATTCCCAGCAGACCCGCCTCGCCGAGGGCGCGGGAGAAGTCGCGATCGACCGACCGCAGCCAGCAGTCCACCGTGGGCGTGAACCGCCCCGCGGACAGCCACTCGTCGAGCAGGGTGCGGATGCGGGTACGGATCTCGGACGAGCTCATCATGCTCCTTCGCAGACGTGTCCCGCGGGCCGGAGGCCGACCCGGGGTCGCGCCGGGTGGTGACCGACGCCTGCGGGGCTTCGTCGCGGCAGTGCGAGGAGGCGACAACGGGCGAGGCGGGCGACCGGACGCGGATGGGATTTTACTGAGCGAACGTTCAGTGTGGATCGGTCTCAAGTCTAGGATCCGCCACCGGGGCGGTCAACACCGAGTGCGTGCTTGCATCCGCCGTCGCCGAGGTGGTCGCCACCCGGGGAGTGCCGATCCCCGCCTCCAGCAGGGTGCTCACCGCTCGGGATGATCCGACCCCCCGCCGTCAGCGGGGTGCTCACTGCCCAGTGCGTGCCGGCCCCGCCGCTCCCTCCGGGGTTCGAATCCCTCGGGGTCGCAGTCGAGTGGCGAGTCAGCGGCACCGGAGCGCGTCAGCGTCCCTGGAATCGGGGGGTGCGCTTCTCCTTGAATGCGGCGACGGCCTCGGCGGAGTCCGCGGTCGACTGGATGACAGCCTGTTCCGCAGCAGCATGGACGAGGTGGTCGGTGAGCGACTGGGTGCGCGCGATCCGGGTGAGGCGCTTGATCGTGCGGATCGCGATGGGCGGGCCGGCGGCGAGCGACTTCGCGAGCTCCATCGCCGCGGGGAGGAGCTCCTCGGCCGGGTGGTGGGCCATGGTGATTCCGAGCGCGGTGGCCTCGGCGCCGTCGATGAACCGGCCGGTCCACATGAGCTCGAGCGCCCGCTGCTCGCCGACGATGCGCGGCAGCATGTGCGCCCCGCCGTCGCCGGGCACGAGGCCCACGCGCACGTATCCCTGCGAGAGCCGGGCCACATCGGCGATGAGGCGGATGTCGGCCATGAGCGCCATGTCCATGCCCGCACCGATCGCGTCGCCGTTGATCGCGGCGATGTAGGGCTTCTCGAGGTGCTCGAGCGCGCGGGCGACGGCGTGGACGTCGTCGGCGAGGTAGGCGCGGCGCTCGAGGGTCTCGGTCACCCCGCCGAACTCGCCGAGGTCGACCCCGGCGCAGAAGCCCTTGCCGGCGCCGGTGATGAGGAGGACCTTCGCCTCGGGGTCGGTTGCAGCGGTGTCGATTGCGGCGGCCCAGGCGGCGAGCAGGGCGCGGTTGAACGCGTTGCGGCGCTCGGGGCGGTTGAGGGTGAGGACGGCGACGCCGTCCTCGACGCGGTAGTCGACCTCGGGTCCGATGGTGGTCACGGGTGCTCCTTCGCAAGGGGGCGGCGTCAGCGGCATCGCTGATCGAACGTTCGGTGGCTCTCCGTCGAGTCTAGGAACGGGAGGGGAGGGGGGCAACGGGTGCGACGCCGAGGCGGCGTCGGCCGGAGGGCGTGCGCGGAACCCAATTCCGGAACCGTGCGGCGGCAAGGGGCGCGGGCCGGCCTCCTCGATGCGGCGCGGGGTGCAGGCCGGCGTCTCGACGCTGCCCGGGGTGGATGAGCTTCCGAAGCGGTCCGAAGCGCGGACGACACCTTCTCGACATGTGGTGTACATCACGTATTCGCGTCGGTGCATTCGACTATGGGGCAGGCTCCCGGAAACCGCCGGAGGGCCGATTCGATGAAGGAGGCACTCATGAAGGCTCTCGTCTACCACGGCCCCGGCAAGAAGTCCTGGGAGGAGGTGCCGGATCCCACGATCCAGCAGCCCACGGACGTCATCGTCAAGATCGACACCACGACCATCTGCGGCACCGACCTCCACATCCTCAAGGGCGACGTGCCGGCGGTCACCGACGGCCGGATCCTCGGGCACGAGGGCGTTGGCACCATCACCGAGGTCGGTTCGGCGGTGACGACGCTGTCCGTCGGCGATCGCGTCATCATCTCGTGCGTGTCCGCGTGCGGCCGGTGCACCTACTGCAAGCAGGGCGTCAACTCGCACTGCCTGGGCGCCGAGGGGGCCGAGGGCATCGGCTGGATCTTCGGGCACCTCATCGACGGCACGCAGGCCGAGTTCGTCCGCGTCCCCTATGCCGAGACCTCGCTCCACCGGATCCCGGAGGGTGTGAGCGATGCCGAGGGCGTGCTCCTCTCCGACATCCTCCCCACCGGGCACGAGATCGGCGTCCAGTACGGTCGCGTCAAGCCCGGCGACGTCGTCGCCGTCATCGGTGCGGGGCCCGTGGGGCTCGCCGCGATGCTCACCGCCGACCTCTACGGCCCCTCGCGCGTCATCGCGATCGACCTCGATGCGAACCGCGTCGAGGAGGCGAAGAAGTTCGGCGCGACCGACGGCGTGGTCTCCTCGGATGCCGATTGGAAGGACCAGGTCATGGCGATGACCGACGGGCTCGGCGTCGACGTGGCGATCGAGGCGGTCGGCATTCCGCAGACCTTCATCATGTGCCTCGACATCGTCCGACCGGCCGGCACCGTGGCGAACGTCGGGGTCCACGGCACCGGGGTCGAGCTCCCGCTCGACGAGCTGTGGATCTCGAACATCGCGATGACGATGGGCCTCGTCAATGCCAACACCACCGACACGCTGCTCAAGATGGTCGCCTCGAAGAAGCTCGACGCGACGCCGTTTGTCTCGCACACATTCAAGCTCGACGACATCATCGAGGCCTACGACGTGTTCGGCCGGGCCGCCGAGACGAAGGCCCTCAAGGTCATCCTCGAAGCGTGAGGTCTGAGACCTGAGGCCTGAGGCCTGAGGCCGGGCGCGAGGGGCCTCGGGCTCCGTGCCTGAGGGCCCAGCGACGCTCGCGCTGCTCGGAGCGCTTCACCTGCGGCAGATGTCCCGGATTCCGTCGGTTCTCGGGACTTCTGTCGCAGGTGAGCACGTCCGAGAGACTTCTGTCGCAGGTGAGCACGTCCGAGAGACTTCTGCCGCAGGTGAGGCATGTCCGGGGGACGGTTCCCGCAGGTGGCGCCTGCCCGCGGCGCCTGCTTCAGTCGCGCTTCGCCTCGTCGGGGTCGGCGGTCTCGCCGGCGGAGACGCGCAGTGCACGGGCGCGCTCGACGTCCTCGGAGAACTTCTTCTCCTTCGCGTCGCTTGCGGTGGTGTCGCGCGGCGGCAGCTGGATCTCGCGCTCTGCGGGCAGTCCCGCCTGGAGCTCTCGGCCGCGCTCGAGCTCGGCATCGATCTCCGCGCCGAGGAGCAGCACCGCGTTGACGATGTAGAGCCACAGCAACAGGATGATGACGCCGGCGAGCGCTCCGTAGGTGGCGTTGTAGTTGCCGAAGTTCGTGACGTAGAAGAAGAATCCGAGCGTCGCGAGCACGGCGATGACGATCGCGACCACGGCTCCGATGCTGATCCACCGGAACTTCGGCTGGCGGACGTTCGGAGTCGCGTAGTACAGGAGCGCGACGATGACGATGACGACCACGGCGAGCAGGAACCACTTGGCGATGTCCCACACCGCGACGGCCGTGCCGCTCAGCCCGATGAGCCCGCCGACGAACTCCGCCACCGGTCCCGACACGACGAAGATCACGAGGGCCACGGCGCCGAGGGCCAGGAGGAGTGCGGTGAGGCCGTACATCTGCGCGTTGATCTTGACGAGCCCGCGCCCCTCGGGGACGTCGTAGATCCCGTTCATCGCCCGGCCGAACGCCTTGACGTAGCCGGAGGCCGTCCACAGCGCGACGACCAGGCCGATGATGAGGCCGAGGCCGGGGGCGGGTGCGGTGAGCACGGCCGACAGCGCCGGTTCGACGGTGTTCCAGGTGTCGGCCGGAATGAAGCGCTCGGCCTCCCGGAGGACGCTCTCGATGACCGATCCGCTCTGGCCCACGAGGCTGAGCATCGAGACGAGGGCGATGATCGCCGGGAACATCGAGAGCACCATGCGGTAGGTCAGGCCGGCGGCGAGGTCCATGCATTCGTCGTCGAGGTACTCGCGCAGGGTCGTGCGCGCGATGTACTTCCATGAGGGCGGCTTGAGGTCGGTCGGGGAGTCGGGCTTGTCGGCGTGGGAGGGCTGTGCCGCGTGCTCCGGGAGGCCCGCGCCCGAGGTGTCGCGCTCACCCGCTCCGGCGTCCCGGACCTCGGGGTCGATCCCGGTGAGCGGGCTGTCGGTGTGCTTCTCATGGCTGCCCATCGGCGGCTCCGTCCTGTTCGGTTCCGCGTCAAGGCGGCTTGATGGTGGGGACGCCACCCAGTGTAGAGGGTGCGCGGGCTGCGGCGAGCGGGCGCCGCGGATCCGGATTCGGGTTCGCGCGGGTTCGTCTCCCGGCGCCCCACGGCCTTCCAGCCGCCATGTGCCTCCCGAGCGGCCTCGGCTCCTTCCGGCTGTTCTGAACTCCTCCGTGCCGACTGCCCCGAGCATCTCCGTGCCGTCCCGGCCCCGCACCCTGCGCGTCAGGGGGCGGGTGCGAGCAGGATCACACCGGGACCCGCGGAGAAGCCGGAATAATTCACGCTTCAACTACATTGACGAGAGCAATGGCGCAGCGGGGTTTCGCCTGCGGCTACAGCGGCGACTCGACCGCCGCTCGACTGCGTCGCACCAGCCCGCACCGCGCGGCCCGGACCGGGATCCGGAGCAGCTCGCGGTCGATACGAAGGAGACACATGCTCAAGATCGCCATCATCGCCGGTTCGAACCGTCCGAATGCCATCAATCCCCAGGTCGTCGACTGGGTGGCCGCGGAGCTCGCCGGGCACGACCGCATCCAGGCGGAGATCGTTCGCTACGACGACTTCGATCTGCCCGTGCTCGACGAGCCGATTCCCGCCGGTGCGCACATGTACCAGAACGACCACACAAAGGCGTGGGGCGCCAAGCTCGAGGAGTTCGACGGGTACATCTTCGTCACTCCCGAGTACAACCACTCGGTGCCCGGCAACCTCAAGAACGCGCTCGACTACGTCAGCCTCGAGTTCAACCACAAGGTCGCGGGCATCGTCAACTACGGAGCCGACAAGGGAGTGCGCGCAGCGGAGCACCTGCGCCTCGTGCTCGCGAACTCGCGGGTCGCAGTGGTGCGCGACCAGACCTCGTTCAGCATCTTCACCGACTTCACCGACGGACGGTTCACCCCGCAGGAGGTCTCGAGCCAGACCTTCGCGCCGATGATCGAGGACATGATCATGTGGGGCGAGGCGCTCGCCGGCGCGCGGGAGAAGCGCTCAGCCGCCGTCGCCGTCTGACCCATCCCACCCCTGAGCGTGCAATTTCGTGCGGTTCCTGAGAACGGAACCGCACGAAATTGCATTCTGGGCCGGGGCGCCGATGGCAGCCGCCCGGACCCTCTGCGCTTCGACTCGGACCGGGTGCGCCTCGGGTGCTCCGAGCCGCGTCTCGCACCGGTGGCCTCGTCGGTGACATTGCAGAGAAGTGCGAATCCGTTCCCAGGAACCTTCGGAAATTGCAGGGTCTAGGCGGAGGGGTGCGGGGGCTGACAGGGGTGCGCCCGCAGCGGGATAATGCGGGGATGGAGATTCTCTCGAACAGCCGGATCCACGAGACCCTCGCACCGGAGTGGAGGCTGGTCAACCGGACCGTCCGCGCGCGCTTCCTCAGCGGCGACTTCCCCACGGGCGTCCGGTTCGTCGATGCCGTCGCCGAGGCGGCCGAGGACGCCGACCACCACCCCGACATCGACCTGCGCTACCTCCACGTCGACCTCGAGCTCACGAGCCACAGCGCCGGGGGCGTCACCCGCCGCGACATCTCCATGGCCGCCCGCATCAGCGAGATCGCCGCGGGACTCGGCATCGGTGCCGCCCCTGAGCGGCTCACCGAGATCGAGATCGCGCTCGACACCCCGCGCGCGGAATCCATCGCGCCGTTCTGGGCTGCGGTGCTCGGCGGGGACATCGGCGAGGTCAACGGCTCCTCCGGCTTCTCCTCCGACTACGGTGGCACGGTGACGGAGAACACCGGACAGGTCGCTCCGCTGTGGTTTCAGCTCACCGATGAGCACCCGACCCCGCGCCAGCGGTTCCACCTCGACGTCTGGGTCCCGCACGATCAGGCACAGACCCGCATCGATCGCGCGGTCAAGGCCGGTGGGACCGTTATCGACACCGATCACGCCCCGAGCTTCACCGTGCTCGAGGACCGACAGGGCAACCGCGCCTGCATCTGCGTGAGCGTCGGCCGCTGACGGACGGTGCCGCGCCCCACGCTGACGCCCAACCCCCGGATCCGCGCCCCACGCCGACGCGCTTCCCTGGTTCCGGCCGCTGAAGCGCAGCCCCCGTCCCGGCTGCTGACTCGCAGCGATCCTTGGCTCGCCGCCCCAGCCGGCCGCTGACTCGCAGCGCCCATGGATTCGCGGCCCCGGCCGAAGATGCGCAGCGCCTGCCGCCGACGCGCTGTCCAGGCCACCGAGGCGACGTCCGCCGACTCGCAGCGCCCGCCGCTTCGATCCGCAGGCTGCCGCCGGCACCCTGCCGGCCGGGCGTCTACTCCCCGCCGCGCGCCATCCCGCCCAGGCGCACGCGCATCCGCCGGCTCGCCTCGTTGAGCCCGACGATCTCGACGTGCGTGCCGTAGCTCTCGTACTTGTCGGTGACGGAATCGAGCGCGGCGATCGTCGAGGCGTCCCACAGGTGGGAGCGATGCATGTCGATGACGACGTGCGCGGGATCCTCGGCGTAGGCGAACATCGTGTAGAGGTCGTTGGACGACGCGAAGAACAGCTCACCTTCGACGGTATACCGGGCGATCTCCCGTCCGTCCTCCTCGGACACCTCGCGGTCGACCCGGACGAAATGGGCCACCCGGTTCGCGAAGGCGACCATGGCCACGAGGACGCCGAGCACCACGCCGATCGCGAGATTGTGGGTCCACACGGTCGCGATGACAGTGACGAGCATGACGGTCGTCTCCGACTTCGGCATCCGGGCCAGCGTGCTCGGCCGGATCGAGTGCCAGTCGAAGGTTGCCCAGGACACGAAGATCATGATCGCCACGAGGGCGGCCATCGGGATGAGGGCGACGACGTCGCCGAGGACCACGACGAGGACGAGGAGGAACACTCCGGCGCAGAACGTCGAGATCCGGGTGCGGGCGCCGGACGCCCGGATGTTGATCATCGTCTGCCCGATCATCGCGCAGCCGCCCATCCCTCCGAAGAATCCGGTGACGATGTTGGCCGCACCCTGCGCCCAGGACTCGCGGGTCTTGTCCGAGCGCGTGTCGGTGATGTCGTCGACGAGCTTCGCGGTCATGAGCGATTCGAGGAGACCCACGACAGCCATCGCGAGCGCGTAGGGGGCGATGATCCGCAGGGTCTCGAGATCGAGCGGCACGTCGGGGATGAAGAGCGAGGGCAGCGCCTCGGGCAGCTCACCCTTGTCACCGACGTCGGGCACGTCCCACCCGGTGAGCACGACGAGGAGGGTGAGGACGACGATCGCCACGAGCGGCGCCGGGACGGCCGAGGTGAGCCGCGGCAGACCGAACACGATGGCGAGTGCCAGCAGGCACAGCGGGTACACGAGCCACGGCACCCCGAGCAGCTCGGGGACCTGCGAGACGAAGATGAGGATGGCGAGCGCGTTGACGAAGCCGACCATGACCTGCCGCGGGATGAACCGCATGAGGCGAGCGGCACCGACGAGGGCGAGCACGACCTGGAGGATGCCGGCGAGGATGACCGCGGCGATGAAGTGGTCGATGCCGTGGGACGCGACGAGCGGGGCGATGACGAGGGCGACCGCACCGGTGGCCGCCGAGATCATCGCCGGACGACCCCCGAGGATCGCGGTGGTGACCGCCATGGTGAAGGAGGCGAACAGGCCGAGGCGCGGGTCCACCCCGGCGATGATGGAGAATGCGATCGCCTCGGGGATGAGCGCGAGTGCGACGACGAGTCCGCCGAGCACCTCGGTCTTGAGCCACCCGGGCCGGGTCAGGGTGAGCCGGACGCTCTGGCGCTCCTCCGGCGTGGGAGCAGCGGCGTTCCCGGCGCGGGTCGCGGATGCGGACACAGTGGTCTCCTTCGGATGCAGCGCGGCGGCAGGGCTGTGCGGCGGATCCGTGGGCGACGCCGGACGCCGACCTCGACGGCCCGTCGGGGTTCAGCGCCCACATTAGCGGTCGTCGCAGTCGGTGGACACGGGTGGTCGGAATCCTCCGCGCCCTCCTCGGCTGATCACCGACGCGCGGGCGCCCGGCCTTCGTCCGCGAACCGCGCCGCCAACACCGCCGCCGTCGACTCCCGTGCCCGGCACGTCGACATCGGCACCTGACCGAACGCGCTGCGGGGGAGCGGGTTGCGGCACAGGTCCGCGGTGCGCTCGCCGTCCCAGTCGACGAGCACGAACCGGTCTCCGGCCTCCTCGATGACCGCATTCACGGAGCCGACCGCGCACAGCTCCTGGCGTAGCGACAGGTAGGCCCAAATCCGGTCGCCGGTGCGCATCGTGCGGAACCCGCTGCGCAGGCACCACCGGTGGATCCGCTGGGAGGCGCCGATCGCCTCCCACACCGCGGTCGCATCGGCCCGCGTGCGCCAGTCGGCGGGCTGGTGCTCGGCATGGGCCGCGGGATCGATGGGCAGCAGCCAGTCCACCGGGTCCCGCGCGGTATGCGTTTCGGGAACCGCCCCGGATCGGTCGCCCGCCTCGGGAGCCGCGCCGGATCGGTCGCCTGCCGGCGTTCCCTGACGTGCCCGGGCGGTCATCGCCCGAGGTGCCGGGCGAACTCCGCGACGGCCTCGGCATCGGTGGGCGACTGCTCGGCGGCGCGCTCGGCCGCGATCAGGGCTCGGAACCGTTCGACCTCGGCGGTCGTCTCCTCCGGCGTCCACCCGAGCTCGGGGGCGATGAGCCTGGCGACCGCCTCGGCCGTCTCAAGACCCCGGTCGGCGACCTCGAGATCGAGGCGCAGGCGGCGATGGAGCACGTCGTCGAGGCGGACGGCGCCCTCGGCGCGCACCGCGTAGACGGCCTCCGCGCGGAGACAGTGCGGCGCCCCGGCCAGCGGGGCCGCGAGCTCGGGACGCTCCGCGACGAGGTCGAGCACCTCGCCGAGCAGCGACCCGTAGCGGTGGAGCAGCCGGTCGATGTGCGCGTCGTCCCAGCCGTGCTCCGTCCGCAGCCGATCGCGCCGCGGTGCAGGGAGATCGGTGATGTCGGCGCCGAGCAGGGGCACCGACTCCGTGCGGCTGCGCGGACGGGGACGGTGGTCGCGGAGGACGGCGTCCACCGCGTCCTCGGCCATCACCCGGTAGGTCGTGAGCTTGCCGCCGACGATGGCGGTGAGTCCGGGGGCGATCTCCTGCACCGCGTGCTCGCGGGAGACCCGGGTGCTGTCGTCGGAGTCTTTCGGCGGCTGGACGAGGGGCCGGAGGCCTGCGAAGGCGCCGAGCACGTCGGCCCGGGTGAGCGGCCGGGTGAGCACCGCGTTCGCATTGGCCAGGACGTGATCGATGTCATCGGCGGTGACGACCGGGTCGGTGACGTTCTCGCGCCATGGGGTGTCGGTCGTCCCGATGAGCCAGAGGTCGTCCCACGGGATGATGAAGAGGACCGAGGTCTCCGTGCGGGTGATGACGCCGAGCCCGGGATCGGCCTCGATCCGGTCGCACGGCACGGTGATGTGGATGCCCTTGGAGGCGAGCACGCGGAGTCCGGAGTCGCTGCCGGCGGTCCGCTGCTGGCGCTCGGTCCACACGCCCGTGGCAAGCAGCGTGTGGCGGGCATGCACGGCGAGCTCCTCGCCGGTGCGCTCGTCGCGGAGGTGGGCGCCGGAGATCCCGCCGTCGGGAGCGCGGAGGTAGCCGGTGACCGGGGCGTGGTTGACCGCTATGGCGCCATGCGCCGCGGCGGTGCGGATCAGGGTGTGGGTGAGGCGCGCATCGTCGACCTGCGCATCGCCGTACTCGATCCCGCCGTGCTCGGTGCGCAGACCGGGGAACCGGGCGCGCAGGCGGCCTGGGCCCAGATGCCGGTGCGGGGGCATCGCCCGCCGGGCTCCCGGACGGATCGCCATCGCGTCGTAGAGCGCCATCCCGGATCCGATGTACGCCCGCTCGACGACCGGCGACTCGAGCGGGTAGACGAAGGTGACCGGGCGCACGAGGTGCGGGGCGAGCGTGGTGAGGAGGAGATCGCGCTCGCGGAGCGCCTCGGCGACGAGCCCGAAATCGAGCATCTCGAGGTAGCGCAGGCCGCCGTGGACGAGCTTCGAGGACTTCGAGGAGGTGCCGGAGGCCCAGTCGCGGGCGTCGACGATGCCCACTCGCAGGCCGCGGGTCGCGGCGTCGAGAGCGGCGCCGGCCCCGGTGACGCCGCCGCCGACGACGAGGAGGTCGAGCGGGGTCGCGGCCGAGGTGCGGGACAGGGCGGCGATCGCCGAGGTGCGGGCCGCGGGGCTCAGGCGTCCGGTGCGCATGGGGCTTCCTCGATCGGGGGCGGGGTGCGGTCGGTGGTCGTGCGGCCGGCGCCGCCCGGGCGGGTGCGCGGGGCTGTGCGCAGGTGCGCGCGGATCCGCGTCCGGCAGGCGGTGCCGGGTCTGATCACGGTATCCGCGTCGGCTGAGTATCCGGTCAGAACGGTGGCCCCGACCGGTGGGGACCGCCTAGGGTGGGAGAGACAGGTAATCCAAGTTTCAACAGAAGGGGTCGACTCCATGACCAAGCTCGCTGTGATCTACTACTCCGCCACCGGCCACGGCACGAAGATGGCCGCCGAGATCGAGCGCGCCGCTCAGGCCGTCGGCGCCGAGGTGCGCGTCCGCCACATCGCGGAGACCGTCGACCCGTCGGTGTTCGCGGACAATCCCGCATGGAGCGCCAACTACGAGGCGACGAAGGATCTGCCGGCGGCCACCGGCGACGACATCGTGTGGGCCGACGCCGTGATCTTCGGATCGCCCACCCGCTACGCGAACGTCACCGGCTCGTTCCAGTCGTTCATCGACACGCTCGGCGGACTGTGGGCCCAGGGCAAGCTCGCGAACAAGGTCTACGCCGCCTACACCTCCTCGCAGACCGCGCACGGCGGGCAGGAGACCACCCTGCAGCACATCTACCAGATGATCATGCACTTCGGCGGCTACATCGTGACGCCGGGCTACACCGACCAGCTCAAGTTCGTCGACGGCAACCCCTACGGCGTCTCCCACATCACCGGCGGGGACAACCAGAACGCACTCGAGCAGCCGACCATCGACGCGCTCGAGCACATGGCGAAGCGCGTCGTCGAGGTCGCCGGCAAGCTCGCGGACTGACCCGCGCGGGCGCGGCCGGATGGTCGCGCGCCGGGTGTGGGTACGGTCCCGCGCAGGGTGCGCGCACGTGGCCGGAGTCGGGTAGGGCACCTGCTCTGCCCGACCGGCCCGGCCCGATGTCCGACCCCCCGGCAGGCGCAGCCGAGGCCCGACCGGCCCGGCAGACACAGCTGGAGCAGTCCGGCCGGGGCCTGACCGGCCCGGCCGGAGCGTGACCAGCGTGGCCGAGGTCTGATCAGACCGACCAGCACAGCCGAGGCCCGGGTTCCCTGACGGGATCCCGGGCCTCGGCGCGTCCGCAGGAGCGGCACGGTGGGCTCAGCCGACGACGAGCACGGACCGCTCAGCCCGTGGCGAACGCCTCCGCTCAGTCGGCGACGAGCACGGTGCGCCCGCGCGACTTGCCGGCCGCGAGGTCCTCGAGCGAGGAGTTGATGTTGTCCGCGCTCAGCGGCAGCTCGACGATCGGGAGCTTGGGCAGGTCATGGGTCTTGGCGAGCTCGACGACCGCCTTGAGCTCGGGCAGGCTGCCGACGAAGTTCCCCTGGATGGTGAAGACCTGGAGCGCGAGCAGCGTCGTCGGGTAGGTGTGTTCGCCGCCGAACAGGCCGACGCTCACGAGCTGGCCGCCCTTCTGGAGCGCACCGAGCGCCATCGAGGCGGTCGCGCCGTTGTTGACGAAGTCGATCGCCGCCGCGATCTTGCCCCCGGTCGCCTCGAGGAGCGCGGCACCCGGGTTGTCGACCTTCGAGTTGAAGGTGATCGTCGCGCCGAGCTTCTTCGCGATCTCGAGGTTCTCGTCGCTGACGTCGACGACGGCGATCTTCCTGTGGCCGAGCGCCTTGAGCATTGCGACGGCCATGAGGCCCACGCCGCCGGCACCGATCACGGCGACGACGTCCTCCTCGCCGCGGGGGAGCACCTTGTTCACCGCGGAGTAGCTCGTCACGCCCGAGCAGGCGAGCGTCGCGCCCCACGCGGGGTCGAGATCGCCGAGCTCGATGAGGTACCGCTCGTCGGGCACCCACACCTCGCGCGCGAAGCCGCCGCGCAGGCCCACGCTGAGGTTCCGGCCGCGCGGACAGTAGTTCTCGCGGTCCTCGCGGCACGCCTGGCAGTTGCCGCAGCCGATCCACGGGAACACGATGTACTGGGTGTCACCGGGCTGCACGGAGGCCTCCGGTCCGGCGGCGACAACGGTGCCGACGATCTCGTGGCCGAAGACGGCCGGCCATTCGACGCCCGAGGCCGCGAGCGGGAGCTTGCCGGCGGAGCCGAGGTCGAAGTGGCCCTCCTGGCAGTGCACGTCGGAGTGGCAGACGCCGGAGTGGGTGATGCGGACGAGCACTTCCTTCCCGGCGAGCTCTGGGGTCGGGACCTCGATCTCCTTGACGGGCTCACCAGGGCCGTGGACGGCGAAAACCTGCATGCTGATCCTCCTCGATCATCGGTGCATAGACGGGTGCTCATATTCCATCACTCCCGGTGGGCGGTGTCGAGGCAGGTCCGCATGCTGGTGCACGGCGGCCGTTCGGACGCACGATGCAGCTGTTTCTCCGATGGACGAACGAATTCCGGCCCAGTGGCTTCGAAACAGAGGAGAAGCAGTTGCATCGGTGGGAAGCGGTCGCATTGAGGATGCAAGACCACGGGATTGGCGAGGTGTGCTGCGGGGTGGGATCGTGGTGGCGGCGGGGTGCGGGGCGCCTCGGCCGCGGGCTCCACGACGAGAGGGAAGACATGGACAGGGACGC
The DNA here is from genome assembly GCF_900184225.1 of Brevibacterium ihuae. Taxonomy (NCBI): domain Bacteria; kingdom Bacillati; phylum Actinomycetota; class Actinomycetes; order Micrococcales; family Brevibacteriaceae; genus Brevibacterium; species Brevibacterium ihuae. The sequence continues at coordinate 767,500 of NZ_FXWZ01000003.1, read as the reverse complement.
AGTGCTCGCGTTCGTCGCCGACGAGTTCTCGATCGAACCGGATTTCTCGTGGATGCACCACCCGGACTACGCGGTGCTGCGGCACGCGGACACGGGCAAGTGGTTCGCGCTCGTCATGGACGTGCCCGCGGAGAAGCTCGGACTGGCCGGGGACGCGGTCCACGAGGTCATGAACATCAAGGTCGACCCCGACGAGCTCGATGCGCTGCTCGACGGCGGCGGCGTCCTTCCCGCCTATCACATGCACAAGGGCAGCTGGGCGAGCGTGCTGCTCGGCGACGCGGAGGATGCGCTCGACGCCGCCGAGGTGCAGCGCCTCATCCGCGCGAGCTTCGCCCTCACCCCCGGCTGGTGAGTGCGGCGATCTCCGATTCGATCACCGTCCGGGCGGATTCCGGCGCTGCGGTGCCGTGGAGCACCTGGTGCGCGAGTCCGTCGCGCAGGGCGGAGAGTCGGAGTGCGAGGGTCCCGACCTCTGCGTGTGCCAGGTCCGGTCGGATCTGCGCGACGAGCTGTGCGATGAGCTCCCGCGTGCCGCCGAGCGCATCGTGGACGACTGCAGCGATCTCGCGATCCGCCATCGAGGCCGCGAGGTAGGCGGACCAGACGGCTGATCCGATCCGGGCCTCCTGCGTTTCGGGGATCTGCCCGGTGAGGAGCGAGCGGAGCGTGTCGACGGCGTGATCGGTCGCGTCGCCTTCATCGATCGGGGTTGCGCGGGACGAACGTGCGGGCTCGTCCCCGATGTGTTCGGATCCCTCCGGAGTCGACCGGAAATCCTCTTCCGCCGCCGCGACGATCGCGCGCACGCCGGCGAGGACGAGGTCGCGCTTGGTGGCGAAATAGTGCTGGATCCGGCCGATCGAGATCCCGCCGTGACGGGCGACCGCGGCGAATGAGACGCCGCTGATCCCCTCGGCGTAGATGGTGGACCACAGTGCGACGACGATCTCGCTGCGGCGCTCGGCGTGATCGACGATCTTGGGCATGTGACGACTGTACGGAACAACTCCTCTCCGTTTACAGTATGAACGTACTGTAAAAGGGGAGGTGCCCATGACCGAGGCGACCATGTCCACCGAGGAGGACGCCCGGCCGACCGAGGGTCGGCGGCGCGGCGGCTGCGGATCCCGGATCGCCCGAGCCGTGACGGTGCTCCTCGCGATCATCGGTATCGTCGCAACCGGGGAGTTCTTCTTCGGAGCCCCGGGCGTCGGGCACTTCCGGACCGCCGAAGGCCGGGCCGACTACACCGAGTCGTACGACGCGGCGATGCGATTCCTGCCCGAGCCCACCGCGGTCCACGACCTTCCGACGGCGTTCGGGACCGTCCGCGCCTACGAATGGTCGAGCCCGGAGGCCGAGGGCACCGTCCCGGTCGTGCTCATCCCGGGAATGTCATCGGGAGTCCCGATGTGGGCGGAGAACCTCGCGGGATTCGCTGCCCACCGCCGGGTGATCGCCTTCGACGCGATCGGGGACGCGGGGATGTCGGTGCAGGGGGTGCCGATCGCTTCGTTCGAGGACCAGGCGGAGTGGATCTCCGAGGCACTGGCCCAGCTCGCTCCCGACGGTGCGCACGTGGTCGGGCATTCATTCGGCGGCGCAGGTGCCGCAGCCTATGCCCTGTCCCATCCCGGCGATGTCGCATCGCTGACCCTGCTCGAGCCGTTCATGACCGTGGCGAACCCGCCCGTGGGGAAGTTCGCCTGGGCGATGGTCGGATCACTGCCACTCATCCCCGAGGGTCTGCGCAACCGTGCGCTCGGTGAGATCGGGGGAGTCCCCTACGATCCCGAGGACCCGGTGGCGCGCATGATCAGTGCGGGCAGCGAGCACTATCACTCCGCGCTCCCGATGCCGGCAGTGCTCGATGACGACGAGCTCCGTGCGCTCACCATGCCCGTGTACGCCGCGTTCGGCGATACCGACTCCCTGGCGGGCGGGGAGAAGGCGGCCGGTCGCGCCGACGAGCTGCTGCCGGACGCCGAGGTGACCCTGTGGGCCGGTGCCACGCACTCGCTGCCGATGCAGGAGGCCGAGGCGCTCGGCCGTGATCTCACAGAATTCTGGTCCCGATCGGAGCGGTGACCCGGTTCCGAGCGCCAGGAGTGGGCGGCTCGGTCAAGTGACCTTCTGAGACAGCGATCTCCGGCGGTTCCCGAGAGCGGAACCGCCGGAGATCGCTGGTTCGAGCGTGGGGTCGAGCCGCGGCGGCCCGGCGCCTCAGCGGCCCAGGAGCTCGTCGGAGATGATGCGCATCTGGATTTCGGAGGAGCCCTCGAAGATCTTCGTCAGGCGGGCGTCGCGCCAGTGCCGTTCGACGGCGAAGTCCTTGGTGTAGCCGGCGCCGCCGTGGATCTGCACGGCCTCGCTCGTCACCTTCTCCGACATCTCCGCGGCGAGGTACTTGACCATCGCGGCCTCCTTCGAGCACCGGCGGCCAGTGTCGATCTGGGTGCACACGTGGTACATGAGCTGGCGGGACGCCTCGATCTGCGCGGCCATGTCCGCGACCTTGAAGCGCAGGTGCTGGAAGTCGGCGAGCTTGTGGTTGAACTGGGTGCGCTGGTGCATGTAGTCGATGGAGTCCTCGAGCGCGGCCTGGGCCAGCCCGATCGAGCGGGCGGCGGTGTGGGCGCGGCCCACCTCGAGCCCGGACACTGCCTGGTAGAAGCCCTTGCCCTCCTCGCCGAGCAGCGCATCGGCGGGCAGGCGGAAGTTGTCGAAGTTGAGGTCCCAGGTCTTCCAGCCGAAGTACCCGATCTTGCGCGCCGGGGTGCCCGAGATGCCTTCGGGGAACGTCCCGCGCTCCTTCTCGATGAGGAAGGCGGAGATGCCGCGGTGGCGCTTGCTCGGGTCCTCGTCGACGCTCGTGCGGGCGAAGAGGATGATGTAGTCGGCCTGGTCGGCGTAGGTGCACCACATCTTGGTGCCGTTGATGACCCACTCGCCGGTGGCCTCGTCCTTGGTCGCCTTGCACTTGATGTTCGCGACGTCGGAGCCGGCCTCGGCCTCGGACAGGGCGAATGCGCCCAGGTACTCGCCGGTGGCGACCTTGGGCAGGAGGCGCTGCTCCTGCTCCTCGGAGAAGCCGCCGCCCATGCCGTTGCCGCGAGCGAGCAGTCCGCCGACGCTCATCCAGGCGCGGGACAGCTCCTCGGCGACGAGGCAGTACTCGAAGACGCCGAGTCCCAGGCCGCCGTACTCCTCGGGGATGAGGATGCCGAAGAAGCCCATGTCGGCCATCTGCTGGACCATCTCCGCGGGGAACTGTCCCTCCTCGGGGTCGACCTCGTCGGCGATCGGCAGGACGACCTCGCGGGCGAACTGGCGCGCGAGCTTCTGGAGCTCGACGCGGTCCTCGGTCATGTAGTGCGGGGTATCGGGGCGCGGACGGGGCTTGTGCGTCATCGAACATCTCCTTTGCCACCCGAACGGACCTGAACCGATCGGGTATCAATCATTCGGGTTTCATGTTACAGCGAGAATCAATCGGTGGGACAGTGAGGTCCGCATCCCGGCCGAGCCGTTCGGCGAGTCGCGGCCGAGGCGGCGCGAGCGCCGGCATCGCGCGAACTGTGGGATTTACGGCGGAGAGTGGTGGCATTGCAGGTACCACTCTCCGCCGGAACCACCACACTTCGGCCGGTGCTCACCCGCCGGCGGCGCGCGCCTGGCGGCGGATCAGGGTGCCGCGCAGGGCGCCGACGCCCACGAGTGCGAGCGTCACGCCCATCGCCATCGCGATGACCACCCAGTCGATGCCGAGGTCGGTCGACATCGTGAGCTCGTACACGACGATCGACAGCAGCGAGGCGAACACCGCCGGAACCGTCCAATTGGCCGACAGCCTCGAAGAGATCGAGATGAGCACGATCGCCCCGGCGGGCGCGGCCATGACGGACACCATCCAGACGGTGAGCACGACGAGCCCGGCGACGAGCGCCGAGGGCGGGCCGACGTAGGACTCCTCGACCTCCATCGGGTCGTGGGTGAGAGCGGCCGGCAGGAGCGCGAGCGCGAGCACCCCGAGGCACAGGTCGACGGAGAACATGACGATCGAGGGCTGGTCGTAGACGGAGCCGATCACCGGCCCGCCGAGCATGCTCACGGTCCCGGGGGTGAAGGCCTGCGTCATGTGGAACACCACCGACAGGGTGAGTCCGCCGGCGGCGGCGATCCACCACAGGGTCAGGGTCCGGGTGCGCGACCGCAGGGGGCTCGGCCCGTTCGTCGACACCTGTTCCGTCATGCCGACCACTCTACAAACCGCACCCGCTCACCGTGCGGGGGCCGACCCGGTGCGCCGGGGATCTCACGGGGAGTCCACATCCGGCCGGTGCCATCGTGCACTCCTGGAGCCACCGTGTACTCCTGGAAACATCGTGCACTCCCGGTGCCACTGTGCGCTCCCGGAACCGCGAGCACACGCCGGCGCTCCTCACCGCGCTTCGAGGACGAGGATCGCGAGCTGCACCCGGTTGGTCACCCCGAGCTTGTCGAACACCCGCGCCACATGGGTCTTCACCGTCGGCAGCGATACGAAGAGCTGTGCGGCGATCTCCCCGTTCGTCATCCCCGCCGCCACGCACTCGGCGATCTCGCGCTCGCGCGCGCTGAGCCCGGCGAGCGGGTCGGCCGGCGGTTCCGCGGCCGGGGCCGAGGCGCCGGCGAGGTCGACGAGGCGCCGCACCACGCTCGGGCTCATCGCGTTCGTCCCCGCGGCCGCCGAGCGCACGGCACCGATGAGCTCGGCGGGCGGAGTGTCCTTGAGGAGGAAACCGACCGCCCCGGCGCGGAGCGCCTCGAGGATGAAGCCGTCGGTGTCGAAGGCGGTGAGCACGAGCACCCGGGGTGCGCGGGCCGGGTCCGAGGCACCCTCCACGATCGCCCGGGTCGCGCCGATCCCGTCGAGGACCGGCATCCGGATGTCCATGAGGACGACATCGGGCGCCCACCCGGGCATCCCGGCGAGCGCCTCTTCGCCGTTGCCCGCCTCGCCGGCGACCTCGATATCGGGAGCCCCGCCGAGGATGAGGCGCAGGCCGGTGCGCATGAGCGGTTCGTCGTCGACGATGACGACGCGGATCCGTTCGGGTGCGGGGTTCTGGCCGTGGGGTGCGGTCATGCTCGTCGGTCTCCCGTCTCCCACGGCAGGGTCGCCGTGATGATGTGCTCGTCGTGTCCCGGGCCCGCCGGCCGCACCTCGAGGGTGCCGCCCACGAGCCTGACCCGCTCGTCGAGCCCGACGAGCCCGAGGCCGGACCCCGGCACGTGCGCCCGGGCGCCTTCCGGCGGCGTCCCGGCGACAGGATCGGCCGGCCCGGGGTTGCTCACCCGGAGCACCACCGCGCGGCGGGCCGGGCTGACCGTCACCCGGACCGGCGCGCCGGGCGCGTGCTTCCGCGCATTCGTCAGCCCCTCCTGGACGATCCGGTACAGCGTGTGGGCGATGAGCGTCGGCGCCCGGGAGTGGTCGGCCGGTGACAGCGGCGCCTCCCAGGTGATGTCGACCGGGGTGCCGGCCCGGCGCGCCTCGGCGGCGAGCTCCTCGAGGTCGAGGCGCGGCGCGGTGTTCTCCTGCTCCTCGCGGAGCACCGAGAGCACGGCGCGCAGGTCGGCCGCGGCGGCGTGGGCGGATTCGCGGATCGTGGCCGCGCTCTCCCGGACGTCCTCCGGGTCGGTCTCCGCCCGGTACTCGAGCGCGCCGGCGTGCATCGCGATGAGGCTGAGGCGGTGGGACAGGGAATCGTGCATGTCGCGGGCGATCCGCGTGCGCTCGGCGATCCGGGCGCGGTCCTCCCGCGCGGCGGATTCGGCCTCGGTCATCCGGGCCTGCGCGAGAACACGCTGCCGGTTCTCGCGGCGTCGCCTGCGGATCATCCCGATGAGCAGGGCGATCACCGGGATGACGAGGCTGAGCGCGAGGTACCCCCAGGCGAAACCCGGATCCCCGTCGACGCCGAGGAGCTCGGCGACGAAGGCGCCCACGACGTAGGTCACGACCGCCGCCACCGGCCAGGCGATGGAGCGGCGGGAGCAGTGGGAGACGAGGACGACCACCGCGAGCGGCACTCCGAGCGGGGAGAACATCCCGAGTGCGATGACGAGGAGGCCGCAGATCAGCGCCGACCGCGGCCCGCTCGCGGTGCCGAGCGGGTCGGCCTCCGCCGCGGAGTGGCGGAGGGCGAACGGGGTGAGGACGATCCCCGCGACCCCGGTCACGACCTGGACCAGGAACAGCGCGTAGGCCCGCTCCTGGGAAATCGGCTCCACTCCCGCCGCCACCGGGTCGATGTACGTCCAGACGGTGAAGAGGAGCAGGCCCAGGCCGAGGAGCACGCCGGCGACCATGATCGTCGCGACCACCGCACGGCGGGTCCAGGGGTTCGGAGCGGGCAGAGTCGTCATCCCCTCGATCCTAGGGCGCGCCCGGGCCCGGCCGCTGTCGTCCGAAGGGATGATCCGACATCATCCCTTCGCCGCGCGCGTTCACCCCGCTGACCGATACCGCGGGCGTGACGAGGCGCGAAGACTGAAGACATGAACGAATACATCGCATCCTCCGCATCCCTGACCACCCCCGCCGCCCGATCCTCGGCGGCCCGACCCGCGGCCGGCGCCGAGCCCGCCGCGGCACCCGGCTCAACCGCGGCAACCCCGGCGCCCGGCACCGCCGCCGCTGCGTCCGCCGCGCCCGTCCCGTTCCACCTGCTCGGCCGCGCGCACGGTTCCCACCGGTGGTGGCGCCCGCTGCTCACCCTGCTTGCCACCGGCGCGACCTACCTCGTCCTCCTCGTCCTCGTCACCGTCGGTTTCGGCATCGCCGCGCTCCTGCCCGGCGGCACCCCGATCATCGAGACCTTCACCGCAGGGGAGACGGACATGGGCGCTCCGATCGTCCAGCTCTACTCCCTGCTGACCCTCATCGTCCTCATCCCCGCCTGCCTCATCGGCGTCCGGTTGGGCGGCGGTCGCCCGGTCGGCTCGCTGCTGTCCGTCACCGGCCGGATGCGGTGGGGCCTGCTCGGCCGGTCGATGATCCTGTCGCTCGTGCTCATCGGCGCCTCGATGCTCGTGTCCTCGCTGCTGGGCCTGGGCGAACCGATCCCGCACCCGGTGATCGACGAGCGCACGCTCGTCGCGCTGCTCATCGCCCTGCTGTTCGTGCCCTTCCAGGCCGCCGCGGAGGAACTCGCGTTCCGCGGTGTGCTGCCGCAGGTCATCGGCGGCTGGCTGCGCCACCCCGCCTGGGCGTACCTCGCGCCGGTGCCGTTCTTCGTCATCGCCCACGACTACAACTGGATCGGCCTCATCGACATCTCGGTCTTCGCCGTCGCGATGGGTGTGCTCACCCACCGGTCCGGCGGGCTCGAGCTCGCGATCGGGCTCCACGTCGTCAACAACACGCTGATCTTCGTCCTCGCAGCCTTCGGCCTCGTCGACATGAACGTCACGGAGATCCAGGCGATCGGGGTCGCCGTGGCGGTCGCCACCACGGTCGTGTTCACCGCCATCGCCCTGTGGCGACTGCCCCGCTGGGACCGGACCGGCCGCACCAACCTGCCCGGCGGCTCCGCCCAGTCCGGCAGCGCCACTCAACCCGCCAGCGCCACCCAGCCCGGCACCCCGGTGCCGGCGATCACCGACCCGACCACCGGAGCCGAGGCGCCCGCCACCTCCTCGCAGCCCCTCAGCCGGCGGTGAAGTGCACCCCGGTGAACCCGGCCCGCCATGCCGCCACCTCGGCGGCAAGGGCGGAGGCCGGGTCACCGGCGCCATCCGCACCACCCTGATCGGCACCACCCGCACCCACGGAATCTCCACCCCGACCAGCACCACCGGAACCATGAGCACCCCCACCCGGGCCACGGCCGGCGAGTCCCGACTCGCCGGCCGTGAGTGCGCGCGCGATGAAGTCCGCGAGCTGCGGCATGTCGGCGACGGTGAGCCCGCGGCGAGCGAGCTCCGGTGTGCCGATCCGCAGTCCGTTCGCGTCGCCTGCGACCTCGGGCCCGGGGAGGCCGATCCCGTAGGCGAGGAGGTTCGCCCGCTCGAGGGCGGTCGCCATGACCGACCCGCCGCCGAACGGTGCGGCGAGGAGGGCGAACTGGTGCGAATCGGTGAAGCCATCCGCGCCCCGGAACGGCGCGATGCCCCGGGCGGCGAGCTCCTCGGCGAGGACGCCGGCGGTCTCCTGCATGGTCCGGGCGTAGTCGGCCCCGCACGCCTCCCAGTCCGCGAGCGTCACCCCGAGCGCGGCGACCGCGCCGACGTCGAAGTTCGCGGTGAGCCCCGGGAACGCGATCGCCTCGATGCGCTCGGCGAGCTCCGCCTCGTTCGTCAGCACGAGGCCGTGCACCGGCCCGCCGAGCGACTTGTACGTGCTCATCGTCATGAGATGGGCGCCCTCGGCGAGCGGATTCGCCCACACTCCGCCGGCGATCATCCCGGACACGTGGGCGGCGTCGAACAGCACCCGGGCTCCGACCTCGTCGGCGATCGCGCGGACCCGCGCCACCGGGTGCTCGAACAGGTTGAGGGAGCCGCCGAGCGTGATGAGCGCCGGCCGGGCCTCCCGGGCGAGCGCGGCGAGCGCATCGACGTCCACCGAGTAGCGCGCGGCGTCGACGGGCGCTTCGATCGTGGTGATGCCGTAGAGGCCGGCGGCCCCGTCGCGGTGGTGGGTGACGTGCCCGCCGATCGTCGCCGGCGAGGCGATGATCGAATCCCCCGGTGCGCAGGTCGCCATGAAGGAGTAGAGGTTCGCCATCGCCCCGGACATCACCCGCACCTCGGCGAAGTCGGCGTCGAACACCCGGCCGGCGAGCTCGGCGGTGATGACCTCGATCGCCTCGAGCTCGCGCAGCCCGGTCTCGATCTTCGCTCCCGGATAGCCGAGCGAGGTGCGCGGACCCATGCCCGCGGAGAGCAGCGCCTCGGCGCGCGGATTCATGACGTTCGAGGCGGGATTGAGGTTGAGCGCCCGGGTCGAGTAGTAGCGCTCGCTCTCGCGGGCGAGGTCCTCGATGGCCGCGGTGATCCGCGACGGTTCGGCGGAGTCGGCGAAGGTCTCCGCGGTCACCGCGGAGATGCGGTCCGTCGAGGCGGCGGGGAGCCAGGGACGGGGGAGCAGGCGCATGGGGGTCCTTTCGCGTGCCGGGGCCGGGATTCCGGTGCTCCTGTCATCCTCATCGAAGTCGATCCGAGTGACAATGGTCGCGTGGAGAACTCGTGCACGGCGGCGCAGCGGGCGATCGCGGGCGGGGAGTCGGGAAAACCTCACCCTCGGTTCGGCGGTCCGCTCCATGGTCGGCACGGGCGCAGGATCCGTACGGTGGCACCATGATCGAGAAATCCCCGACCCCGCGGCCCGACGCGCCGCCCGTCCACCCGTCCGCCGATCCCTACCCCGTGAGCTGCCGGCACCCGCCCCCGGGTACGCGGCGAGCGGCGCAGCCGATGCTCCGACCGCCGTCCTCGACGGGCCCGCGCCGAGTGAGGAGCCGAGCACCCACCGGGATGCCGGGCACCGCCCTCCGCCACCGGGGGACGCCGGCGTCCCGACGGCCGACGCGCGCCGCGCGGCCGAGCACGCATGGAATCCCGCCCCTCCCGGGCTCCTCGGCGTCGCCAACGTCATCGTGTCCGCGATCATCGGCATGTCCTGGCTGTGGTTCCCGGTCTCGATATTCTTCGTCGGGCTCGGCGGGCTGTTCGCCGCCGGCGCCGGCATCATCTGCCTCTTCCTGTGGTTCCTCATCCAGCGCGGCATCAACCATGTCGAACGACTGCGGGCCGAGGCGATCTACGCCGACGGGATCCCGGCGCCGGTCACCCCGCGCTCCGAGCGCACCGGCTTCGCCGGCTACCTCGAGACGCAGTGGCTCATCCTCCGCTCGAGCGGATTCTGGCGATCGACGGCCCATCACGTGGTCAAATCCCTCTACGGCCTCTTCGTCTTCGCACTCGTCCTCACCGGTGCCGGCTTCGGCGCCCTCCTCCTCGCCGGCGCCGTCAACCCCGTCGCAGCGGAGTTCGTGAGCTTCGGCGATCTGTCCGGCGGCGGCATGCGCCTGCTCAACGCCGTCGCGGGCATCGTCTGCATCCTCGTGGCGGCGGCGCTCCTGTGGTTCTCCGCGTACCTCGATCGGGCCCTCGACCGCGGGCTGCTCCCGCCCACCCAGGCGGCGGCGCTGCGGGCCGAGGTGCACACGCTCGACCGGGCGCGCGTCGGTGCCGTCGACGCCGCGACCGCCGAGCGCCTGCGGATCGAGCGCGACCTCCACGACGGCGTGCAGCCGATGCTCGTCGCGATGTCGATGAAGCTCGGGATGGCGAAGGCGAAGTTCGACTCCCACCCCGACGACTCACGCCAGCTCCTCACCGAGGCGCACGCGGAGAGCAAGCTCGCGATCACCGAACTGCGCCAGCTCGCCCGCGGCATCCACCCCGCAGTCCTCACCGACCGCGGACTCGATCCGGCGATCTCCGCGCTCGCCGCCCGCTCGGTGATCCCCGTCGACGTCCAGATCGACCTGCCGCGCCGACCGGGAGCGGAGGCGGAATCCGTCGCCTACTTCGTCGTCGCGGAGGCGCTGACGAACATCGCCAAGCATTCCGGGGCCACCCGCGCCCGGGTGAGTATCGTGGGCGATGGACGGACCATGCAGATCAGCGTCACCGACGACGGCCGAGGTGGGGCGCAGGTGAATCGCCTCGGCAGCCGCACCGGGCTGGCCGGTCTCGCCGACCGCGTCACCGCCGCCCGCGGAACCCTGTCCCTGACCAGCCCGGCCGGTGGGCCGACGACCATCGTTGCGGAGGTGCCATGCGCATCGTGATCGCCGAGGACTCCGTCCTCCCGCGCGAGGGGCTCGTCCGGCTCCTCACCGAGTTCGGCCACGAGGTGACGAGCGCCGTCGCCGACGCCAACGAGCTGCTCGCCGCCGTCAACACCGATCGCCCCGATCTCGCGGTCGTCGACGTGCGGATGCCGCCGACGTTCACCGACGAGGGCATCCGGGCCGCGGTGCTCCTCCGCTCGCAGAACCCCGAGACCGGCGTCCTCGTCCTCTCCCAGTACGTCGAGGAGCGCTACGCCACGGAGCTCATCGCGGAGAACACCGGCGGCTTCGGCTACCTCCTCAAGGACCGGGTGGCCGACGTCGACGACTTCCTCGGCGCGATCGACGAGGTCGCCGCCGGCGGCACGGTCCTCGATCCCGAGGTCGTCACCCAGATCCTCGTCCGCTCCCGCAAGCAGGACGGCCTGGCCACCCTCTCCCCGCGCGAGCGGGAGGTGCTCCAGCTCATGGCGGAGGGCAAGTCGAACGCGGCGATCGCCGGCACCCTCTACCTGAGCGCGGGCGCCGTGGAGAAGCACATCAGCTCGGTGTTCACGAAGTTCGGCCTCACCGCCGACACCTCGGAGAACCGCCGCGTGCTCGCCGTCCTCCGATTCCTCCGCGCCTGAGCCGACCCCCGGCTCCGCGCCGGCGCACCCGGGCCGCAGGCGGCATCCGCCCGCCGCGTCACTTCCCACCCTCGTTCTCTGCTCCACCGTCCCGAAAGGACACGCCATGTCATCCCCCCACACCCCCCCCCCGGCCCCGCAGGAATGGGCCCCGGTCCCCGCCGCGCCATCCGCGTCGTCATCGCGGTCATCGCCTGCATCGCCCTCGCCATCCCCCTCACCGGCGCAGTCGTCGACTTCGTCCAGCGCGTCAACACCCACGAGTTCTCCGAGACCACCGAGCTGCCGGAGACGATCACCGAGCTCGAGGTCGCCATGGACCGGGCGCGGGTGGCGATCGTCACCACCCCGTCGAACATCGGGCGGGTCGTCCTCGACTACCGGGGATCGAACGCCCGGACCCCGGCCGTCGAAGTCGACACCTCGGGCGGCGTCATCCGTCTCTCGCTCACCGGGATGCGCGAGGGCGTCGGCTTCGGCACCAACGACGAGGCCCGGGTCACCGTCGAGATCCCGGAGACCCAGGCGCGCGACCTCGATCTCACGAGCACCGCGACGTTCGCCCGCACCGATATCACCGGTGAGTACCGGGCGGTGACCGCGGAGACGACCTCGGGATTCCTCACTGCGGACGTCACCACCGGGACCCTGCGCATGAGCGCACGGAGCGGTGGACTCCGAGTGGCGGGCACTGCGGACGAGGCGTCCCTCGAGACGACGTTCGGCGGGATCGAGCTCGACGAGCTGTCGGTGGCGCGCACGCTCGCGCTCGAGACCCGCACCGGAGGGGTCGACGCCCGGCTGGGAACGGCGATCCTGCCGGTGGACGGCATCACCATCGACGTCACCTCCGGCGGCGTGGATCTCAAGGTGCCCGACATCATGGACGTCGAGGACACCGAGGCGGCCGGCTACCGGGTGAACGCCCGCTCGAACTCCGGTGCCGTGGACGTCGGCATCCGGGAGGCGGCGGCGTCCGAGGCGACCGTCATCCCGATCACCGTGCGGACGTCGTCGGGCGGGGTGAACATCGGCTACCTGTGAGGGTCCGTCCGGACAGCACCGGCCGCGCACACCGGGACCCCGGTGCGCGCGGCCGGCGCATGCGGTAGACAGGAGGCATGGACCTTCTCGCGATGAGCGCCGCCCTCGACTCCCGTGCCACCACCGCCCTCGATGAGGTGCGGACCGCGCTGCACGCCTGCGCGGAGGCGGGTCGGGAGCTCAACGCGGTCGTCGCGCCGCCGCACGTGCCGCAGGAGCAGGCCCGCCTCCTCGCCGATCGGGCGCGGGCGGCCGCCGACGACTCCGACGCGCGCCGTGCCGATGGGCGGGTTCGGTCCCGGCTCGACGGGGTGCCGTTCGCGGTCAAGGACGTCATCGACCTCGCCGGCGTCACGACGACGATGGGGTCGACCGTGCACCCGGAGGCCCCGGCCGCGGAATCCGCCGAGGTGGTGCGGCGGTTCGAGTCCCTCGGGCTCATCCCGGTCGCCAAGACGACGTGCCACGAGCACTCCTACGGCATCCTCGGGGAGGAGAGCGCGCACGGGCGCGGGGTCAACCCGCTCCGGCCTGGTCTCACCACCGGCGGATCGAGCTACGGCTCGGCCATCGCGGTGGCCGCCGGGATCGTCCCGGTGGCGATCGGCACCGATACCGCGGGCTCCGTGCGGGTGCCGGCGGCCTGTGCGGGGGTCACCGGGTTCAAGCCGACGCTCGACCGGGTGCCGACCGCGGGCGTCGCCCCGCTGTCGACTACGCTCGACACCGTCGGCTTCTTCACCCGCACCCCTGCGGACATGCGACTCCTGTGGGACGGGTTCGCCCCCGACGCCCTCGGCGAGGCCGCCGGACCGGCCTCCCGCCCCGGATCGCCGCTGGTGCTCGGTCTTCTCACGTCGCCGGAGGCCGGCACCGGGGCCGAGTGGATGGCCCGGCGCGTCGTTCCCCACCTCGACGGACTCCCGGGGGTCTCGCACACGGCGATCGACCCCGCCCCGTTCGCCTTCGACCGGATGCCCGGCATCTTCGCGCGGATCCGCGGGTACGAGACGTACCGCGTCCACCGTTCCGCGCTCGACACCGGGCGCCGCGACTTCCAACCGCAGGTGCTGCGCAATCTCGAGAACGACGCGCACATCACCGACGCCGAGCACGCCGCCGCCTTCACCGAGCTCGCCGCGCTCCGCGAGGCCGCGCTCGGCGCACTCGTAGGGGTCGATGCGCTCGTGCTGCCGACGATCGGCACCGAACCGGTGCCGTGGGACAGGGCCGACCAGGGTGTGCGCAACCGGTTCCGCCTCTACACCCAGCTCATCAACCTGCTCGGGTGGCCGGCGATCTCCGTGCCGGTCGACCTCCTCGGCGGGCGCGGGGTGCCCGCGGTGCGCGACGGGGAGTTCCCGGCCTCGGTCCAGCTCGTCATGGCTCCGGGCAGGGACTCCGCCCTCCTCGACCTCGCCGTCCGTCTCACTGCAGCCGGCCTCCGGTCCGCAGGATGACGGGTTCCGCGCGAGGGGCGACCGCCGGATCGGCTGCCCGCGCGCGTGCGCGGCTCGGGGTCTCCCTCTTCTTCTTCCTCAACGGGTTCCTTCTCGCCGGCCTCCTCACCCGGCTCCCGGAGGTCAAGGGACTCCTCGGACTCGGCACGGTGGAGTTCGGCTTCATCCTCGCCGCGATCCCCGCCGGCTCGATCGGCGCGGCCGCGCTGCCGGCTCCGCTCATCCGCCGGTTCGGCGCCGCGGCGGTGGCGAGCGTGGGCACGATGCTCCTCGCCGCGGTCTTCGTGCTCGTCGGAGCGGTCACCGTCCTCGGACCCGGTTCACCCCTGTGGCAGGGCGGGGAGGGCTCCGGGGCGCCGGGCGGCGTCCCCGGCTGGGTCGCGGCGGTGCCGTGGATCGCCGCCGGTCTCATCGCCCTCGCCGGGTTCCTCGACGCGGTCGCCGACGCCGCCCAGAACGTCCACGGGCTCGCCGTCGAGCAGGAGCGCGGTTCGCTGATCTTCAACTCCCTGCACGCGATCTGGAGCGTGGGCTCGGTGTCCGGGGGCGGGTTCGGCCTCCTCGCCGCGGCGCTCCACATCCCGCTGTGGGCGCACCTGAGCGCCACCGGCGCGCTCGGCATCGCGGCGGCGGCCTGGGCGTGGCGGCTGTCGGGTGCGGCGGGGGACGGCGGTGCTCAGCGGCGGATCCGTGCGGACGACCCGGAGGAGGGAGCCGCGCCTCTGATCAGCGACCCCGGTGTCACCGCGGTGGACGATGGCGTGGCGTCGCACGAGCGGGAGGGCCTGACAGCGGCTGCGGCGCGGGACGGGAAGGAGTCAACTGCCGGAGCGAACGCCGTGCCGTCGAAGTGGACGCTGCTCGCCGGCGTCATCGCCCTCGGACTGCTCGGCGCATTCGTCGAGGACCTCGGGATGAACTGGTCCTCGCTGTACTTCAGCGAGGTCGGCGGGGTCGGCGTCGAGCTCGCCGGGATCGCCTTCGTCGTCGCGCTCAGCGGTCAGCTCATCGCCCGGTTCAGCGCCGATGCACTCACCGCCCGGATCGGACGCACCGGGGTCGTGCTCTCCGGCGGCGTGCTCGTCACCGCGGGCATGCTGCTCGCGATGGCGGTCGCCCAGCCATGGGCGGTGGTCGTCGGGTTCTTCCTTTCCGGGTTCGGCTCCGCGACCTTCATCCCCACCGCCTACGGGGCGGCCGGGACGATCCCCGGGTTCAGCCACGGCATGGGGATCACGCTCGCGAGCTGGGCCCTGCGGATCGCCATGCTCGCCTCGTCACCGGTGCTCGGACTCACCGCCGGTGCTCTCGGACTGCGCTACGCCCTCGTCGTCACCGTTGTCGCCGGCCTCGGTGCCGTCGCACTGGCGATGTCCCCGGTGCTGCGCCGGAGCACCGGGGACGGGCGGGGCTGACCGACGAGGTCCGGGATGAGCCTTCGAGCGGCCCCGGTGCCGATGACCAGCGGCGGCAGACGACGGTACGGACGACTGGTCGGCCTGCCGCTGATGACGGTCTGCGGGACGCGGCGGGTTCCGCGCGGACGACTGGCGGAGCGAGCGGCGACGGTTCTGTCAGGTGCGGTGTCCCCGGGCGCATCGGGGAGACGCCGACGCCGGCCGGGATCGACCGGGACCGTGCCTGTCCGGCTCATTCGCCGGGCTCATCTGTTCGGCCGGCTCACACGTCGTCGGGAAACCCGGTGTCAGCCGCGTAGGCCTCGATCTCGTCGAGCGCGGCCAGCCGTGACGTGAACTCGCCGCGGGCGGCGGCGAACGCCTCGGGACCGAGCGGCAGGTGGAGCGGCTTGTCGGGTCCGTGCGCGAGCCCGACGAGGATCTCCGCAGCGCGGACCGGGTCGTTGGCCTGGCGGCCGGAACGGGCGCGGTACGCCTCGAACTCCTCGGCGAGGATCTCGGTGTAGGCGGGGTGCTCCTCGCCCCAGTCGTGCGAGCGGCCGGAGAAGTCGGTGCGGAACGGGCCGGGCTCGGCGAGCGTGACGACGATGCCGTGCGGGGCGACCTCGAGGGCGAGCCCCTTCGACAGGCCCTCGAGCGCGAACTTCGAGGCGGAGTATGCCGCGGCACCGGGGCTCACGCGGAATCCCGCGACCGAGGACATCTGGACGATCCAGCCGGAACCCGCGTCCCGCATGTGGGGGAGCACCGCACGGGTGAGCTCGACGACGCCGAACACATTCGTGTCGAAGAGTCGCCGCAGCTGGTCCATGCTCCAGGACTCGACGGCCCCGCGCAGGCCGTAGCCGGCGTTGTTGACGAGGACGTCGATCCCGCCGAACGCCGCGATGGCCGCGTCGACGGCCGGGGCGATCTGCTCGGCCCGGGTGACGTCGAGCGCGGCGGCGCGCACCGAGCCGGGGAACTCCGCGACGAGGTCCTCTAGAGTCTCCGGGCGGCGTGCGGTCGCGAGCACCCGATCGCCGGATGCTGCGGCGGTGCGTGCGATCGCGAGCCCCAGACCGGAGTTCGCGCCGGTGATGAACCAGGTCAGCGGGGCGCGCCCTGGAGCGTCGGAGGGAGAGGAACCGGGAGCGCTGGTGGGCTGCCCGGTGGTGGCGGAGTTCGGCGTGCCCGACGACCCGGCGGCGGGGGTTGCTTGGGAGTCCCTGGCGGAGTCAGCGGGATCGGCGGCGGGGTCCGGAGCAGTCATCATGCCTCCTCGGCGTCGGAGCGGGTCTTCAGAGTACTGCGCGAGCGGTGGGCATCCGGGTGCGATAGGTGCGCGAACGCAAGTGATGCCTGCGTATCACGGTGCGCCCCGTCGCAGTCCGCCCGGCACATCGACCTGCCATCTCTGCTCGATCTCCGCCCGATCAACCTGCCGCTTCTGCCCGATCCGCGTCGAACTGCCACGCGTGCTCGGTTCTCGGTGCGGAAATCGAGCACAAGTGGCAGTTCGACCGTGCGATCGAGCATGAGGGGCGGTTCGGCGAGGTGAGGTGCCCGTTCGCGCGTCGCGGGGCCTGGGCGTCACACGGCGAGGGCGTCGGAGCGACTGCGTACCACCGAGCCGACGCGTCTCGACCCGCCCGCCCCTCAGCCGAGGTCGGCGGTGCCGATGAGCACGGTGCGGGTGCTGCCCGACACCCAGATGTCCGCACCGACCTGCTCGATCCCCACGATCCCCGTCCGGCCCACCTGGGTTCCCTGGGAGGCGGTGTACGTGGTCGGCGCCCGCCCCGAACCGATGAGCCACTGCGCCAGCCCCACATTGAGGCTGCCGGTGACCGGATCCTCGGGCACCCCGTAACCGGGGACGAAGGCGCGCACCTCGAAGTCGGCTGGCCTGACGGGGTCGTACGCGGAAGCGTCGGGTACGCCGGCGGGTCGTTCGGCCTCCGGATAGGCGCCGATGACGCCGAGTTTCAGATCCCCCATGCGCGTGAAGTCCGGGGTGAGGGACCGCACGAGCGCCGCGTCGCGCAGCAGGATGCCCAGCCAGCCGGGCCCGTTGTCGACCCAGCTGCTCGCAACGACATCGTTCTCGTGCAGACCGAGGGCGGCGATCGCCTCGCCGAGAGTGCCTGCGTCAACGGGACCCGAGCGCACGAGCGGAGGCGCCGCAAAGGCGATCCTGCCGCCGGCCCGGGGCTCGGCGGCGACCTCGGCGGGGGTGACCGTGTCGCCGACGCGCAGGGTGACGAGGCCGGCTCCGCACTCCTGGACGAGCGTGCCCGCCGCGCGCGGGACCCCGCCGTTCTCGAGCCATGCGTGGGCCGAGCCGAGTGTCGGGTGCCCGGCGAAGGGCAGCTCCCTGCCGGGGGTGAAGATCCGCAGCCGGTAGTCGGCGTCTGCGGAGGTGGGCGGCAGGAGGAACGTCGTCTCGGAGAGATTGGTCCAGCGGGCGAAGGCGGCCATCGTCGCGTCGTCGAGCCCTTCGGCGTCGTGGACCACGGCGACGGGGTTGCCCCCGAGCGGGGTCATGCCGAAGACGTCGACCTGGCGGAAGGAGCGGAGGGGTGCGGAAGGGGATGCGTTCATGCGACCACTGTATTCCGGCCCTGGACGCGGCGGTGCGCGCCGAGGTGCCCAAGCGCCCTACGGAGGAGTATCCTGGGGCCGACTCCGAGCGCGGTCGCCTCACCGCGGTCCGAACGAAAGGTCGAACGATGAACTCCCCTTCCCTCGTCTCCAAGCTCGCCGCCGAGTTCCTCGGCACCTTCGTCCTCGTCTTCGGCGGCTGCGGATCCGCGATCTTCGCGGCATCCGTCATGGACACCGACAACGGCGTGAACATGGGCATCGGCTTCCTCGGCGTCGCCCTCGCCTTCGGACTCACCGTCGTCGTCATGGCCTACGCCGTCGGCCACATCTCGGGCGGGCACTTCAACCCCGCGGTCACGCTCGGGGCCGCGCTCTCCGGCCGCCTGCCGTGGCGCGATGCGCTGCCGTACTGGATCACCCAGCTCGTCGCCGGAATCGTCGCGGGAGCCGTCCTGCTCGCGATCGCCACGGGCCGGTCCGAGTTCTCGGTCGCCGAGAACGGCTTCGCGACCAATGGCTACGGCGAGTTCTCGCCCAACGGCTACTCGCTCCTCGCGGTGATCATCTGCGAGCTCGTCCTCACCGCGATCTTCCTCTACGTCATCCTCGGTGCGACCGACAACCGGGCGCCGGCCGGGTTCGCCCCGATCGCCATCGGGCTCTCGCTCACCCTCATCCACCTCGTGTCGATCCCGGTCTCGAACACCTCGGTCAACCCGGCCCGCTCGCTCGGCGTCGCGGTGTTCGGCGGCGGCGACGCGCTCGCGCAGGTCTGGGTGTTCTTCCTTGCCCCGCTCGCTGGTGCCGCGATCGCCGGCCTGACCTATCAGTTCCTGTTCCCCAACACCTCCGAGGTGATCCAGGAGCGTCCGGAGCCGGTCGACGGCGTCGAGCGCCCGGTCGTCTGAGGACCACGGTCGTGGCGCAGCACCCGGACAGCGCGACGATGGACCTCCACCGGACTCCGATGATGCCGGGAATCGGGCCGTGACCGACACCGGATCCGTACCGCGATGCGCGTGAACGGACTCCTCCGTGTCTGCGCGGTCGGTCTCGCGGCGAGCGTGCTCACCGTCGGCTGCGCCATGGGCGACGGTGCCGGCCGAGGCGCCGATGGTGCGACGGGGGCGACCCCGGACACATCCGCCTCGGGGGACGTGCCGGAGGCCTCGCCGTCCGCAGATGGAGCCGGCCCGTCGGCCGGCGCGGCCGTCACGCCGCCGCCTGCCGGAGCGAGCTTCCACATCCAGTACGAGGGCGCGGTCGACCTCGGGCTCCCGGTCGACGTCTACGACCTCGACGGCGAGGAGACTGAGGAGGCCGATGTGCGCTCTCTGCTCGACCGCGGGGTCTATCCCATCTGCTACCTGAGCATCGGGACCGTCGAGGACTGGCGGGCCGACGCGGCGGACTTCCCGCCCGAGGTCATCGGGAAGGACTACGCGGAGTGGCCGGGGGAGCGGTGGCTCGACATCCGTCGGCACGATGTCCTGCTGCCGATCATGGAGCGCCGGATCGAGTCCTGCGCCGACAAGGGCTTCCGCGCGATCGACCCTGACAGCATCGACGTCTTCAGCAACGATTCGGGATTCGACCTCACCGCGGAGGACGCGGTCGCGTACCTGCGCGCGGTCGCGGAGATCGCGCATTCCCACGGGCTCGCGATCGGGCTCAAGAATGCCGGGGAGATCGTGCCCGAGGTCGTCCAGACCGTTGATTTCGCGGTGCTCGAGCAGTGCATTAATCTCGGGGAGTGCGACCTGTACCAGCCCGTGGCCGAGGCCGGGAAGGCGGTGTTCGACATCGAGTACGTCGGACGTCTCCCCGAGGTCTGCGCGGCCGCCCCGCCGGGCTTCACCGTCGTCCGCTCGGACCTCGAGCTCTCCGAGGCCATCCGGCGCTGCGAGTGATGTCCGAGCCCTCCGCTAGGGTGGGATGACCGACGTGGCCGAGGATCCGCGCGGTGCGCGCTCCCCGAACCCTGGAGGTCCGACCATGGCCGGCACCGAAGAGCTCGTCGTCCTCCTCGCAGACGACGGCACCCCGATCGGCACCACCGCGAAGGCCACGGTCCACGACGCCGACACCCCGCTCCACCTCGCCTTCTCGTGCTTCCTCCACGACGACGCCGGCCGAGTCCTCATGACCCGGCGTGCCCTGGGTAAGCGCACATGGCCGGGCGTGTGGACGAACTCGTTCTGCGGCCATCCGGGTCCGGGTGAGCCCTTCGCCCGCGCCATCGAGCGCCGGGCGCGCGAGGAGCTCGGCTGCGAGGTCTCCGACATCACCGAGGTGCTGCCGGACTTCCGCTACCGCGCGGTGGACGCCTCGGGTGTGGTGGAGAACGAGATCTGCCCGGTATTCACCGCTCGTCTCGTCGGCGAGCTGCGGCCGAGCACCGCGGAGGTCGCGGAGTTCGCGTGGCTCGCCCCGGAGGATCTGGGACGGGCGCTCGACGCCGCCCCATTCGCCTTCAGCCCGTGGCTCGCCGAGGAGTGGGCGCAGCTCACCGACGGCTGAAACCGGGGGATCGCAGCTCACCGTCGGCTGAGACCCCGTGCGCCCAGCGTTGCCGCCGCAGGCGAGGCCCGGACCGGGTCGGGCCGATCTGATCGGGGCGGGCGCCGGCCGGCCGCCGGCAGTCGTCCCGCGGTGCCCGGCATGTGATCCGCGCCACGTGCACGCGCGCCGGATCACTATTCTGGACCCATGGATACCGACACCGACACCGCCGTCCGTCTCGACCGTCCCGAACCGGGGATCGCCCGCCTGACCTTCTGCCGGCCCGAGCGGATGAACACCGCCGACATCGACCTGATCACCCAGGCCAAGGCCGCCCTCGCCGAGGTCGACGCCGACCTCGACCTCCGGGTGCTCATCCTCACCGGCGAGGGCCGGGCGTTCTGCGCCGGCCTCAACCTCACCGGGTACGGGGACGAGGCGCTCATCGAGGAGCAGGGCCAGGTGCCGCGCTCGATGGCCCGCCAGAAGGAGATCGCCGACCTCGTCGCCCGGATCCGCGGACTCCGCGTGCCCGTCATCGCCGCGGTCAACGGCGCCACCGCAGGCGTGGGGCTGTCGATGCTGTGCGCCTCGGACATCCGCTACGGAGTGCCGGATGCGAACTTCGCAGTGGGCTACATCCGCGCCGGCTTCTCCGCGTGCGACATGGGCCTGTCCTGGCTGCTGCCGCGGATCGTCGGGGCCGCCAGGGCGCAGGAGCTCATGCTCACCGGGCGACGCTTCACCCCGGCCGAGGCCCAGCAGTTCGGGCTGCTCGCCGACGTCGTCGAGCCGGAGGCGCTCATGGACCGGGCGCTCGAGACCGCCCGGCAGATCATGCAGAACGCCCCGATCTCGGTGGAGTTCACCAAGGAGGGGCTGTGGAAGTCCCTCGAGATCCCGTCGTTCGAGGCCGCCGTCGAGTTCGAGAACCGGCAGCAGATCTACACCGCGATGACCGAAGACCGGGCCGAGGCGACGGCGTCCTTCCTCGAGAAGCGCGCCCCGTCCTACCGGCGCCGCTGAGCCCGGGCCCGCCCCGCACAGGCCACGGACCGGCCGCAGACCGACCGCGCACGGACCGACGGACCGCGGATCACCGGCCCGGACCCGGTCAGCCGATCCCGAGCAGCCGGGCGCCGTTGTCCCAGAGCGCCGCGCGGAGCCACGGATCGCCGAACCCGTCCGACTCGTCGCCGAGCCGGCATAGCGCCTGGAGCTGGTGGGCGTAGGGGTAGGGGATGTTCGGGAAGTCCGAGCCGAGCACGATCTTCTCCCGCAGCCCCGGCAGACGCTCCCGGTAGGCGGCGTCGAACGGCGTCGTTGCATTCGTGAAGTCGGTGTTGAACATCGTCGTGTCGAGGTGGACCCCCGGGTACTGCTCGGCGAGGTCGGCGAAGGCGTGGTACTCCGGCATCCCCATATGGGCGATGACGAGCCGCAGCTCGGGATGCCGGGCGAGGACCGCGGCGACCGCCTCGGGTCCGGTGAACTCTCCCGGCAGCGGGGCCGAGCCGGCATGGATGACCACCGGCACCCCGGCCCGCGCGATGGCCGTCCATGCCGGCACGAGGAGCGGGTCGTCGGGGGAGAAGGCGCCCACCTGGATGTGCACCTTGAAGAGCTGCGCGCCCGCCTCGAGAACCCGTTCGACCTCCTCGCCGATCCCGGACTCCGGGTAGAGCGTGGCGCAGTGGAGGACGTCCGGATGCGCGGCCGCGAACTCCGCGTTCCAGTCGTTGAGCCATGCCGCCATGCCCGGCTTGTGCGGGTAGGTCAGCGCCGGGATGCGGGCGAGGCCGAGGTCCCGGGCGATCCGCAGCCGGGTCGCGGTGTCGTGCCGATAGGTGATCGGCCAGGGCCGGCCGGTGCGCTCCGCGCTGCGGTCGAAGTAGTCCCAGACCTTGGTGAGCATCCGCTCCGGGAGGAAATGGACGTGGATGTCGGCGAGCCCCGGGAGCCCGAGGTCGGCGATGAACCGCGGCACGTCCGCGTCGTCGCGGGGTTCGATGATCATGGGGACACTGTAGCGGCGGCGGGTGCGGGACAATGTTCGCGTGGAGAGCATCGACCCGTTCCCGATCACCCTCCCCGCAGGCACCCGGCCGGTGGGCAAGGGGCCCTTCGCCGCCCCGGGGGACCTCGTGCGCTGGCGGTTCCGGCGCTGCGACTTCGACCGGGTGGGCGGTGAGGTCGTGCAGCCGATGCGGGTCGTCCGCGACGACGAGCGCGGACTCGTGCTGTGGCTCGCCGGGGGCACGCCGACCGCCGACCTGAGGATCCGCGGGTACGAGCACCTCGACCCCCATGCGGTCCCGCACGCCGCGCGCTTCGTGCCGGTGGACCGCGCTCCCGAGCGGGTGCAGATCCTGCGCCGCTGGCACGGCCGCGGGGTGCTGCGGATCGTGCCGACCGGGATGCCGTTCTCCGTCTGGGTGTTCCGCTCCGCAGAGGGGGCTCACCGCAGCTGGTACATCAATCTCGAGCACCGTCATCGGCGCCTCGGTACCGAACTCTTCACGAGCGACCACATCCTCGACCTCGTCATCGGAGCGGACGGCGCGGTCGCGCGGAAGGACGAGGACGAGCTCGCCGGCGCGGTGCACCACGGGATGTGGTCGCCCGGCATCGCCGCCGCGATCGAGGCGAACGCGGACCTGGCGCTCGCGGCGCACGCCGACGGCCACTGGGCGTTCGACCCGGAGTGGACGCAATGGGACCCGGACCCCGCCTGGCCGGTGCCCGGAACGGAGGAGATCGCCGAATGGGTGGGCGACCGGCCGACGACCTAGACTGGTGACCGGCGTCACGTCCATGTGTGACTCAGCAGGGCGCGCCGTCGCTCAGAGCCTCACCGCCGCACAGCAGCCGAAGGAGATTGCATGTCCGAGTCGAACCGCCGCATCCGTCTGGGGTCCCGCCCCGTGGGAGTCCCGCAGCCCGACGATTTCATCCACGACGACGCCCCGATCGGGACGCCCGGCGACGGAGAGGTCCTGCTCCGCACGCGCTATCTCTCCCTCGACCCGTACATGCGCGGGCGGCTGTCCGACGCGAAGTCCTATGCGAAGCCGGTCGAGGTCGGCGACGTCATCGTCGGCGCGACCGTGTCCGAGGTCGTCGAGTCGAACGATCCCGGATTCTCCGCGGGGCAGACCGTGCTGTCCTACGGCGGCTGGCAGTCGTACTCCGTCGAGCCAGCCGCGCAGCTGCGCCTCCTCGATCCGGAGGAGGCTCCGGTGACCACCGCCCTCGGCGTGCTCGGCATGCCCGGGTTCACCGCCTATTCGGGTCTCCTCGAGATCGGACGCCCCCAGGAGGGCGAGACCGTGGCCGTGGCCGCGGCCACCGGGCCGGTCGGTTCGGCCGTCGGGCAGATCGCGAAGATCAAGGGCTGCACCGCCGTCGGCATCGCCGGCGGGCCGGAGAAGGTCGCCTACCTCGAGGAGCTCGGCTTCGACGTCGCGCTCGACCACCGGGGCGAGGATCTGCGCGGGGCGCTCAAGCAGGCGGTGCCGCAGGGCATCGACGTGTACTTCGAGAACGTCAGCGGGCCGGTGTGGGACGCCGTGCTCCCGCGGCTCAACACCTTCGCCCGCGTGCCGGTGTGCGGCCTGGCCGCCGGATACAACGCGACGGAGGTGCCGCCCGGCCCGGACAAGTCCGCCGCCCTCATGCGGAACATCCTCACGAAGAGCCTGCTGCTGCGCGGCTTCATCCAGACGGAGTTCGTCGAATCGATGTTCTCCGACTTCCTGCGCGACATGGGCCAGTGGGTGCGGGAGGGCAGGGTCAAGTACCGCGAGGACATCACCGAAGGCCTCGACAGCGCCCCGCAGACCTTCGTCGGGATGCTCGAGGGGAAGAACTTCGGCAAGACGATCATCCAGGTCGGGGAGTGAGACCCCCGGCTCCCCGCGAATGACCTGGGCCCCTGCACTCCGCGGAGTGCAGGGGCCCAGGTCGTCCGTCGGCGGCGCGGCGCACCGGCACCGCGCCGCCGGGGGCTGGATCAGCTGCGCGGGTCGTCGTGGGCCTCCGGGTCGAGGTGCGGTGCGCCCTTGTCGCGGCGGACCTTGACGACGAGGGCCGTCACCGCAGCACCGACGAGCGTGCTCGCCAGTGCGATGAGGAGGCCTGCGCCCTCGTACGGGGAGCGGTTCGGATTGTCCTTGGTCATGACGGTTCCCTTCAGTCGCGCCGGTCATCCCGTCAACGCACGGGCCCGGTGTTCTGTTCCCGAATTCGGTCGATCATCGGCGCTCTTGCCTTCGAGTGCGCTTGACGCCCTAGGGTTCCGAACATGGCACCCGTGAACGACCTGCTCGACCAGGTCATGACGTCCCTCGGTCGCTTCGGCCATCCCCTCGACAGCGCGGCGATCGACCGACTCATCGATTCGGCGATCGCGGATGCGGACATCGCCCCGCTCACCACGATCTCCGAGGTCGCCGCGCTCACCCGCACCACCCCGAGCACCATCCGCTACTACGAATCGGAGGGCCTCCTCGCGATTCCGCGGGACGAGCTCAACCGACGGGTCTTCGACATCGACGCGATCAAGCAGCTCGTGTTCCTCACCTGGATGCGACTGTCGGGCATGAGCATGCGCCGGCTCAAGGAGTACGCGGCGCTCACCGCGGCCGGACCGCAGACGGTCGCGGCCCGCCTGCAGATCATGGAGGAGCACCGCGCCGATCTGCGCCGGCGCATCGCCGACCTCGAGTTCGCGCTCGCAGTGACGACCTACAAGATCGACCGCCACGGCGGAGCGTGCGGCCCGGACACGATGGACGAACTGCTCCCCGCAGCGGACTCCGATGCCCGCACCTCGGCGGACGGAGGTGCGTCATGACGCGCATCGGCGATCTCGCGGTGTCGCGCGTGGGCCTCGGCTGCATGGGGATGTCGATGACCTACGGCCGACCCGATGCCGCCTCGGCCCGGGCGACGCTCGATCGCGCCCTCGAGCTCGGGATCACCCTGTTCGACACCGCCGCGATGTACGGCCGCGGCCACAACGAGCGGTTCCTCGGCGAGCATCTCGCGCCTCGTCGGGCCTCGGTCCGGGACCGGATCGTCATCGCCACCAAATGGGGCCTCGGGACGAACCTCCTCGGAATGCCGAACTCCCAGAACGGCACGCCGGAGCACTGCCGGGCCTCCGTCGAGCAGTCGCTGCGCCGCCTCGGCGTCGAGGAGATCGATCTCCTCTATCTCCACCGGGTCGACCCGAAGGTGCCCGTCGAGGAATCCGTCAGCGCGATGGCCGAACTCGTCACTGCCGGGACCGTTCGGGAGATCGGACTGTCCGAAGCGACGGCGGAGGAGATCCGCCGGGCCCGGACCGTCCACCCGATCGCCGCTCTGCAGAGCGAATGGTCGCTGTTCTCCCGCGACATCGAGGACGGTCCGCTGCAGGCCGCTCGCGAGACCGGGACGGCGATCGTGCCCTACAGCCCGCTCGGCCGCGGCATGCTCACCGGAGCCGCTCGTTCCACCACCCGGCTGCCGCTCCTCGACTACCGGCGGTTCCTTCCGCGGTGGCGGAGGTCGAACCTCAGGGCCAACCTCGCCGCCGTCACGCGGGTCGAGCGGATCGCGCGGCGGCACGGAGCGACGGCGGGCCAGGTGGCGCTCGCCTGGGTGCTCGCCCAGGGAACAGACGTCGTCCCGATCCCGGGGACGACCCGTCCGGAGAATCTCGAGTCGAACTGGCAGGCGCAGGAGATCGAGCTCGGGAGCGCGGATCTGGCTGCGCTCGACGACATCCGTCCCGCCGGCGAGCGCACCGTCCGATACGACCGACCCGACGCCTGACCGCCGAGCGTCGTTCGGTTGTGCGAGCGCAGGGGCACGGCCTCCGGAGGGTGTGCGGTCGGCTCTGTGACCAGCGGTCCGGATGGACGCTGTGCGCCGGGCCGTGCGGCGTCCCGGGTCAGCGGAACGCGGCGAACACCTCGGCGGGGTCGATCCCCCGGGCCAGGGCGAGCGTGAGTGCGATCCGAGCCGTGCGCGGGTCGAGGCACCCGGCCGGGATCAGTCCCCGCCCGAGCAGATCGATCTCCGCCCCCGGATAGCCGTACGTCGACTCGAGAGTCGCGCCGGCACCGGTGCGGGAGGCGAGGACGACCGGCATCCGCGCGGCGAGGGCGGCCACCCGCTCGACGGCCCACTCAGCGACGTGCCCGCCGCCGGCTCCGGCGATCACCGCGCCCGCGTACCCGAGGTCCGGCAGTGCGGTGAGGTGCTCGAGCCCGTCGTCGAACCCGACCTCGATCTGCGCCACCCGAGGGAACCCGTCGCCCGCACCGGAGTCATGCGGGTCGCCGTCGGCGTTCGGGGGTGCTGATCTGTGCCCCTCGGTGACTTCCTCAGCATCCTCCGGCTCGGAAGCCACCGACTCGGCGTGCTCCGGCACCGCGAGCCCGGCCGGCAGGGACCTCGGCACCGGGACGTGCGGGAGGTGCAGCCGATCCTCCGCGACCCAGCCGAGCGCACCGATGACCGGGCCCGAGGTGAAGGGCGAGACGTGGCTCGCGTGCGCCTTCCGGACGAAGACGGGGTCGTGCACCTCGTCGGCGAACACGAGCGCCGCCCGCAGTCCGGCGGCTTCCGGGGCGAGCGCGACGACGGCGGCCGCGCGGACGTTGGCCGGGCCGTCGGCTCCGGGGAGAGTCGGATTGCGCATCGCACCGGTGAGGACGATCGGGATGCCCGCGTCGTTGAGCAGCGCGAGCGCGAACGCGGAGTCCTCGAGGGTGTCGGTGCCCTGGGTGAGGACGATGCCGGTGGCCCCGCGCCGGGCGGCCGCCCGCGCCGACCGCACGACCCGGTGGAGGATGTCGAGGGTGATGCTGCCGGAGCCGACCTGGGCGAGCTGCTCGACCGTGACCTCGACGGGGTCCCCGGGCAGCGAATCGAGGCGGGCGGCGGCGGTGATCTCCGCCGCGGTGATCGACGGGGCGACACCGGACGGGGTGTCCGTCGGGCCGCCGCCGGCGGATCCCGGCCGACCGGCCGGCGAGCTCGAGGCGATCGTGCCGCCCAGGGCGATGACGTGGAGTGTGCGCATGCGGTCCTCGGATGGTCGGGGGTGCGGGTGTGTGCGGACGAACCGGTGGGCGAGGCCGGAGACGGTTCGGGGAGCCGGATGATCGGACTGCGCCGATCGGACCGGACGCGGTTGAGGAAGCTGCGCCGATCGGGCCGGTCCCGGTTCAGGGCTCCGGGTCGCCCGCCCGGAGCAGGTCGAGGGTGATCTCGAGGTGCCCGAGGTGCTGGCACAGCTCCTCGAACACGTGGAGGAGAACCCCGAAGGTCGTCTGCGACCACGGGCCGTACCCGGTGGCCGGGGCGACCGGCGGTGCGGCCCAGTCGGTGGCGGCGAGGTCGTCGAGGAAGGCCCGGCGCACCTCGGCGGCTCGGACGATGAGATCGGCGACCGGACCGGCGGCGCTGAACTCCGCGTCGCGGTCCCGTGGCACCGTGACCCCGAGATTCACCGTCGAGGACCATCGTCGCATCATCCCCAGGCAATGGGTGAGGAGCGCGTAGGGCGAGTTCGCCCCGGGAACGGCGGGTACGGCGTTCGCGGTCGCGTCGTCGAGTGCCCCCACCGCGTCGACGATCTCGTCGAGCTTGACGAGGGAGAAGTCGATGAGCGTCTGCACGGCGGGCGGTGCGGTCACGACGGGTCCTTCCTGCGTGGGGCCGAGGTGGTCCTCAGCGTGCTCCGGCGGCCGAATCCCGCAGCGGCCGGGGCCCGGTGTCGGCGGGGTGAGTGCGGTGCGGGTTCGTCGGCCGAGATGTCGACGGATCCTGCAGTTGCCCACGATACCTGCACAGTCTCCGTCGTCAGGTGCAGTTTCCGTCGCCGTCTGCAGGATCTGCGCGGTTCTCGGCGGCCGCGTCCGGCCGAATGCGGAGCCCGCAGGCTGCGGCTCAGCCCTCGAGCAGGTACTCGCGGGTGTAGGGCAGGGTGAAGCGGACGTACCCGCGTCCGGCGGCCTCGATGACCCCGCGGGTGATGAGGCGTTCGCGGTAGACGCTGCCGTACTTCGCCGTCACGCCCATCCGGCGGGCGACCTCCGCCGTCCGGGAGCGGTCCTCGTCGGCCGCCATCGCGAGCACGTAGCTGCGCTCCTTCTCGGTGAGTCCTCCGATGGCCGGCTCATGGATCTGCCGATGCATCGCCGCGCGGGCGCGCGCCACCGCCTCCTCGACGTGGACGGCGGTGATGACGTCGTCGTCGCCGGCGGCCCGCCACGAGCGGTCGCCGATGAGCTGGATGAGGAACGGGTAGTGCCCGCTCGCCGCGATCGCCGCCTCGAGCGCTTCGCGGGTGATCGTCTTCCCCGCCTGGGTGATCGGCGCCTCGAGGGCGATCCGGGTGTTCTCCGGGCTGAGGTTGCCGAGCGTCACGCGTTCGGCGCGCCGCAGGTAGGTCGAGACGTCGTCGTCGACGAGGCTCGTGATCGCCTGCGGGAGCCCGGCGGCGACGAACGCCACCGGCGCCTCCTGGCTGAACGCGTAGGCGATCGCATCGGTGACGAGACGGAGCTCGTCGAGCTGCGAGCGGTGGACCTCGTCGAGGGTGAGGACGAGGCCGGTGCCGTGGTCGGCGAGGATGGCGAGCACCCGCATGAGCTGGTGGCGGAAGTCCGGTGTGAGCGGGTTCGTGCTCTCCGTCCGCGTGGTGAGCCCGCCCGCGCCGAAGGGCAGGGTCACTCCGACGACCGAGGACTCCACCGTGTCCGCGGCGTCGAGCGCTGCGAGAGCCTCGGGCAGCCGGGTCGCGGTGAGGCTCGCGGCGAATCCGGGGGAGGCCTGGGCGTGCACGCTCAGCCACTGCCGGCTCGCCGCGACCTCGTGGAAGACGTGGAGCAGGACGCTCTTGCCGACGCCGCGCTGACCGGTGACGAGGGTGGCCCGCCCGGTCGCACCCGGGCCGCTGTCGAGGGCATAGGCGAAGTCGTTGACCTCGGCCTGCCGTCCGACGAGAGCGGGCGGGATGACGCCGAACGTCGGGGTGAACGGCGAGGGCGAGGCGCCGGGCACGGGCGGCGGAGGGATGGTGACGGTCACAGGGAGCACCTCCGTGAGATTCTTTTAGACTTTTGAGAATATCGCTGTCCGTGACGCAACGGAAGGCCTCCGGCCGCCGCGAGACGTGTGCGCAGTCGGTCCTATGGATTCCTTGAGATTCTTTGGACTGCGAGCCTGGGCCGAGCGCGCGGGCAGCCGACCGCGTCACAGGACCATGTCCGGTCAGCCCAGCGCCACCCAGATCATCAGCAGCGTGACGAGGAAGCCGACGACGTAGTTGAGCCACAGGAACACCGACCAGCCGCGGTGGGCCTCGGCCGAGGTGCGATCGCTGATCGACCAGAACCGTCCCGCGTTGATCGCGTACGGGAGGGTGAGCAGCCCGGCGAGCGGCACCGGCCAGGCGGTGGGGACGAGCAGGGCGCCGGCGACGAGGTACATCGCCGTCGTGAGCCGGACGGTCGTCCGTGCGCCGAGCACGGTGGCCACCGAGGCGAGACCGCCCTCGCGGTCCGGGACGATGTCCTGCACCGCGCCGAACGCCTGGCTCGCGATCCCCCAGAGGAAGAACGCCGCGAGGACGAGCCAGCCGTCCGCGCCGATCGGCCACCCGAGCAGCGCGAGGGCGAACCAGGCCGGAGACGAGAAGTGCGTCGACGAGGTGATCGAGTCGAGGACGGGGATCTCCTTGAACCGCAGGCCCTTGATCGAGTACGCGAGCAGAGCGAACACGCTCAGCGCGAGCACGGCCGTCGACAGCGCGGTGCCGAGGACGACGAAGGCGAGGAGGAACGGCAGGCACGCGACTGCGGAGGCGAGGAGGATCCGCCGGTGCTGCTCCGGGGAGGCGAGGTGCCCCTCGACCCCGCCCTTGCGCGGGTTCCGGAGATCCGATTCGTAGTCGAACACGTCGTTGATCCCGTACATCGCGAGGTTGTACGGCACGAGGAAGAACACGACGCCGAGGACGAAGAGGACATCCACCGTCCCGCCGGCGAGCAGGTATGCGGCGCCGAACGGGAACGCGGTATTCACCCAGGACACCGGACGGGAGGCGAGGACGAGCTCACGGATCACGGCGATCGACCTCCTCGTCCGCAGAATCGAGGGCGGCGCCCGGTTCGATGCCGGGATCGCGGCGCACCGCGCTGTCCGGCCGTGCACCGACCCCGGATCCCGGGCGGCGGCGCCGGCCGAGCAGCTCCCACAGGGCGGGCAGGAGGAGGACGGCGACGATCGTGTAGGCGAGGTCCTCGATCGGCATGAGCCCGATCATCACGCCGGAGATCCGGTCCTCGGCGTAGGAGAAGAGGTCGATGCTGATCATGAGGTTGTCGAAGACGATGGTGAGCGCGATCATCGCGCCGGCGGTGACGAGGAGCGCGATCCGCGACAGGGCGCCGGAGCGCCAGGCGAGGGCAGTGATGACGAGGGCCGGTACGAGGAAAACGAGGTTGATGAGCGTGTACGTCACGGCCGGCCCCCTGCCCGCGGGTCGTGCACGTCGGCCGTTCCGGGGGTGCGCGGGGCCTCCCCGCCCGCGACCCGCGGCCGCCCGCCCGTGCCCGCGCCTGCGACCCGCTTGCTCGCCGCCCGGTCGGCCCGCGCGCGCAGGGTCCGGGAGCAGCCGGTGTAGAGGTTCATCGTGAGCCAGCAGAGGAAGGCGAGGAAGACGACCTCCTCGAGCGGCAGCTCGGGTGCGAGGTCGATCCCGATCATGTACGGGCTGTCGCCGCGGTGGAAGATCCCGGTGAGGATCCCCGCGCCATCCCACACGAGGAATGCGGCGAGACCGATCCCGTGGACGATCGCGGCCCGTTTGGGGTCGGCGAACCAGAACAGCCGATGCCGCCGGTCGAGGATCGCCATGCCGACGAGGCTGAACAGCAGGCAGCCGAGGTAGGCCCAGCTCATCACAGGGATTCCAGCCAGCCGCCCGAGGTGTCCCCGCGCAGCTCCTTGACGACGTTCTCCGCGCTGATGAGGCACATCGGCAGGCCGACTCCGGGTGCGGTGAAGGCGCCGGCGTAGAGCAGGTTGTCGAGCCGGGTGGCGCGCAGACCGGCCGGACGGCGGGGCCCGCCGCGGAGGAACACGCTCTGCGTCAGGGTGTTCGACGGCCCGAGCACCGTGCCCTGCCAGGCATGGAAATCGTCCGCGTAGTCCCCGGGGCCGAGCGCGCGGCGCACGACGACGTGCGTGGCGAGATCGTCCTCCTCCGACCAGCGGGCGATCTGCTCGATGATCCGGTCGCAGTACTCCTCGAAGACCGGCTGTCCGGCGCGCAGCGCGGGGTCGGCGGGGCAGGGGACGAGGACGAAAAGGTTCTCGCAGCCCTCCGGGGCGACGCCCGGATCGGTGCGTGAGGGCGCGCAGACATAGACCGAGGCGGGATCGGGGAGCGACTTCTCCTCCCCGAACACGGCCGCGAAGTTCGCATCCCAGTCCGCGGTGAAGAACAGCGAGTGGTGGGCGAGCGATTCGACCCGCCGGTCGATCCCGAGCATGAGGACGATCCCGCCCATCCCGGGATCGCGGCGGCGCCACGTGGCGGGCCCCGCGGTGCGGA
Source organism: Brevibacterium ihuae (assembly GCF_900184225.1). NCBI lineage: Bacteria > Bacillati > Actinomycetota > Actinomycetes > Micrococcales > Brevibacteriaceae > Brevibacterium > Brevibacterium ihuae. The sequence goes on along the minus strand of NZ_FXWZ01000003.1, from coordinate 735,394 downwards.
ACCCCGGGTCGAGCAGGCGGGTCTCGAGATGGTGGAGGTCGCATGCGGCGACGACATGATCGGCGGCGAACACCTCGAGCCCGTTCGCGGTGCGCGCGACGACCTCGGTGATCGTGCCGCGCCGCCGCCCGGTGAGCGTCCGGATGCGCCCGCGCGAGGTCTCCGCGGGGAGCGCGACGACCTCGGCCCCGGTGTGGATCTCGACCCCGGCGGCGAGCGCCAGCCGCTCGATCGCATCGATGATCGTGTGCATCCCGCCGCGCGGGTACTGCACCCCGTCGACGAGGTCGAGGCGGCTCATGAGGTGGTAGATGCCGGGGGCGCGCTCGGGGTACATCGCGAGGAACACCGCCGGATAGCCGAGGATCTGTCGGAGCAGCGGATGCTCGACGGTCGCGTCGATGCGCGCGGCGAGCGAGCCGGTGAGCATCCCCGTGAGCGGGCCGAGGCGGGTGAGCAGCTCGGGGTGGGCGAGCGCGGACGGGGAGCGGAAGGTGCTGTAGAGGAAGTGCCGGAGCGCGAGGTCGTAGGCCTCTGAGGCGGAATCGAGGTAGGCGTCGAGGCGCTCGCCGCTGCCGGGCTCGAGGGATTCGAAGAGCTCCCGGACCTGAGGGCGGCCGTAGGGGACGTCGACGACCGCGCCGGATTCGGAGAACACCCGGTAGCCGGGATCGAGGGTGACGAGATCGAGCTGCTCGGCGCTCGAGGTGCCGCACAGCCGGAAGAAGTGGTCGAACACCTCGGCCATGAGATACCAGCTCGGCCCGGTGTCGAAGGTGAATCCCGCCTCCCGGTGGATGCCGGCCCGGCCGCCGAGCCAGGTGTTGCGCTCGAGCACGGTGACCGCATGGCCGTCCCGGGCGAGGAGGGCGGCGGTGGCGAGGCCGGCGATCCCGCCCCCGATGACGACGGTGCGGGTCATCGTGCTCCTCGGGTGCGTGTCAGGGGGCGGCCGGCCGCGGCGGCTGCCGCGATCGCGAGTTTACGCGGGTTCGAGACCCGGATCCGCGTCGAGCCCACCCGCTGCGCCGGCGTGCGGTCGATGATCCGCGTGAGCTCGCCGAAGATCCCGTGGGCCGTCCACACCGCCGGATGCACGCGCCGGGGGAGGTGCGGGATCCGCTCCGCGGCCCGGTCGAGGTCGGCGGTGATGTCGGCGACGATCGCGGACTTCGCGGCGTCGGTGAGCCGGCGCGGGTCGACGCCGGGGAAGTACGCGCGGCCGCGCTCCGCGTCCTCGCCGAGGTCGCGGAGGAAGTTGATCTTCTGGAAGGCCGCGCCGAGCGAGCGCGCGCCGCGGGTGATCTCCGCCTCGCGGGCGGCCGGGATCGGGGCGCCGTCGAAGAAGGCGCGTACGCACATCTCGCCGACGACCTCGGCGGACCCGTGGACGTAGGCGGCGAGGCCGGCCTCGTCCTGGACGTCGTGGGCGGTGTCGGAGCGCATCGAGGCGAAGAACGGCCGCCACAGCTCCGGTCCGATCTCGGTGTGCCGGGCGGTGTGCGCGAAGGCGTGGGCGATGACGTCGGAGGAGAACCCGCAGGCGACCGCCGCTTCGATCCGCTCCTCGAACCGGTCGAGCTCGGCGCGCGCCTGGGCCGGATCCGCCGTGTCCCACGCCCCGTCGACGATCTCGTCGGCCACCCGGACCATGCCGTAGATGCTGCCGATGTGGGCCCGGACGGGACCGGGCAGCGTGCGGACCGCGAGCGAGAACGAGGTCGAATAGCGGGTGAGGACGAGCTGGGCGGCCCGTTGGGCGGTGCCCGTGTAGAGGCGGGCGGCGGGCGTCGTCATGCCGTCGGCTCCTCTCCCCGCGGACCGTCATCCGGGGTGCCGGTCGCGCGCGGTGCGGAGCCCGCTTCGGCCTGGGCAGCCGCGACCTCGTCCTGGGCGTGCTGGACGGCGCGGGTGAGCATGACGATGATCGCGTCGAACAGCGCGATGTCATCCGGGTGGATCCCGCGCATGACGTGCATCATGTGGTCGACGAGCGGGGCGAACATGTCCGCGCCCATCTGCCGGGCCCGCTCGGTGGCGTGGAGGATGACGGCCCGGTGATCGGTCTCGGACCGGTGGCGGGTGAGGTGCCCGTCGCGCACGAGGCGGTCGATGAGGGCGGAGGTCGCCGGTCCGGAGAGCACGAGGCGCTTGCGGAGATCCGTCGGCGTGATCGCGTACCCGCGGCGGTCGGCCTCGACGACGGCGTTGATCGCATGGACATCGGTGTGCCACATGCCCTCGGTCCGCCGCACCGTCTCGAAGTAGCGGTCCGATTCGACGGTGAACTTCTGGAGCAGGAAGAGCGAGGAGAACCCGGTCTCGTTCCGGTGCGGACTGCGGCTGTCAGCGGGAGCTCCGCCCACCGGCACCGACGCGTTCACCGGTGGGGCTGCGTCCCCGGGTGCCCCTCCGGCATTCTCATCCTCGGTCATAGTTCCACGATAGATCAGAAGGTCGTGAATCGGCCACGTCGATTTCCGAAAGCGGTTCCACGGTGGAACTATCCATCCGGTGACCTCCTCAGCGGTCGCGCGCGAACAGATGTCCGAACGTGCTCCGGTAGCGGGTGGCGCCCTCGATCTCGACCGCGCCGCCGGCCCACCGGGGGTCGGTGTCCGCGCCGGTCTGCGGATCACCGCCGAGCTCGGTGCCGGTGCGTGCGGGGCTGAGCGCGCGGCGGATCGCCGAGGCGGTGTCGAGGCGCGGGCCGTCGGCGCACCACTCGGCGGGTTCGGCATTCGAGCACACCATGTCCTCGGCGACGCTGTGGGCGAGCGCGGTGACGACGGTCTCCGGCAGCCCGGTGATCCGGGCGACGGCGGGTCCGACGACCTCGGCGGGCACGGGGCCGGCGGGCACGTGAGGGCGCCGCAGCCCGGCGACCTGGGCGTACAGGCGGATGAAGTCGGGGTAGCGCATGACATCGGGGCCGCCGATGTCGAGGTGCCCGGTCCGATCCGAGCCGAGCGCCCACGTCAGCGCCCGAAGCACGTCGACGACGGCGATCGGCTGCACCCAGTTGTGCATCCAGCCGGGCACCGGGATCGTCGGCAGGCGCTCGGTGAGCCGCCGGACGAGTTCGAAGCTCGTCGATCCCGCCCCGACGATGATCGCCGCCCGCAGTGACAGGGCGGGGACCGCGCCGGAGGTGAGGATGTCCTCGACCTCGAGCCTGGACCGGACGTGCTCGGAGTGCCGGGTGGAGAACCGGCGGCTGCCCCCGGTGGAGAGATCGGTGCGGGCGAGCGGGCGATCCGCCGGGACGAGCCCCGACTGGTAGACGATGCGCGACACCCCTGCGGCCGCCGCGGCTGCGGCGAAGTCACGGGCGGCCCGGGCGTCGAGGCGGGCGAAGTCGCGGTCGGCCATCGAGTGGACGAGGTAGACCGCGGCATCGCAGCCCTCGAGCGCGGGTCCCAGGGTCTCCGGCCGCAGCGCGTCGAACTCGACCGCGCGCACCCGTGGACCCCACGGGAACTCCGCGATCCGGGCGGGAGTCCGGACGCCGGCGGTCACCTCGTGCCCGGCGGACAGCAGGGCGGGCACGAGACGTGATCCGAGATAGCCGGTGGCTCCGGTGACGAAGACGCGCATGGGGCTCCTGTTCGCTGGCGGTGGGGGCGGGCCGTTCCCCTAGTATCGACCCTGTGGCGCACGTCCAGCACCCGTCCGCTCCCGCCCCCCGCCGCGTCGCGTGGCCGGTCGTGGCGGTCATCGTCCTGTGCCTCGTCCTCGGGACCGCGTTCCTCCACCTGACGTTCCGCGTCGGCTACGACACCGCGCTGTTCTACCGCTTCTCGCTCGTGCTCGGCGCCTGCTGGGTGGCCGTCGGGATCGCCGGCCGTGCGCTCGGGGACGGCTTGACCGGGGCCGAGCGCGCGCCCCTGGGCCGGGCCGTCGGCATCGGGGCGGTCGGCGGTTTCGCGGTCGGGGTGGTGAGCATCATCGGCGCCTGGGTCCTCTCCCTCGTGCCGTGGACCGCCGACCTCATCGTCAGCGTCCTCGGCCCCATCGGCGCGGAGAACTTCACCGCCGTCTTCATCACCGCCGTCCTCGTCGGCGCCGCCGAGGAGCTCGCGTTCCGGGGCGGGGTCTTCGCCCTGTTCCGACGCCGCCCCATCCTCTGGTCGACGGTGATCTATGCGATCGTCACGTGCGCGACGATCAATCCGGCGCTCGTCGTCGCCACCGTGGTCATCGGCGTGCCCTTCGCGTGGCTGCGGGCCCGGACGGGCCGGGTCGCCGCCGCCGTCACCGCCCACGTCGTGTGGACGACGGTGACGCTGTCCGTGCTGTCGGTGATCGTATGAGCGCCGGGGCCTCCGGGGCCGCGCGGCTCCTCGCTCTCGCGGGCGCCGTGGGCCTCGCGTGCGCCGGGTGCGGCGCATTCGGCGCGTTCGGCACACGTGAGGACCCGTTCCCGGTGCAGGCGACGGCGAAGGGCGTGACGCCGCAGTTCGACCTCGCCGTCGAGGACGACCGCCTCGTCGTCGAGTACGTGCTGGAGAACCGCGGGGAGGAGCCCGTCGTCGTCATCGATCAGCTGCCCCGGATCATCGGAATGGGCGAACTCGAAGCTGAGGACATCGATCCCGCGCTCGCCTACGTCAGCGCGCCGGGAGGCGGGATCGTGCGGGTGTCGCGCCAGGTCTGGGGCCTCGGGGACGAATCCGGCGACGCCTCGGTCCAGCCGGTGGTGGGCGGCACCCGGATCGCGCCGGGGGAGGGGCACCGCGGGCGGATGGAGGTGCCGCTCCCCGCCGAGGCGCGCGGTCCCGAGTACTCGAGTCCGGACTACTCCGATCGCGGATTGCGCCGGGCGGACTCGATCCAGGTCTGCCTCGGCATCGTCGACGACCTCGACGGGGACGCCGAGCTCGTGCCGGTGCCGGCGGGCGTCGACGGCCAGGTGCTCCTGTGCTCGGGAACCGAGGCGCTTCCCGCCGAGATGACTCTCGACTGAGGTCAGAGGCACAATGGGAGGTGCACGATCCGAACCGGTCCCCGATCCGAGAAGGTGACACGCATGAGCATCCCCCCTCCGCCCGGAGCCCCGCAGCCCTCCCCGCAGTACGGAGCGCCGCAGTATGGAGCGCAACAACCCGCACCGCCGCCGGGGCCCGGAGCCGTCCCGCCGCCGGGCGGGCAGGCCGGTGGACATCCGGGTGGGAAGCCCCCGGGCCGCGGGATGAAGCGCTGGGGCCAGGGCCTGACGTGGGCCGGAGTCGCACTCGTTGTCCTCGGCATCGGGATCGCTGTCCTCACCGGGGTGCTCGGATTCGGCAATGCGGTGCCGAGCGAGGACCGGATGACCTTCGTCCACACCACCGGCACCGTCGTCGCGGAGGCGGACGAGGACCTCTACCTCTACGTCCGCGAGGGCGACGCGCCGCCGGTATGCACCGTCTACCCGTCGGGACAGGCCGAGGTGCACCCGATCGAGAACCCGATCTCGACGAGCTTCACCCACCAGGGCACGCAGTACCACGCGAACGGCGGATTCACCGTGACGGAGTCCGGCACCTACGAGATCGAGTGCACGACCCCCGAGGTCCTCGTCGCCCCGAGCGTGTCCGGTGGCGCGATCGCGGGCGGAGTGCTCGGCGTCGTCGGCGGATCGCTCACCGCCGTGGCCGGCGGTTTCGTCCTCGTCCTCGGCATCGTGCTGTGGATCATCGGCGCGAACCGGATGAAGAAGTCCGGGATGCGATGACCGCCGCGCCGGACGCGCGCCTCACCGTGCTCTTCGACGGGCACTGCGGCTTCTGCACGCGCTGCGTGGAGGAGGTGCGGCGGCTCGACGACCGGGGCCGCGTCGAGTTCCTCGCGCATCAGGTGCCCGGGGTGCGGGAGCGCTGGGGCGTCACGCGCGCGCAGGCCGAGTACCAGCTGTGGGCGATCGGTCCCGGCGGCGAGCGATCCGGGGGAGCGCAGGCGGTCGCCGCGATCCTCGACACCCTCCTCGGTCTCGATCCGGGGACGCGCGGCCGGAACCCGGGTCGAGTGCGGCTGCCGCGCGCACCCCTGAGCCGGGCCTCCCGGCTCCCGCTCGTCGAGCCGCTCCTCGACCGGGCCTATCAGTGGGTGGCGCGCAACCGCGGGCGGTTTCAGTGGGTGGCGCGCAACCGCGGGCGGTTCCCCGGCACGACCCCCTGGTGCTCCTCCCACCCCACCGACTGCCCCTCCTGAAAGAGCAATTTCCGAAGGTTCCTGAGAGCGACAACGCAGTTCTTCGCAATCTCAGCGGGGTGTGACACCCGCCTCGGCATGCTGCGGGCGCGGTCGGACTGTCGACGACGCGCGCGGGCGGCGTGCACCTGCTCGGCGGGTCCGTTCGCCACCCGCACACCGCGGGTCAGCACCCGAGCCCGAGGCGGATGCTCAGTGCCGCTGAGCGCGGACGCACCTCGCCGCCGAGACGGACGCCTCAGCCGACGAAGATGCAGAACGGGTGACCTGCTGGATCGGCGAAGATGACGATCGGTTCGTCCGGATCGGTGCGCTTATCGATGATCTCCCGCGCCCCGAGCTCGAGGGCGCGAGCGCGGTAGTGGTCGAGGGTGGACGTGTCCCCGACGGTGAAGTCGAGGTGGAGCTGCTGGTGCACCTCGGTGCTCGGCCAGGTGGGACGCGGCAGGTGCTCGGTGGCCTGGAACGCGAGCCGCTGACCGTCGGGGGCTTCGAGGATGAGGAAGTCGTCGTTCCCGCCACCGGGTTCGTCGCCGGCCCGGTAGCGCCAGCCGAGGAGGAGCCGGTAGAACTCCGCGAGGGCGCGATGGTCCTCGGCGTCGAGGACGGTGGACCGCAGTCGGGGATAGTCGTGGTCGCTCATGCGCCCAGCGTCCCACCGTTCGGCCCCGGTGTCAGCCCCCGACGAGGGATCCGGCGCCCTGCTCGCGGGCACGCGCGGTGCGGACCTGCTCCCGGATCGCGAACGGATCCGAGAGGATCCTCCGCGACCCGCGCGCGAGTCCGCGGGCATCGCCGGCCCCGATCTCCCCGGCGCGGTCGAGCCACGTCTCGCGGTCCGCAGCGCTGCTCGTGCGGACCGGTCCGAAGCGGCTGAAGCGCACGGGCCTGAAACCGGTGAACCTCAGGGTCGAGCGGGCGATCTGCTTCTTCGTCGGGTGCCCCTGGAGGGGGCCGAGGTACCAGACCGGCGAATCGGTCGTGAGGAGGAGCCGCGCCGAGCGGCCGGTGAAGTGCCCCTTCGGCATCGAGCCCTCGTAGTGGTAGGCCCACCCGGCTTCGAAGACCCGGTCGAAGAACCCCTTGAGCAGGGCGGGCGTCGAGCCCCACCACAGCGGGGTGAAGAGCGCCAGGTGGGCCGACTCCGCGATGAGCTCCTGCGCCCGGACGAGGTCGGGTTCGAGCGGCTGGTGGCCGCGGTAGCCGCCGTGGAGGATCGGGTCGAAGTCGAGGTCGCGCACGGTGAGGCGCGTGACCGCGCCGCCGGCGGCCTCGGCCCCGGCGGCATAGGAATCGGCGAGGGCGGCGGTGAGGGATGCGGGGTTCGGGTGGCCGTCGAGGACGAGGACGGGGGACATGTCGATCTCCTGGGCGGGGGTGCGTCTCCCGCACGGGACCGTACGGGATTCTTACAGTGTCAAGATGTTGCCGGGATCAGTCTCGACTAGAATCTTTCGCATGTCAAGATCTGTCTCCGAGACCTCGCGTCCGTACCATCACGGCAATCTGCGCAGCGCGCTCCTCGACGCCGCCTTCGACCTCCTCGCCGCGACCCCGCCGAGCGCGCTCAGCCTCCGCGCCGTCGCCCGGCAGGCTCAGGTGAGCCACGCGGCCCCCTACCACTACTTCACCGACCGCACCGCTCTCCTCGAGGCGCTCGGCACCGAGTGCATGGTGCGGTTCGTCGATGCCCAGGAGGAGGCGACGGAGGCCGCGCCCACGGGGATCGAGAAGCTCCGCGCACAGGGCCTCGCCTACATCGGCTTCGCGGAGGAGCACCCGCACGCCTTCCAGCTCATCTACGATCCGACGATCTGCATCCCCGGCAGCCCGACGCCCGAGCGGGCCGTCCAGATCGAGCGCATCGAAACCCTGCTCGGGGCCAACGCCGTCGCCGCACAGCGCGAGGGGCTGTTCGCCGGCGCCCCGAGCGAGGCGCTCGCCGTGGGTCTCTGGGGCACCGTCCACGGACTCGCCCGGCTCCTCATCGAGGGGCACTTCGACCACGCCGCCGCTGTCGCGGCGATCGAGGCGATCGCGGTGCCGGGCGGGCCCTCGGAGGCGGTCGGCTCCTCCTGACGGGTGTGTCGGCGATCGCCGTTACGCGATCGTGACGGCAGGCGCCGCCGAACCCCGGGACAATGGGAGCGGACCTGACCCCGAGGTGCGGGAGCGCCGCGATGACCCTGTTCCGGACCACGACGATGATCTCCGCCGGGTGCCTCATCCTCGGCGTGCTCGCCGCCTGCGTTCCCGGGGGTGATCCCGGTGCCGATGGCTCCGCCCGGCCGGCGACGAGCATCGAGACCGGCACCCCCTCATCCGCGTCGCCGACACCTGCCGCGTCCGACGCCGGTGCGGAACCGGCCGCGCCCGAGGTGCTCGCCACCGGTCTCGACGCCCCCTGGTCCGTCGTGCCGCTGCCGGACGGCTCGGTCCTCGTGTCCGAGCGGGATTCCGGCCGCATCCTCCGCGTGATCGACGGGAGGACGGAGACCATCGGAGAGGTCGAGGGTGTGGCCCACGGCGGCGAGGGAGGCCTCCTCGGGCTCGCGCTCGCACCGGAGCCGGCCGGCCCTGCCGGGACCGGCGACGGCGGGACCGTCTCCGACGCGGCTCGGCTCTACGCCTACCTCACCGCCGCCGACGGCAACCGGGTGGTGAGCTACGCGCTCACCGGGTCCGGTTCCGACCTCGCGCTCGGCGAGCGCCAGGACGTGCTCACCGGGATCCCGGCCTCCGGGATCCACAACGGCGGGCGGATCGCCTTCGGCCCCGATGGTCGGCTCTACGTCAGCACCGGGGACGCCTCCGAACGGCCGGCTGCCCAGGATCCGGATTCGCTCGCCGGGAAGATCCTGCGCCTCGAACCCGACGGGTCCGTCCCGGAGGACAACCCGACGGCCGGATCCCCGGTCTATTCGCTCGGCCATCGCAACGTCCAGGGTCTGGCCTGGGATGATGCGGGGCGGCTCTGGGCCTCGGAGTTCGGGGCGAACGCCTGGGACGAGCTCAACCTCATCGAACCCGGCGGGAACTACGGGTGGCCCGAAGTCGAGGGGTTCGGCGGCACCGGCGAGCACCTCGAACCCGAGCGCGTGTGGCCGACCGCCGAGGCGAGCCCGAGCGGGCTCGCTCATGTGGGCGGCACCCTCGTGCTCGCGAGCCTGCGCGGCGAGCGGCTGTGGGCGGTCGAGGTTCCCGAGGGGGATCCGGAGGTCACCGGTGAGTCCGATCAGCTGCCCGCCGAATCGCTGTTCGCGGGCGAGTACGGCCGCATCCGTGACGTCGTCCCCGATCCCGCGGCGGGGGAGCGCGGCATCCTCTTCATCACCAACGCCACCGACGGCCGCGGCGACCCCGGTCCCGACGACGACCGACTCCTCCGCACCACCCTCCCCTGAGCACTCAATTTCCGAAGGTTCCTGAGAACGCAACCGCAGGAATTCGCGATCTCACGCCGCGTTCCACGCCAGTTGTAGCGGCCCCGCGCGGCCCCGCGTTCTCCGGCCCCGCGCGGTCCCGCGCCCGCAGCGACTCACCCGCGGCGACTCACCCGCTGCGGCACACCCGCGCGTCCCGCATGCCCCGACCGCGCACGGCCATTCGATAGCCTGCTCCTGACACGACCTCCAGCGAAAGGCCCGCCATGCCGGCCACTGCCCGTCCGTCGTCCAGCATCCTCCCCGCCGCCCTCGCCACCGCCGGAGCCCTCGCCGGTGCCGTTGCGCTCACCGCCGGCGGATACGTCCTCCGCAACACCACCTATGCCCGACTCGATCGCCTTCGCGCCGAGCGCGCGGGCTTCGAACTCCGCACGACCATGGTCAACGGCGTCCGCGTCCGCTTCGCCGAGGGGCCCGACTCCGGGCCCGCGCTCCTCCTCATCCCCGGCCAGGTGAGCGACCTGTGGAACTACGCCCGGGTCATGCGTGACCTCGCACGCGACTTCCACGTCTATGCCGTCGACGTCCCCGGGCACGGCGGTTCGGAGGCCGACCCCGACCTCTACTCCACTGCGGTGATCGGCGAGCTGTTCGCCGATTTCGTCGCCGGGGTCATCGGCGAGCAGGCGGTGGTGTCCGGCCACTCCTCCGGCGGTCTCATCGCCGCATGGATGGCCGCCTCCCGGCCCGAGGTGGTCGCCGCCGTCGTGCTCGAGGCCCCGCCGTTCTTCTCCTCGGTGCTGCCCGCCGCGGAGACGACCACGAACCACGTCGACCTCGCGACCTCGGCCCACACCTTCATCGCCGAGGCGCAGGAGCGCCTGGAGCCCGAACGCGCCGCTGCGCCCGGTCCCGCCGCGGAGACCACCCCTCTCGCGGACCCCCAGCGCGCCTCGGCGATCTCCCTGTACCTCGGACCGGCGCACGCCGATCTTCGACATGTTCGGCGACGCCGGTCCGAGGTACAGGGAGAAGGCGCTCGCCCTGCGTGCCGAGCAGCCGCCCCGCACCGTGCGCTGGGCCACCATGCCCCCGGTGCTCAACGAGTTCTTCCGCGGGATGGACGACTACGACCCCCGGTTCGGGCAGGCGTTCTACGACGGCAGCTTCCACGACCACGACGACCATGCGACCACCCTCGCCGCGATCGCCGTCCCCGCGCTGCTCATCCACTGCACCTGGTTCCGCGACGAGAACGGCATCCTCATGGCGGCGATGAGCGGGGACGATGCCGAGCGCGCTCGGTCGCTCATCCCGGACGTCCGGTTCGAGCGGGCCGATTCCGGCCACACCTTCCACTTCGAGCACCCGCGCCGGTACGCCCGGCTGGTCCGGGAGTTCACCGCGGACACCGTGGGCGAGGTCGACTTCCTCGACTGAAGAAGCGGACGACCGAGGCGCCGGACGACCGAGGCGCCGCAGCCCGGCCGGCCCCAGCCAGCGCGGCCGACCCCAACCGACCCAGGTGACACCGACCGGCCCGGCCATTCCCAACCGACCCCGGCCGGCCCCGACCCGGCCGCCTCCTACACTGGGTGCGTGGACAGATCCCTCACCATGCGTCGCCGAGCGCTGCGCGTTCCCGGCCTGCGCTCGATCCGCCGCCCGATCGGCCCCCGGTCCGCCGGTGCCGAGGCGCCCGCCACCGGGCCCGGTCCCCGCGCCGGCGCCCCTGGTGCCCCTTCCGAACAGAACCCCCATACCGGCCCGGAGTTCGACCTCCACTACGTCCGGACCGGGTCGAGCACCTACCGGCGCGGGTCCGATCCCGTCGCCCCCGCCTCGGGCACGGCTGCGCTGCCGCTCGTCATCATCCCCGGCGGACCCGGGCTCGCCTCCGCGCTGCCCTACGACCAGGTGCGCCGCCGGGCCGCCGCCCGCGGTCTCGAGGTCGTCATGGTCGAGCACCGCGGCGTCGGGCTGTCCCGCCGCGACCTCGACGGTCATGACCTGCCGCAGGAGGCGATGTCGGTGGAGCTCGCCGTCGCGGACCTCGCCGCCGTCCTCGACGCCGAGGGCATCGACCGCGCGGTCATCATCGGCTCCTCCTACGGCACGTACGTCGCCCAGGCCTTCGCCGTCGACCACCCCGATCGGGTGGGCGGCCTCGTGCTCGATTCGCCGATGCTCGCGGAGAGCGACGAGAAGGTCGCCCGCGAATTCAGCCGCGACCTCCTCTACTGCGGAACCGCGGGGTGGCCCGAGACGCGCCTGCTCGCCGCCAAGGTCTACGATCTCGTCGACACCGGTGTCGTCGACGAGCTCACCCTGGGTCGCGACGTGCGGATCATCTACGAGTTCGCCGGCCCCCGCACGCTCGACCGGTTCCTCAACCAGGTCAAGGCGGGCCGGGCGAAGCGCACGCTCGCGTTCCTCGACAAGGCCGCCTCGGGCGACACCGGCGAGGGCCTGCCCTACTACATGGAATTCGACATCGTGGGCGAGATCGCGTTCCGCGAGCTCAGCTTCTTCGCCGCCGGCGACGGCCGGATCTTCGACCAGACCCACGAGTTCGAGGCGATCCGGTCGAAGTACTCCGACTATGCCGGTCAGCCCTACGACTTCCCGGCCGCGCTGCCGACCTTCGACTTCCCGGTGCTCGTGCTCTCCGGCGAGCGCGACCTCCGCACGCCGCGGCCGGTCGCCGAGGAGATCGTCCGGCTCGCTCCCCGCGGGCACCTCGTGCCCCTGCCGGACAGCGGGCACAGCGCCCTCGACACGCACCTCCTGCCGGTGCTCGTCGCGGCCGAGGCGATCGCGACCGGCCGTGTCGCCGAGCTCGCGTGGAACCCCGAGCGGTTCGCCGGCCTCCCGCGGGTGACCGGACCCTCGGGCATTCTTCCGCGGCTGATCGACGCGAACCTCATGCTCGATCGCATCCTCTCCCGCTGACCGGGGCCGCTCCCGCTGACCGGGGCCGGGTGCCTGCGGGTTCAGGCGCCCAGCCACCGGCGGTCGCGCCCGTCGACCAGCGCTCCCAGGCGCCACCTCGGCCGCACGGATAGACTGACCGTCACGCCCACAAGGAGGTCCGTCGTGTCCGAATCGCGCTCCCCGTCGTCCCCCTCGGTCGAGTTCCCGGCCGACGCCCCGCTCCAGGTCGAGATCCACGACGGCATCATGACCCTCACGCTCCGCCGCCCGGAGCGGCGCAACGCCGTGAACCAGGACCTCGCCGACGCGCTCGACCGGGCCTTCGCCATCGCCGAGGCGACCGCCTCCGTGCGCGTCATCGTCCTCACCGGGGACGGCGGGTACTTCTCCGCGGGCACCGACCTCAGCGAGGGGACCTCGCCGAAGACCGCGGACGGCGGGTCGTACGGCTTCGTCCGGCGCCGGCGGAGCGTGCCCGTCATCGCCGCCGTCGAGGGGTTCGCGCTCGGGGGCGGGTTCGAGATGGTGCTCGCCTGCGACCTCGTCGTCGCCGCCCGGGACGCCCGGTTCGGCCTGCCCGAGGTCAAGCGCGGCGTCGTCGCGAACTGCGGCGCGTTCTTCCGCACGCCCGCCAAGCTCCCGGCGGTGATCGCCACCGAGATGCTGCTGACCGGGGACCCGATCTCGGTGATGCGCGCCCAGGAGCTCGGACTCGTCAACGCGGTCGCCGAACCCGGTCAGGCGCTCGCCGGGGCGCTCGAGCTCGCGGCCCGCATCACCGCGAACTCCCCGGTCGCCGTCGCCGAGACGACGCGCGCGCTCATCGAGGCCCGCGACCTCGCCGAGGAGGAGCTGTGGCCGCTCACCGAGCACGCCTCCCGCGTGCTGTGGGAATCCCCGGACCGCGAAGAGGGGATCCGCGCCTTCTTCGACAAGCGCGAGCCGCGCTGGACGGTGCGCTGAACCGGCCCGTCAGTCCTGCCGCACCTCGGCGCCGCCCGGTGCAGAGCCCGCGAGCACCTGCTCGATGACCCGCACCGCGGCCGCGCAGCCGTCCTCGGCGGCGTACTCGTCCTGCACGCGTTCCGCCGCCCGGCGGTAGGCGGGATCGCCGAGCAGCCGGGAGACCGCATCGCTCAGCCGCGCGGTCCCGGCATCCCGCCGGTGCAGCGCGATCGCATTGCCCTCACGCGCGCACACGAGAACATTCCACGACTGCTCCGGCTGCATCCCCATCCCGACGAACGGCACCCCCGTGGCGCACGCCGTCTGCACGGTGCCCTGTCCGCCGTGGATCACCGCTGCGTCGACGAGCCCGCCGAGCCGGTGCGCGGGCAGGAGATCGACCGGATGGATGGAGTCCGGCAGCGAATCCTCGTCCCCGGGATTGAGCAGATGTCGCACCGGGGCGATGACCTCGACGTCGAGCCGGGCGAGTGATCGGATCGCGCCGAGCACGGTGCGGCGGTCCCCGGAGGAGCCGAGGGCGAGGTAGATGAGCGGTCGCGGGCCGGCCGCCAGCCGCTCGACGACCTCGGGCACCTCGCACGGGAGCTCGGCGAAGATCGGACCCACCCGGTGGTAGCTCGGCGGCAGCGTGTACCCGTCCAGCTCGGAGGGCATGACGGTGAGGAGGGTGTGATCCCCCTCGAACAGGGCCGCGCCGGTGCGCAGCGGCTCCACCCCGACCTCGCGGGCCACCGTGGTGAAGGCGCGCGGCGCGATCGGCAGGCGGTCGTAGACGAGGCGCAGCGCAGCGGATCCCGCGCGGTCGAGCAGTCGGCGGAGCGGATCCTCGCCGAGCACGAGGCCCAGGTGCGACGTCTGCTCGACGTGGGGCCGGGTGAGGGCGAAGGGCACTGCGTAGAACAGCGGCACCCCCTCGGCCCGCGCGGAGAGGAGCGAGGTCGGATTCGTGCCCATGACCACCGCCTCCGCGCCGGACGTGCGGATGAGGCGGCGCTCGGCGGCGACGCGCTCGCGCACGAGGCGGGCGGAGAACGGGTGCCGGATCGACCGGCCCTGGTCGAGGGCGAGCGCCTGCGCCTGCTCGGCGGGGGTGAGGACCGGGGAGAGGCGCCGGATCTCGAACCCGGCCTGCTCGATGAGGTGGGTGTACGGATCCTCGTAGACCTGGAAGATCGCCCGCCAGGAGGGCCCGAGCGCCCGGGCGATCGCGATCATCCGGGTGGTCTCGGCGAGGTTGAAGGTCACCGGGGCGAAGATCAGGGTCCGCATGGCTCGAGGGTATCGGCGGCACGGCCCGGTGCGTAGACTCGTCCTCCACAGCGCACGACCGCGAGGAGGGAACCGGACGATGAGCACCTGGCAGCCCGAGGACGTCACTCTGTGTGCGACCTGCGGCGTGGAGACGGCGGTGCCCGTGCCCGAGGTGTGCCCGATATGCGCCGACGAGCGCCAGTTCGTGCCCCGCGCCGGCCAGGAGTGGACGAGCCGCGACCGGCTCGCGGTCGAGGGGTTCTCCGTGGGGGTGCGCGAGGTCGAGACCGGGCTGTACGCGATCCGGGTGGAGCCGCGGCTGGGGATCGGGCAGACCTGCTACCTCGCCTGCACCGCGGACGGAAACCTGCTCTTCGACGTGCCGCCCCATATCGACGCCGAGGCTGTGGCCGCGGTGGCGGACCTCGGCGGGGTGGCGGCGATCGTGGCGAGCCATCCGCACATGTACGGCGTGCAGCTCGAGTGGAGCGCGGCGTTCGACGATGCCCCGGTGTACGTGTCGCGCGCCGATGCGGGCTGGGTGCAGCGCCGGCACCGAGGGGCGGCTGCCTCCTCGGGCGCGGGCACCTCCTCGGACGCGGCCGCGGCGCGCGGGCCGATCGTCGAGTACGACGGGCAGATCGAGCCCCTTCCCGGCGTCGTCGTCCGCCAGGTCGGCGGGCACTTCGCGGGCAGCTCGATCGCGGTGTGGCGCTCGCCGGACGACGGGGCGGGGGTGTTCCTCGGCGGCGACACCATCAGCCCGGTCGTGCGGACCGGGTGGGTGACGTTCATGCGGAGCTTCCCCAACTACCTGCCGCTGTCGGCCGCCGTGGTGCGGCGCATGGCAGACACGGTCGCCGACCTCGACTTCGACCGGATGTACGGGAACTTCGGCCAGCGCCTCCTCTCCGGCGGGCAGGCCGCCGTCGAGGAATCGGCCCAGCGCTACATCGCATGGGTCTCCGGCGAGTTCGACCACCTCACCTGAGCCACCGGGCGCACCCCGCCGCGGTTGAGACTGCAAATTCCTGCGGTTCCACGCTCAGGAACCTTCGGAAATTGCTCGTTCAGGGGAGGGTGCGGAGGGTGTGGGCGGTAGCGAGCGCCGCGGTGGCCGCCTCGTAGCCCTTGTCCTCCTGCGAACCGGGGAGTCCCGCGCGGTCGCGCGCCTGCTCGTCGGTGTCGCAGGTGAGCAGCCCGAACCCCACCGGGGTGCCGGTGTCGAGCGCGACCCGGGTGAGGCCGTCGGTGGCCGCGGCGCACACGAAGTCGAAGTGGGGTGTGCCGCCGCGGATCACGACGCCGAGCGCCACCACCGCGTCGTACGCGCCGGCGAGGCGCTGGGCGACCACCGGCAGCTCGAAGCTGCCGGGCACCCGCACGAGCGCGGCCTCGATCCCCGCCTCGTCCGCGGCTCGCCGGGCACCGGCGATGAGGCCGTCCATGACCTCGCCGTGCCACGACGAAGCGACGATCGCCATCGTCAGGCCGCTGTCCTTCTCCGGCGCCAGGTCCGGTGCTCCGTGCTGAGCCATCAGCCCACTCTCCTCTCATCGGTCGTGCCCGCGGTGAGCACGTGGTGCATGCGCACCCGTTTGGTCTCCATGTACTGTGCGTTCTCCGGCCGGACCGGGACCTCGATCGGCTCGCGGTCCGTGACCTCGATCCCGAGCGCGGTGAGTGCGGCGACCTTCCCGGGATTGTTCGTCAGCAGCCGGACCCGGCCCAGGCCGAGACCGGTGAGGATCGCCGCTGCCGACTCGTAGCTGCGCGCGTCGTCGTCGAAGCCGAGCGTGCGGTTCGCGTCCACGGTGTCGGCACCCTGCTCCTGGAGCGCATAGGCCGCGAGCTTGTTCGCCAGGCCGATCCCGCGCCCCTCGTGGTCGCGGAGGTAGACGACGACCCCGCCCTCGGCGGCGATCCGGCGCAGCGCGGCGTGGAGCTGCTCGCCGCAGTCGCAGCGGTGCGAGCCGAACACGTCGCCGGTGAGGCATTCCGAATGGAGCCGCACGAGCGGGGCCGAGGTGTCGGCTGCCGCGCTCTCAGCGAGGGCTCCCGCCGCCCCGCCGCCCCGCCCGGGGGTCGGCACCGGGCCGAGGGACTCGATGGTGAGGTGCTCGACCCCGTCGACGGTCCAGGTGCGGGTGAGGAAGCGGCCGTACGGCGTGGGGAGGGTGACCGGCTCGCCCGCGCGCGCCTCGGGAAGGGCCGGGGGGCCGCTGGTCTCCGCCGGCGCCGCACCCTGATGCTCCCCGGTATCCCGGCCGTCGAGCCAAGTGATGAGATCGGCGATCGACACGGTGACGAGTCCGTGCTCCGCCCCGAAGTCGAGGAGTGCGCCCAGCCGCATCATCGAGCCGTCGTCGTGGACGATCTCGGCGATGACGGACACCGGCTCGAGGCCGGCGAGGCGCGAGAACTCGACCCCGGCCTCGGTGTGCCCGGGACGCTCACGCACGCCGCCGTCCTTGGCGACGAGCGGGAAGATGTGCCCGGGGCGGGAGATCGCGGCGGCCCGGGGCCGGGCCTCGGCGAGCACGCGGGCGGTGAGCGCCCGGTCGGCCGCGCTGATCCCGGTGCTCGTCCCCTCGATCGCATCGCAGGACACGGTGTAGGCGGTGCCCTTGGGGTCCTCGTTCGTCGCGGCCATCGGCGGCAGGTCGAGCTGCCGCGCGCGCTCGGCGGTGAGCGGCGTGCAGATCACCCCGGAGGTGTAGCGGATGAGGAAGCCCATCCACTCCGGGGTCGCGAGCTCGGCGGCCATGACGAGATCGCCCTCGTTCTCCCGGTCCTCGTCGTCGACGACGATGATCGGCCGACCGGCGCGGACCTCGGCGATCGCGGCGTCGATCGTGCCGAGCGCGCGATGCAGCGACTCCGGGGCCGGTGCGGGATCCTGGACGGACGGGGTCATCGTGCCGCTCCTTCCGTGCGGGCTGCGGTGAAGCCGAGCAGGCGCTCGGCGTACTTGGCGAGCACATCGACCTCGACGTTGACCGGACGGCCGACGGTCGCGGTGCCGAATCCCGTTTGCTCGAGGGTGGCGGGGATGAGCCCGACCTCGATCCAGGCGGGCGACTCCCCGGGCTCACTCACCGCGGTGAGGGTGAGGCTCGTGCCGTCGAGCGCGATCGACCCCTTCTCCGCGGTATAGCGGGCGAGGTCCGCGGGCAGGTCGACGCGCATCCGCACCCAGCCGCCGGCGTCGTCGAACCGACTGATCGTCCCGACGCCGTCGACGTGGCCCTGTACGACGTGCCCGTCGAACCGCCCGCCCGCCGGCATGCAGCGCTCGAGGTTCACCCGATCGCTGACGGCGAGCCGGCCGAGGGTGGTGCGCTCGAGGGTCTCGCCGATGACCTCGGCGGAGAAGGTCCCCGAACCGGTCCCGCCCGACCCGACTCCGCTCGAATCGGTCCCGTCCGGGCCGGCGGGTTCGGGGGCGGTGTCCGGCACGGCGGTGAGGCACACGCCGTTGACTGCGAGCGATCCGCCGCGCGGCAGGTCGGCGACGAGCAGCCCGGCCTCGACGGTGAGGAGGGCGAATCCTCCGTCGGCGCGCAGCTCGACACCGGTGACGGTGCCGAGGGATTCGATGATTCCGGTGAACATGGTGCTCCTTCAGTGGCGGGTCGAGGCGGGTGCGAGGGTGAGCGGCGGGTCGCTCGTCGGTCCGGGGCCCTGCAGGCTCCGGACGGCGTGCGGCCTCTCCGCGGCGGACCTCACCGGATCGGACGACGGTGGCGGCGCCGCGGCGGGCACGAGGCGCTGGAAGGTGTCGAGCAGGATCGGGGCGGTGTAGAGGTGGAGCTCGTCGACGAGGTCGGCGGCGAGGAATGCCCCGGCGACGTGCGCCCCGCCCTCGACGAGGACGTGGCCGATCCCCTCGGTGCGCAGCGTGCGCAGCGCCGCACGGGGGTCCCGGGTGCGCAGGTGGCGGGCGGAGGGGTCACCGGCGAGGTGGGATCCGGGGGCGAGGTCGCGCTCGCCGAGCACCACCGGCACCGGCTGCCTCCCGGCCGGTCGGCCGTCGGCATCGCGCGCGGTGAGCCGCGGGTCATCGGCGAGCGCAGTGCCGGTGCCGACGAGGATCGCGTCGACCCGTTCCCGGATCGCGTGCGCATGTGCCCGGGCCCCGGCCGAGGTGATCCAGCGGCTCGTCCCGTCCGCGGCCGCGATCCGGCCGTCGAGGCTCTGGGCGATCTTGAGGGTGACGAACGGCCGGCGCTCGTGCTGGGCGGAGAGCCAGCGCGCGTTGAGGTCCCGGGCCTCGTCGGCGAGGAGCCCGCGGGCCACCTCGACGCCGCGGTCCCGGAGCACGGCTGCGCCGCCGGCGGCGGCGGGGTTGGGATCGTCGATCGCGTGGACGACCCGGCGCGCCCCGGCTGCGGCGAGGAACTCCGCACAGGGCCCGCGGCGGCCGGTGTGGCTGCACGGCTCGAGCGTGACGAGGACTGTGGCCGCGGCGAGATCCATGCCCTCGGCGCGAGCGCGGAGCACGGCGTCGACCTCGGCGTGCGGGGTGCCGGCGCCCCGGTGCCAGCCGGTGACCACGGTGCCGTCCGCTCCGAGCACGGCGGCGCCGACGAGCGGGTTCGCGCCGCGCACTCCGCGCAGTGCGGATGCGAGCGCGGCGCGCATCGCCTGCGTCTCCGGGAACGAGAAAACCGTCCGGTCTGCGTCCATCGACTCCTCCTGGTCTGCACCGGGAGGAGGGAGGGTCGTCACCGAACGGTTCGATGAGTGCAGCGGATGCGGTCGCCCCGGATTCGGGACGGCGCGTCCGCGCGCGTCGAGTTCCTCCCATCCAGACTTTGACTGTCGGTCTCGGAATCTCACCGAGTCAACCGGATCTCCCTGCTGCTGCAGCTCGACCCGGCTCGCGGACTGTACCGCCGGTACGGAATCACACCGTCCCCGGAACTTCGTGGCCCCTACTGTACAGCCGTTCAGTGTGCTGAGCACCCGCCTCCCTCATCGTGAGACACGTCACCGTTCGGTCACGTGCCCGGGGTCGTCGGCTCACGCGCAGGGCGGGGAACGTCCCCGACCACGCGGGCCGTAACGCTTCCGTAACGGGATGGCCCGTCCTCCGGGGTGTGACGTGGATTACTCATAGGGTGGACGGACACCCTCCGACCGGCCCTCACGGCCTCCGGAACGAACACACGCAACCGACATCGACGTCGACAGGGAGCACGCATGCGCACTCGGAACACACTTCTCACCGCCGGCCTGGCCTCGGCCGCACTCGTCCTCTCCGCCTGCGGAGGTGGCAGCGGCGGCGGAGGCGGCGGATCCGCAGAGGGCGAGGGCGACCTCGGCACCGAGTTCATCACCATCGCGACCGGCGGCTCCTCCGGCGTCTACTACCAGGTGGGCGCCGGGATGTCGGAGCTGCTCGCGAGCGAGCTCGGATCCGACACCTCCGTGCAGGCCACCGGCGCCTCGGTCGAGAACATCACCCTCCTCACCGACGGCGGCGCCGAGGTGGCCTTCGCGATGGCCGATGCGACCACCCAGGCGCTCGAGGGTGCCGGACCGTTCGAGGAGAGCGGAGCGGTCGACTCGCTGCCGGCCATCGCCAACCTCTACGACCAGTACCTCCAGCTCATCACCGTCGAAGGCAGCGGCATCGAATCCGTCGAGGACCTCGCGGGCAAGCGGGTGTCGGTCGGCGACATCAACTCCGGTGTCGAGCTCAACGCCCGCACGGTCGTCGACGCGTACGGCATGAGCTACGACGACTTCACCGCCGACTACCTGTCCTACGCCGAGGCGATCGATCAGATGAAGAACGGCCAGGTCGATGCCGCGTTCGTCACCAGCGGTCTGCCGAACTCCGCGGTCACCGACCTGTCGACCACCGAGGACGTCAAGGTCGTGCCGATCACCGGCGAGGGCCGGGAGAACCTCCTCAACGACTACGACTACTTCGGCGAGGGCGAGGTGCCCGCGGACGTCTATGACACCGCAGAGGCCGCCGAGACCCTCACCATCCCGAACCTGCTGCTCGCCAGTCCGGAGCTCAGCGAGGATGCGGTCTACGAGATCACCCAGGCGATCTTCGACAACATCGATCAGATCCACGCGACGCACAATGCGGCGAACGACATCACGCTCGAGAACGCCACGAACGTCACCGTCACCGACATCCATCCGGGTGCCCAGCGCTACTACGACGAAGCCGGCAGCTGATCGGATGAGCACGCGTGACAGCGCCCCGCGGCGGCGATCGCGGTGATCGCCCGTCGCGGGGTGCTGGCGTGGGCGCTCGCACTTCCGTTCCTCACCTCGGCGACCCCGGTCACCGCTCTCGTCGTCCGGGAGCAGCGGCCGGGATCGCGGGAGTTCGCCCGGATCCCGGTGGCCGACGGCGACGTCCTCACGTTCTCGTGGATCCATTCCGTCGACGGCACCCCGTGGACGGAGTACTACCGGGTCGCCGGTCGCACCCTCGTCCTCGACTGCACCGAGATGAGCCTGACCGGGGCGGGCACTCCGTCCGGGGCACCGGAGGTCTCCTACTCCGGGGATCAGACCCGGATGTGCGGACTCGATCTCACCTTCGACGCAGTGCGCTGGATCCACTCCCACCGCGTCGACCATCGCATCACCCTGGGCGACACCCTGCTCATCGCCCCGCAAGCCGTTCCGCATCACTGCCGCGTCGAGATGGCAGTCGTCTGAAAGCGAATCCCATGAGCCACAATCCGCAGCCCCTCGCCGAGGCCGAGGTCGTCGACCAGGAGACGCTGGAGAAGTACGACCGCGAATCCCGCACCCGCGACGTCGACACGACGTTCCTCAAGTGGCCGGTGACGATCGTGGCCGTCGGCCTGTCGGTCTACCACGTGTGGACCGCGCTGCTCGGCACCCCGCCCACCCTCGTCCACCGCAGCATCCACGTCGCCGCGATCCTCGTCCTCGCATTCGCGATCTACCGCCCGTACCAGAAGGAGAAGCGCCACACCATCCCGTGGTTCGACTGGATCCTCATCGCCGCCTCGGCCTCGGTGGCGATCTATCTCGCGACGAACTACGAGACGATCGTCGCGCGCGGGGGACGGTTCGAGACCATCGACGTCGTCATGGGCGGCGTCCTCCTCTTCGTCGTTCTCGAAGGCGCCCGGCGGCTCACCGGCTGGATCCTGCCCGCGCTCGCGATCCTCTTCGTCCTCTACGACTACTACGGGCGGTCCATGCCGGGCCTGTTC
Organism: Brevibacterium ihuae; assembly: GCF_900184225.1. NCBI lineage: Bacteria > Bacillati > Actinomycetota > Actinomycetes > Micrococcales > Brevibacteriaceae > Brevibacterium > Brevibacterium ihuae. The sequence goes on along the minus strand of NZ_FXWZ01000003.1, from coordinate 713,442 downwards.
CGGCACCGCGGCTACGACTTCGACACGATCCTCAACTTCATGCTCACCACTACCGAGGGCGTGTACTCCACGGCCGTCGGCGTGTCCTCGACCTACATCTTCCTCTTCATCCTGTTCGGCGCGTTCCTCCAGCGGTCGGGCATGGGACAGTTCTTCAACGACATCGCCCTCGCGCTCGCCGGCCAGACGCGCGGCGGGCCGGCGAAGGTCGCCGTCATCGCCTCGGGCTTCCTCGGCTCGATCAACGGTTCCGCGATCGCCAACGTTGTCACCACCGGCGCCTTCACCATCCCGCTCATGAAGAAGATCGGGTACAAGCCGAACTTCGCCGGCGGAGTCGAAGCCTCGGCCTCGGTCGGCGGGCAGATCCTGCCCCCGATTATGGGTGCCGCGGCCTTCATCATGGCCGAGACGCTGGGCATCCCGTATCGGACGATCGCCCTCGTCGCGATCGTGCCGGCGCTGCTGTACTACCTCGGCATCATCGCGCAGGTGCACCTCCGGGCCACCCGACTGGGCCTCAAGGGGATCTCGCGGGAGAACCTGCCGCTCGTCTGGGACGTCATCAAGGAGCGCGGCCACCTCCTCATCCCGCTCGCGTACCTTCTCTACATGCTGTTCTTCAGCGGCTTCACGATCCTCTTCGCCGCGGTCACCACGGTCTTCGTCACGGTCGCCGTCGCGATGCTCCGGAAGACCACCCGGATGGGCTTCGGCGACATCATCGGCGCGCTCCGCGACGGTGCGGTCACCGCGGTGTCCGTCGCGGTCGCCTGTGCCTGCGTGGGCATCATCGTCGGCGTCGCGACGCAGACCGGATTCGGCGTCAAGCTCGCGAACGCGATCGTGACGATCGGCGGCGGTTTCCTCCTGCCGACCCTCATCATGACCGCACTCGCCTGCATCATCCTCGGCATGGGACTGCCGTCGATCCCGGCCTACATCATCACCGCGACGATGGCGGCCCCCGCCCTCACCCAGCTCGGCGTCGAACCGCTCGCCGCCCACCTGTTCGTGTTCTACTTCGGACTGTTCGCCAATATCACCCCGCCGGTCGCGCTCGCGGCCTTCGCGGCGGCGGGCCTGTCCGGGGGCGATCCCATGCGCACCGGATTCGCCGCCATGAAGCTCGCGCTCGCGGGCTACGTGGTGCCGTTCGTGTTCGTCTACAACCCGGTGCTCCTCATGCAGGACGTCCAGGTGCTCGAGGCGGTCCAGGTGGTCTTCACGGCGACCGTCGGCGTGCTCCTCCTCGCCGTCGCGGCGGAGGGATTCCTCATGGTCGTCGTCCCGTGGGTGGTGCGCATCGCACTCGTCGCGGGCTCGATCCTCTTCCTCACCCCGGACGGACTCCTCGATCTCATCGGGATCGGCGTCCTCGTGCTGTCCATCGGCGCCATCGTGGTCATGGCGAAGAAGCAGGGCGAGCTCTCGCTGCGGAACATCTGATCCCTGGCGGCGACCGAGCGGAGCGGGTCGGGTTCATGCCCGGGCTGCCGGCTCGAGTGCAGGGCCGGGGATCCGGTGGTGTGCTCGGATCGGAACACTGCAGGGTCCGCCGCCGAACCGGCCGAGGGTAGCCTGAGGAGGACCACCCCCTGCCGGCTCCCGCCCGGCGCTCGAAAGGAACCGCCATGCGCCTCCCCTCCTGCCTCCGCCCCGTGTTCACCGCGACCGTCCTCGGCTCCGCGCTCGTCCTCGCCGGCTGCTCCGGCGGCGGCGACGCGGGCGGTGGTGCGGCCGACGAGCAGTCGAGCGCCGAGGGCGCCGAGGCGGACGACTCCGGGTCCGGTGCCGCGATCGGCGGCGAGCCGGAGACGGTGTACACCGATGATCAGATCCGCACCGCGATCGAGTCCGTGGATCTCGACGGGGCGTCGTTCTCGGTGAGCGAGTCGAGCGATCTCGGGGATTTCAGCTTCGATCCCAGCGAGGTCGGGATCGAGCCGGCGGAATGCGCGACCGCGTATGAGGAGGCGGTGGGCCATATGCCGGATTCCTCGTCCGGCGTCGTGGGGATCGCGCAGGATTCGGGGATGAGCGCCGGCGGAATCGCACTCGACTCGAGCGAAGCGGTCGAGGAGGCGATCACCGCCCAGGAAAGTCTCGTCGCACCGTGCGCGACGATGACGATCGACATGGAGGGTACCGGCGGCCCCGCTGAGTCGAGCATCGAGCCCGTCGATGTCGGGATCGAGGGAGCGACGGCCTATGACATGAAAGTCGGGTTTCAGGGGGTCGAGGTGACGAACACCTTCGTCCACCTGCCGGTCGGCTCCGCGCTCATCTCCCTCATCGGGGTGTCGACCGTCAACCCCGACGTGGAGGAGGACCTCGTCTCCGCAGCGGAGCAGATCCGCGACAGCCTGGAGTCGCAGGCCGGCTGAGCCCGGCGGGTCAGCCCTCGTCGCCGGTGTGGCGCTGCTCGGTGCCCGGCGAGCCGTCCGATCGCGTCCAGGTGCACACGAGCTCGTCGCGGCTGCCGAACCGCACGAGGTGCCGACCGACGACCCCCTCGAAGCGCTCGACGGAGTCCGCCGGGGCGGTGATCTCGATGTCGAGCGAGTCGGCGCGGTCGGTGAGGGTTGCGAGGACGGCGCCGTCGGCGAACTCGATCGTGCCCTTCCCGGTCTCCGGGTCCCAGGCGGCCTGGGTCTTCCGGCCCATGTGGGACACGAGCTGCTTGGCGTAGCGGCCGGGGCGATCGGTCGTGACATGCGCGGTCGAGACGACCGGGCGGGTGTCGGTGTCGGTCATGACCGGCAGTCTACGCCGGGTCCGGGGTCATGGCACCCGTGTCCGTGCCCCCTCCTAGACTCGGCGGCATGGACAGCGCACTCGGCACCCAGGCCCTCGCCGCACTGCGGGAGCTCACCGGACGGCAGGACGCCGCCTTCCATCCGGGGCAGTTCGAGGCGATCGAGGCGCTCGTGGCCGGGCGACGTCGCGCGCTCGTCGTCCAGCGCACCGGGTGGGGCAAGTCCGCGGTCTACTTCGTCGCGGCGAAGCTCCTCCGCGCCTCAGGCCGCGGTCCCTCCCTCATCATCTCCCCGCTGCTTGCGCTCATGCGCGACCAGGTCGAGGCCGCCGCCCGCGCCGGTGTGCACGCGGTGACCCTGAATTCCTCCAACGTCACCGAATGGGACTCGGTGCTCGCGGACCTCGGCGCCGGTGCCGTGGACGTCCTCCTCATCTCCCCGGAGCGTCTCACCAATCCGAAGTTCCGCGACCACGTGCTCGGAGACCTGCTCACCGAGGTGGGGATGATCGTCGTCGACGAGGCCCACTGCATCTCCGACTGGGGCCACGACTTCCGCCCGGACTACCGGCGCATCGGTGCCCTGCTGGCGGTTCTGCCGGGGGATCTCCCCGTCCTCGCGACCACGGCGACGGCCAACGCGCGGGTGGTCGACGATGTCGCCGACCAGCTCGGCACCGACACCCTCGTCATCCGCGGACCCCTGTCGCGGGCCTCGCTGCGCCTCGGTGTCGCACCCGTCCGCCCGCCGAGCGTACGCATCGCGTGGCTCGCCGAGCACCTCGGCGATCTCACCGGCTCCGGCATCATCTACACGCTCACCGTCGCCGCCGCGCAGGACACCGCCCGTGCCCTGCGCGACTCCGGGTGGGACGTCGCCGCGTACACCGGCGGCACGGATCCGGAGGAGCGGGAGCGGCTCGAGGGCGACCTCAAGGCGAACCGGCTCAAGGCGCTCGTCGCGACCTCGGCCCTGGGGATGGGCTTCGACAAGCCCGACCTCGGATTCGTCGTCCACCTGGGTGCACCCTCCTCGCCCGTGGCGTACTACCAGCAGGTCGGCCGTGCCGGCCGCGCCACCGAGTCCGCCGATGTCCTGCTGCTGCCCGGTGCGGAGGACGAGGACATCTGGGAGTACTTCGCGACGGCCTCGATGCCGGAGGAGGATGACGCGACCGCCGTGCTCGCGGCGCTCGCGGATGCCGGCGGCGCACCCCTGTCGGTTCCCCGTCTCGAGACCCTCGTCGGGGTCAGGCGGTCCCGCCTCGATCTCCTGCTCAAGACTCTCCAGGTCGACGGCGCGGTCGACCGGGTGGCCGGCGGCTTCGTCTCCACCGGACGCGGGTGGACCTACGACGCGGAGCGCTATGCGAACGTCGCGGCCGCCCGGAGGCGCGAGGCCGCAGCGATGCTCGACTACGAGGCCGCCGCCGGCTGCCGCATGCGCTTCCTCGCCGAACAGCTTGACGATCCGGAGGCCGCGGACTGCGGGCGGTGCGACACCTGCGCGGGTCAGTGGTGGTCGGATGCGGTGTCCGAATCCGGTCGCACGGCCGCCCGCTCGGTGCTCAGTGCCGTCGGACTGCCGGTGGAGCCCCGGGTGTCCTGGCCGACGGGACTGCCGTCGATCGGCGTCGAGCTCAAGGGCCGGATCCCGGAGGGGGAGCGGAGCGAGGTCGGTCGAGTCGTCGCCCGGCTCACCGACCTCGGTCCCGGTCAGCTCCTCCGCGAGTTCCTCGACCCCGGTGCGGAGGACCGGCCCGTGCCGTCGGACATCGGGAAGCACTGCGTCCGCGTGCTCGCCGACTGGAACTGGGACACCCGCCCTGAAGTCGTCGTCGCGGTCCCCAACGCACGCCGTCCCGCGACGGTCGCCTCGCTCGCCGCGGAGCTCGCGCGCGTCGGTCGGCTCGAGGACGCCGGCCCGCTGATCGCCCGCCGGGCGGCCGGCAGTCCCGACGTCAACAGCGCATTCCGGGTGCGCGACGTCCACGACGCCTTCGCGGTGAGCCCTGAGCTCGCCGCCGCGGTGGACGGCCGCACGGTGCTGCTCGTCGACGACGAGATCGTCTCCCGCTGGACGATGACCGCGGCCGCCCGAGAGCTCCGTCGCGCCGGGGCCGCCGCCGTCCTGCCCTTCGCACTCGCCCTGCGCGCCTGAGCCCACGGCGCGTCCGAACGTGCTGTGCGACCGGGCCGGCCGCGCTGTGACCGGCCTGCTCGGTCCCGCCCGCTACACTGGGTGACCATGAAGAGCTGATGTCGCCCCCTCCCGCGCTGCGGCCGTGCGCCCGGCGGGACCATCGACGTCTGCATGGGTCATCATGTCAGTCTCATCCTCTTCGTTCCCCTCGTCCTCGCCGAACCGCGGAGCCCATCTGCGCCTCGACGGGATCTCCCACTCCTTCGGCTCCCACCGGGTGCTCACCGACATCACCCTCACCGTGCCCGCCGGATCGCCGGTGGGTCTCATCGGCGAGAACGGCACCGGGAAGTCGACGCTGCTCCGGATCGCCGCCGGGCATCTCGCCCCCGACTCCGGCGCGGTCGCCGCCCGCGTCCCCGGAGGAGCGGCACGGATCGGCCTGCTCCATCAGGAACCGCCATTCACGGCCGGGACCGCGGTGGGTGATGCTCTCGAAGATGCGGTGGCACCCCTGCGCGCGGCTGCCGCAGCGGTCGACGCCTCGGCGGCGGCCCTCGCGCGCCGGCCCGGGGATGCGCAGGCCGCCGCGGAATACGATTCCGCGCTCGAACGGGCTCGGCGGCTCGACGTGTGGTCGGTCGATGCGCACGTCGAGGCGACGGTCGCGGGGCTCGGGCTCGCCGGCATCCCCCGGGACCGTCCCACCGGCGACCTGTCCGGCGGACAGGTGTCGCGACTGTCGCTCGCCTGGCTCCTGCTCAGCCGACCGGACGTGCTGCTGCTCGACGAGCCGACGAACCACCTCGACGACTCCGCCGCCCGGCACCTCACCGGGACCCTGCGCTCCTGGTCCGGCGTCGTGCTGCTCGCCTCCCATGATCGTGCGTTCCTCGACGCGACCGTCGGCCACCTCGTCGACCTCGATCCCTCACCGCTGCCGCACGCCCTCACCGGAGTGCTCACCGGGGGAGACGTCGGTGCGGGAGTGGGTGTCACCCGGTTCACCGGCTCCTACACCGATTACGTGCTCGCGCGGCTCGATGCACAGGACCGCTGGGAGAAGCAGCATCGCGATGAGCAGGAGGAGCTGTCGCGCCTGCGGGCGGCCGTGGCGGACAGCGGCACCGTCGGGCATGCCGGGCGGGGTCCCCGGACCGAGGCGCGCTCAGCGAGGAAGTTCTACGCCGACCGCAACGCCGCGGTGGTCTCCCGGCGGCTGCGCAGCGCGCGGGCCCGCCTCGCCGAGCTCGAGGCCGAGCAGATCCGCAAGCCCCCGGCGCAGCTGTGGTTCCGCGGTCTGCTCGCCGGGTCGCGGGCCGGGAGCGCCCGGAGCGCGCAGACGGAGACCGCCGGCCGGGGTGCTGGCGCCGCCCATCCGGTCCGCGCCGGAGCGGGCCGGGTCGTCGCCGCCTCGGGCGCGGTCCTCACCGCCTCGGCGGTCGCGATCGACGGGCGGCTGGCACCGACCTCGCTGACCGTCGGAGCGGGGGAGAAGTGGCTCGTCACCGGAGCGAACGGGGTGGGGAAGTCGACGTTGATGAGCGTTCTGGCCGGCCGGCTCGAGCCGACGAGCGGGACCGTGCACCGAGCACGCGGCCTCCGGGTCGGATTCCTCGCCCAGTCGACCGAGCTGCCCGACCCGCGCGGCGAGGGCTGCGGGCGCAGCGCGTCACAGGTCTATGCGGACGGGCTCGGGCAGGAGATGGCCGCGCGCGTGCCCCTGTCGACCTTCGGGCTCATCGCCGGGCGGGACGAGAACCGGCCGGTCGGCGAGCTCAGCGGCGGCCAGCGGCGGCGCCTCGCCCTCGCGCTCGTGCTCGCCGACCCGCCTGACGTCCTGCTACTCGACGAACCGACCAACCACCTCTCGCTCCTGGTCGTCACCCAGCTCGAGGCCGCGCTGCCGGACTATCCGGGGGTGGTGGTCGTCGCCTCCCATGACCTGCGGCTGAGAGAGGGGTGGACGGGTCGGCGGCTCGAGCTGCCGAGCAGGGACGGGGCCTGAGCAGGCGGATCGCAGACGGCCGAGGCGGCGCCCAGCGGTCGGAACCCGGACGGCTCCGGTCCCGGGGGGTGGACCGGCAGCGAGGTCAGAAGCGATGGGTGACGGACATCGCCTCACCGAGGATCGCCCCGGTGCGGTACTCGATCGGGGTGTCGCCCGACAACGAGAGGCGGCTGTACTCGAGGACCGGGGCTCCGACCTCGCACTCGAGCTCCGCGGCGAGCTCTGCATCGGCGGTGATCGCTTGCATGGTCTCGGATCCGCCGTCGACGCTGATCCCGCACACCACGCTGAGCTCCCGGTACAGGCTCGTGGTCGAGAAGTCGAGATCGGCGATCGGCTCGGCGAAGCGCAGCGGGATCCAGCTGTCCCCGACGGACACCGGTCCGTCGTCCGAGCAGTAGGTCCATGCCAGGTGGAGCAGAGCGGTGTCCGATTCCACGCCGAGCTTGGCCGCGGCGTCCTTGTTGAGCTCGGTCCGCTGCTCGCGCGTGCGGGTCGTCCCGATCGACAGATCGCCTTCGAGCGGAGGAAGGAGAGTGTAGTCCGGACCGCTCGCCGTCCACGGATCCCTGGTCTGCACCTGGGGTGCGCGCCCCCGGTGGGAGATGATGACCCCCGCATCGCGCAGCGGTCGCAGTGCCTGGCGAACGGTGCCGCGGCTCACACCGTAGTCCTCGGCGAGCTGGACCTCCCCGGGGAACCCGTCGGTGAACTCGCCGGAGTAAATGCGCGAGCTCAGGTCGTCATGGATGCGCTTCCATACGGGATTGGGGCGCGTGGTACCGCTTTCGGCGCTGGTGAACACGTCATGGCCTTTCGTACCCGCGGATGCGGAGGGACCGGCTGCGGTTCGATCGGAACCGACTGCGGTCTGCTGGAGTCGTGGACATTCTCGGTCACTGTACACCCGCCCGACCCGACAATCTACTGATTAGTAACATTTGAGCGGATTGTGATCGCTCGGTTCGCCGCCGGTCGGCGGGTGCGATCGTCCGCCCGGTCATCGGTGGCCGAGGAACAGGAGGTGCGCGGAACACTGCGAGATTCGACATGTTCTCGCAGGCCTCCACCTTACACCGGAGGAGGCGAATGCGGCAGGTTTCATGCGATCGTCGGCCAGGCATTCGGCGCGCACCCGTCGAGCCCCTTGGACTGCTGCTGCATGAGGGGTGCCGGTTCGCCCGGGCCGGGGCAGCTCACGTGTCCGTGGCCGAGCGCGTGCCCCACCTCGTGGTTGACGAGGTACTGCCGGTACACCTCGAGATCGTCGAACTCGTCGGTGCCGAGCATCCAGCGCTTGGCGTTGAGGATGACGTTCGGTCCGTTCCGGCACGACAGCTCGCCGTTGGTGATGAGAGGGGCGCACATCCGATCGACCGTGTCCGGGCTCGCGATGCTGATGACCGAATCGGCCTCGTCGGGATCGACGACGAGTTCGAATGCCACGCCATCGAGCTCCTGCCAGCCGCGCTCGTCCTGCAGGGTGTCGATGACGAACTCGGCGGCGGCTTCGACGTCGATCGGCATGTCGTCCTCGACACGGACGGCGACCGCGAAGCTCCGGCCCTCGTCGCGGTTGGGTCCGATCGCCTCCTCGCTGCTCGCCCACGTTCCGCTGCCCGTCGTGGGCACTTCGGTCGGGGCGTCGCTCGCCGCGGACTGGGCCGGGGCAGGGATGGGCTCCGACGCGGAGGTCCGGGTCGGTGCGGGCTCCGCGGCACCGCCGTCGGCGGTCACGGTCGTTCCGGGTGAGGAGCAGGCTGCGAGAGCGAGCAGCGCGCAGCCGGCGAGCGTGCGGTGCACGCGCTGCCGCCACGGCGTCGAGCCGGAGGCGGTGAGGAGGCGAGGCGCAGGGCCGTGGGGCATGCTCGTCATCGTAATCGACCCTGCGCCGTCGGCAGTGCGCGGGTGCGCAGAGCGGGTCAGGACTGTGCGGCGAGCAGCGCGTCGATCTGATCGGCGGCCTGGCGCATCCCCTCGAGGGCGCCCATGTCGAGGACCTCCTGGAGGGATTCGGCCGAGGCGTAGCGTCCGATCATCGTCATCCGGGTGCAGCCGCTCCCGCACGGTTCGAGGTCGACGTTCGTCACCGTCACCGGGCCGGATTCGCTCACCTCTCCGGCGTCGTCGGCGAACCCGTCGCGGAACTCGAGACGGGTGGGCGGATCGACGGCGAGCACCTGCCACCATCCCGGATGCTCGGTGCCGTCGGGCCCGGTCATGTGGTATTTGACGATGCCACCGGGCTTGAGCTCGTGCTCGTCGACGGTCGCGGGGAAGCCGGGAGGTCCCCACCAGCGCTCAAGCCGGCGGGGGTCGGCCCACATCTCCCAGAGCGCCTCGAGCGGTGCTGCGAACTCGCCGACGACGGTGGTCGTGAGCTGCTCGAGATCGGATTCGGTCCGGATGATCGGCATGATCGCTCCTTCGGTCCGGGAGATCCCCGCTGTCGCATCGTCGCGGCCGGGGTGCGGGCGGCGGTGACCGGTGCCCGTTCTCAGGATACGGCGGACAGACCCCGGGATTCCAGGGTCATCTGCGGCTTGCGCGCATCGCCGGGCGCTTCGTCACCGCGTCGTCGGCGAGCAGCTCCGCGTAGCGAGCGGACTCCATGGGGACCAGGGCGACGCGTCCGCCCGCATCGGAGTGGATACCGAAGCCGTGGGTCTTGGTGAGCGGCGAGGTGCGCAGGCACGCCTGGTCCTTGGAGAAGTACTCCGCCCGCGCGGCCTTGCGGTCCTCCTCGGCGATCCCGCGGCGGTCGGCCCACACGGTGAAGATCACCTCGTCCGAGGTGTGGGTGTACGGATCGGCATCGATGAGCGCGAACTGGCCGGCGGCCACCGAGGGCGTGGCCGCATCGACGTCCGGGGCCCGGGACTGCGTGGCGCGGGTGTCGGGGGCGACGGTGATGAGGGTGTCGGCGGTGTTCGTCGAATGCGCGGCCATGGGTTCAGGATGACCGGCACCGGGTGCCCGGTCAAGGGTGGGCTCGGGAGGAGGATCCCCCTGGGCCCGGCGCCGGGACGGGCGCGACGAGCGGGTCAGGCCTCCGTGTCTTTCGCGGTCCGGTTCGCCCGCATCCCGGACCACACGGCGATGACGACGACGAGTCCGAGGCTGATCCACAGCGCGTAGCGGTCGATCGTCTGGATGACGTCGACGGCGGCCTGGCCGAGCGAGTAGCCGAGGAGCGCGACGCCGACGGTGACGATGAGGCAGGCGAGGAGGTCGGCGACGAGGAACAACCACAGCCGCATGCCGCTCCACCCGGCGACGAGCCACACGAGGGTGCCGGGGATCCCGGGCAGGCGGCTGATGACGGTGAGGAGGAAGAGGAGCCAGGTGGGCATCCGCCGGAATTTCTCGACCTGCCGGCGCTGGCGCTCGGTCGAGGTGAAGATGTTGAGGATGCCGTCGCCCCAGCGCCGGCCGGCGAGCCAGAACAGCCAGTCGAACTTCGCCATGCCGACGAATCCGGCGAGGATGACGAGCCAGAGCGGGAACTCACCGATCCGCGCAAAGGCGGCAGCTCCGACGATCGCGGTCTTCGCACCGGTGAGGAACTCGAGGAGGATCGGCTGGTTCGCGATGAGGAACGGCCGGAACGGCATCATGATGAGGTAGAAGGCGGGGACGGCGAAGATCGCGAACAGGAGCGTCTTGTCGACTCCGGTGGCCGTGCCCTTCCACGGCTTGATGTCGTCCCAGGACTGGGGCGGCGTGCGCTCCTCCGTCGGTTCCCCGTCCGCCGGGGTGGTCCTGTCGGCAGCCGAGGCGCCGTCTGCAGGGGGAGCGCTGTCCGCGGCGGAACCGGGGGCGCCCGGCCGGTCGGGGTGCGGGGGTGACGTTTCGGGGGCCACGGTCTGTCCTTGGCGTCGGGGCGAGCGTTACGGAGCGAGCGGTGCCCGCCGGGTGCCGCGGGCGCTCGTGCCATGGTAGCCGGGAATGCCGTGCGCACGAGGTGCCGGCGGACGACCCCGCGGACTGACGGGCTACCCTGCGGCCGAGAGGCGCAGCCCCTGGGCCTGCATCGCAGCAGTGAGCGCCCGGGCATCGGCCCGGCCCTCCGTCATCGGTACGGCGGCGGCGACGAATCCATCAGGGCGGATGAGGTGGAGGCGATCGGGGAGCAGCCGGCCGCGCGGATCCGCCGGGAACGTCAACGGCCCTGCCACCCAGTCCGGCACCGCGGGTCGCTCCGCTGCTCCGCCGTAGACGTGGAGCTGCCACGAGAGCCGCCGCAGCGCAGCGGCGTTGTCATCCACAGGTGGCAGCCGGAGGCCGACAGCACCCGAACCGGCCCGGCCCGCGATCGGGTACCGGATGCGGTACTGGCCCAGATACCCGGCGAGACGCGCCCCGAGTGCGGAGCCGGCCAGTCGGGAGGCGAGCGGGAACACCGTTCCGGCGGCGATCCGCCTCGCCCCTGCTGTCAGGCGGTTCGGCCGGGCGACCAGCCCGAAAGGCGCGGTCGGTGACGGACACGAGGGTGAGAGCCACCGGGCGGCGCTCGGCCTCGTACCGGTCGAGCGCCGACGGATCGGCCCGTCCATGGACGACGTCGGCGAGGAACAGCCCGAGGTCGTGGGCGTCCTGCAGGCCGGTGTTCATCCCCTGGCCGCCCACCGGGGAGTGGACGTGCGCGGCGTGGCCCGCGAGGAAGGCCCTCCCGCCCCGGAACGCGGAGGCCACCCGATGGTGGATCCGGTACGTGGAGAACCACCGGAGAGCGGCGAGCTCGATGCCGAATTCCGTCCGCAGCCGGGCCGTGACGGCGGATGCGTCGGCCATGTCGGGGGTGCGGAGGCCGACCAGTCGGAAGTCGCCGTCATCCGACATCGGGAACGCGAGTGCGAGGAGTCGGCGCCCCATGCGGATGGAGACGATCCCGGGCACCAGTCCCGCGGAGACGCGCGCATCGGCGACCCAGAAGTCGCCCTCGTCCGTGACGCCGTCGAAGGTGGCCCCGATCGCGGCGCGGACCGGGGAATGGGAGCCGTCGGCGCCGATGCACCATTTCGCCTCGACGACGAGGAGCCCGGACGGATCGCTGACGAGCGCCCGCACCTCGGCATCGGCAGCCCGGGCGCCGGTGAGGAGCGCAATGAGCGAGTGGCGATAGCGCACGGGCCGGTCGTCCTCCGCGAGCGCCTCGGCGAGCAGGGCTTCGTTGCGACTCTGCTCGAACACGCGCAGTCCGGGGAATCGCGTGTCCGCCTCCTGCATCCTCTCGATGGGCAGGGTCCGAGCTGCGGTCGAAGTGCCCATCTGGACGCGTTCGGCGAGGTGGGATGTGCTCAGGATCCGGTCGGCGAGGCCGAGCTGGTCGTAGATCTCCATCGATCTCGCCTGCACGGCCACGGCCCGGGATTCCCGAGTGGGGCCGGGCTTCGCGTCGATGACGAGGGCCTCGACCCCGGCGCGCGCGAGCACGAGGCCGGCCATGAGACCGGTGGGACCGGCCCCCACGACGAGCACATCGGTGCGGATCACCGGAACGTCGGTGAGCGGGACCGGTGGGGTGTCCATCGGGAGGTCCCGGTTCACCGGCGTCGGCTGCCGATGACGAGGAGGGTGATCCCTCCGCCGATCGCGCACACGCTCAGCACGGCGACGACGAGCGCGGTGATCTGGAAGCCTGCTGCGAAACCGTCGAAGGCCTCGGTGTTCCCGCCCCCGCCCAGGAGGAAGAGGCCGAACGGCAGGATGAAGATCAGCACGGACGCGCCGATGCCGAGCACCCCGAGGACGAGGAGCGTGACGCCGAGACCGATGAAGGGCCCCCGCCGAGGTGCCTGCGCGGGCCCGGCGGCATGCGGCACGGGCCCTGCGGGGTGCCGCGCCGGCCCCGCGAGGTGCGGCGCGGGCGCGCGCGGCGGGACGGAGTGCGGACCCTGTCCCCGGTCGCCGGGCGGCGGCGGAGGGGGGAGCGGTGCTCGGTCGGTCATGCGCGGTCCCGTCGTCGGTCGAGATCTGTCCTCCCTCGGACTCTCGTGCACGGTGGCGGAGAGTGCAAGCACCGGACACCCGGGGCGGTCGGCGCGGTGCGGGCCTAGAATCGGGGAACAGCGACAGATCGCTCACGCGGCGTGCTCACCACCCCGCGTGAGCGGACGGGCAGGGGGTGTCGGCGGAATGGACGGGTCGAGTGCGCGGATGACGCTGTTCGGGTCCGAGCACGCCACGGCGCTCGCGTGCATCGCCGTGGGCGCGATCCTGCTCGTGCTCATCGCCCGCCGGGTCCGCGGCACCCGTGCCGAATGCCGGGTCACCTGCGCCGCCGGATGGGTGCTCCTCGTCGTCGCGGTCGGCTGGCTGCTGTGGGGGATGATTCCCGCGCACTGGACCATCGAGCAGTCGCTGCCGTTCCACTACTCCGACGTCCTCCGCATCGTCACCGCCGTCGCCCTCATCACCCGGGCCGGGTGGGCGATCGCGATCACCTACTACTGGGGCCTCACGCTCAATCTCCAGTCGGTGCTCACCCCGGATCTCAACTACGAGCAGTACCCCGTGCTCGAGTTCACCGTGTACTGGTTCCTCCACGCGCTCGTCCTGTGGGCGCCGATCGTCCTCGTCTGGGGTCTCGGCTATCGCCCGACCTGGCGCGGCTTCGGGGTCGCCTACGGTGCGGCGCTCGGCTGGGCCGTCGTCGCGATGACGGTGAACGCGGCCACCGGGGCGAACTACGGGTACCTCTCCCGGCCGCCGGCGGGGTTCTCCGTGCTCGACCTGCTGGGCGGATGGCCGTGGTACATCGGCGTCGAGATCGCCGTCGTCGCGGTCGTCTGGATGCTCATGACCTGGCCCTGGTCGGAGCCGGAGCGCCTCATGCACGCGCCGGTGGTCGACCGCTGGCGGCTGGTACGCCGCTGGGACGGCACTCCGCCGCTCTCGGCCCGCACGCTGCCCGCACGGGAGCGGTCGACGGCCAGGCGAACGCTCAGACGGGACGGTTGACCGCGAGGTCGACCTCGAGGACCTCTCCGCGCTGGGGCAGATGGATGAGGGGCCCGACCGAAGGGACGCCGGCCCAGGCGAGCGGGCCTACCGCCCCCGCACTCGGGCTGCCGATGGACGGGGCGAGACTTCTGCGCGGACCCCGGAATAAACCCTTCCGTCCTAGAGTTGAGTCAGGTGTACGCAACTTTCGCCGGACGGATTTGACACCCGGACGGCATCGTTCAAAGCTTGAGTCGATGGCACTCAATGTGTTCGGGCGAGTGGCTCCGCGACCGTCTCCCGGGGCGGGCCCCGCAGCAGGCGGGGTCCGATTCGGACGCGGCCGTCGCGGAGCCGCCCGCCCGGGCACATCGAACCGCCGACTCGTCCATCCACGAAAAGGAGTTACCCCATGGCACGTGCAGTAGGCATCGACCTCGGCACCACCAACTCGGTCGTCGCCGTCCTCGAGGGCGGAGAGCCCAAGGTCATCGCGAACGCCGAGGGCGGGCGCACCACGCCGTCCGTCGTCGCGGTCAACAAGAACGGCGACTCGCTCGTCGGCGAGATCGCCAAGCGTCAGGCCGTCACCAACGTCAAGAACACCGTCGCCTCCGTCAAGCGCCACATGGGCACCGACTGGAGCACCGAGATCGGCGGCAAGACCCTCACCGCGCCGGAGATCTCCGCCCGCATCCTCCAGAAGCTCAAGCACGACGCCGAGGAGTACCTGCAGGAGGACGTCACCGACGCCGTCATCACCGTCCCGGCCTACTACAACGACGCGCAGCGTCAGGCCACCAAGGATGCCGGACAGATCGCCGGGCTCAACGTCCTGCGCATCATCAACGAGCCCACCGCCGCCGCTCTGGCCTACGGCCTCGAGCGCGGCAAGGAGGATGAGCTCATCCTCGTCTTCGACCTCGGCGGCGGCACCTTCGACGTCTCGCTCCTCGAGGTCGGCAAGGACGACGACGACTTCTCCACCATCCAGGTGCGCGCCACCTCGGGCGACAACAAGCTCGGCGGCGACGACTGGGACCAGCGGATCGTCGACTGGCTCGTGTCCGAGGTCAAGAACGGCTACGGCGTGGACCTGTCCAAGGACACCACTGCGATGCAGCGCCTCAAGGAGGCCGCGGAGCAGGCGAAGAAGGAGCTGTCGAGCGCGACGAGCACGAACATCTCGCTGCAGTACCTCTCGATGAGCGAGAACGGCCCGATCCACCTCGACGAGACCCTCACCCGCGCGAAGTTCGAGGACCTCACCAAGGACCTCCTCGAGCGGACGAAGAAGCCCTTCGAGGCCGTCATCGCCGACGCCGGCATCAAGCTCGCCGACATCGACCACGTGGTGCTCGTGGGCGGCTCGACCCGCATGCCCGCGGTGTCCGAGGTCGTCAAGGAGCTCACCGGCGGCAAGGAGCCCAACAAGGGCGTCAACCCGGACGAGGTCGTCGCGATCGGCGCCGCCGTCCAGGCCGGCGTCCTCAAGGGTGAGCGCAAGGACGTGCTGCTCATCGACGTCACCCCGCTGTCCCTCGGCCTCGAGACCAAGGGCGGTGTGATGACCAAGCTCATCGAGCGCAACACCCCGATCCCGACCAAGAAGTCGGAGACCTTCACCACCGCTGAGGACAACCAGCCCAGCGTGTCGATCCAGGTCTTCCAGGGCGAGCGCCAGTTCACCCGCGACAACAAGGCGCTCGGGACCTTCGAGCTCACCGGCATCGCACCCGCCCCGCGCGGCATGCCCCAGATCGAGGTGTCCTTCGACATCGACGCCAACGGCATCGTGCACGTGTCCGCGAAGGACAAGGGCACCGGCCAGGAGCAGTCGATGACGATCTCCGGCGGATCCGCGATCCCGCAGGAGGACATCGATCGCATGGTGCGCGAGGCCGAGGAGCACGCCGACGAGGACAAGAAGCGCCGTGAGGCCGCCGACAACCGGAACCTCGCGGAGAACCTCGCCTACTCGACCGAGAAGCTCATCGCGGACAACGACGACAAGCTGCCCGAGGACGTCAAGACCGAGGTCAGCGCGGACGTCGAGGCCGTCAAGGAAGCGCTCAAGGGCGATGACGACGACGCCGTGAAGTCCGCCGTGGAGAAGCTCTCGCAGAGCCAGACCAAGATCGGCGAGGCGCTCTACGCGCAGAACGCGCAGGACGCCGGTGCCGCCGGCGAGGGCGACGCCGCGGCCGGGTCCTCGGACTCCGATGACGAGGTCGTCGACGCCGAGGTCGTGGACGAGGACGAGGAGAAGAAGTAATGACTGCCGAGAATCCCGAGAACGGCGCAGCCGAGCAGGGCTTCTCGTTCAGCGACAAGCGCCGCATCGACCCGGAGACCGGCGAGGTCCGGAACCCCTCCGGCGGTCCCGCTCCCGAGTCCGAGGCACCCGCCGAGCCCGACGTGGCCACCGGCGGGGCCCCCGCCCCGGAGACCGACCCGCAGGCCGTTGCGCAGGCGGGCACCGGTGCCGCGGCGGAGCCCGGAGTCGACGTCCCCGACGACATCTCCGGGATCGACGACACCGAGGCCCCGGTGGAGGGAGCGGTCGAGGACGAGCAGTCCGCCGATGCGCGCCTCGCAGCCGAGCGGCTCGAGGACCTGCAGCGGATCAACGCCGAGTACGCCGCCTTTAGGATGCGTGCCAAGCGCGAGCAGGACCGCGCCCGGGAGACCGGCGTGCAGGCCGTCGTCGAAGCGCTGTTCCCGGTGCTCGACGAGCTCAAGCTGGCTCAGGAGAACGGTGACGTGTCCGGTCCGTTCGAGACGCATGCGACGAAGCTCGTCGCGTCGCTCGAGAAGATCGGCGTCGTCCAGTTCGGCGAGCCGGGCGAGGAGTTCGACCCGAACATCCACGAGGCGCTCATGCAGCAGCCCTCCGACGAGGTCGACACCGCCACGGTGTTCCTCGTCATGCAGCCGGGCTACCGGATCGGCGATCGCGTGATCCGGGCCGCCCGGGTGGGCGTCCAGGCACCTGCCGAATGATCCGCTCCCGAGGTGCCCGCCGACCGCAGCCCCCGCCCCGAGCGGAGCGGGGCGCGCGGACCAGCGGCGCACCTCGGGCACGGGCCCGGCGGCAGGAGGCTCCGCCGCCTGCCGCTCGGCACGTGAGGAAGAGAACGACACCCATGCCAGACCACCATGACCGGATCGACGCGAGCGTGAGCTCACAGGAAGGAGGTGCCAGGTGAACACGGGACCTCAGAACGAATGGTTCGACAAGGACTACTACGCGACCCTCGGCGTCTCCAAGGACGCCACGGACGCGGAGATCAAGAAGGCCTACCGCAAGCTGGCCCGCAAGTACCACCCGGACACCAACCCGGGCGACGCCGCGGCCGAGGCGCGGTTCAAGGAGATCAGCCAGGCCAACCAGGTGCTCTCCGACAAGGAGACCCGCGAGCAGTACGACCAGGTCCGCGCGATGGGCCGCGGCGCCCGCTTCTCCGCGGGCTCCGGCGGCGGGGGTCAGGCCGGCGGGTTCGAGGACATCTTCTCCGGTCTGTTCAACACCGGCGGCAATGGCCGCCAGTACCCCCGGTACACCACGCGGGACGGCGGCCAATCGCCCTACGGCGACGTGCCCCCGGACCTCGGCGACCTGTTCGGCGGATTCGGCGGTCAGTCGCCCTACGGCGGCGGGTTCTCGACCGGCCCCCAGAAGGGCGGGGACATCAAGGCGACGACCCGGCTGTCCTTCACCGAGGCCGCCAAGGGCGCCACGGTCAAGCTCCGGATGCCGTCGGGCAAGCCGCTGAGCGTCCGCACTCCCGTAGGGGTCAAGGACGGCCAGAAGATCCGCGTCAAGGGCAAGGGCAAGCCGAGCCCGAACGGCGGAGAGCACGGCGACGTCGTCCTCACCGTCAACGTAGACGCCCACCCGGTCTTCAGCCGCGACGGCGACAACCTCCGGATGGAGCTGCCGGTGACCTTCGACGAGGCGGCGCTCGGCGCCGAGGTCGAGGTCCCCACGCTCTCGGGCATGCCGGTGCGGATGAAGGTCCCGGCCGGCACCCCGTCGGGCCGGGTGCTGCGGATCCGCGGCAAGGGCATCGAGGGCAAGTCGCGCACCGGCGACCTGCTCGTCACCATCGAGGTCGCCGTGCCCCGGACGCTCAGCGCCGAGGCGAAGGAGGCCGTCGAGGCATTCAAGAAGGCGACCGCGGACGAGGACCCGCGCGCAGGCCTGTACTCGCAGGCGAAGTCGAGCTGAACCGATCCGCGAGGCAGAAGAGCCCCGGCGGACGATGACCCGATGAACGGAGGAGGTGGCGCACCATGGCGATCGGACGCACCGCAGCGGTCTACGTGATCTCGGTGGCCGCCGAGCTCGCCGGGATGCACCCGCAGACTCTGCGGCAGTACGACCGGCTGGGGCTCGTCGTGCCCGAGCGCGCCTCGGGCCGGGGTCGGCGCTACTCCGCGGCGGACATCGACCGCCTCCAGCTCATCCAGCGCCTGTCCCAGGACGAGGGGATCAACCTCGCCGGGATCAAGCGGATCCTCGAGCTGCAGCGCGAGGTCGAATCGCTCGGCGCGCACGCTCGGTCACTCGCCGAACGCCTCGACGCCGCACTCGCCGGCGGGGGCGGCAGGGTGTTCGCCGCCGGTGCCGCCGGGGATGTCGTGTCGATCGTGCACGGCACCCGCCCGGACCTCCGGATCGCGGGGGCGCTCGCCCCGGGCCGGTCCGCGCGGACCGATGCGCCGCGCGCAGGCGAGCTCATGCTCTATCGCCGCCGGCGGGCCTGAATCGGACCTGCACGCCCGGGCTCAGAGCCACGGGGGCGGTGCAGGCAGGTCCTCGGGGGTGGAATCGCCGCGGCCGCCCTTGTCGGAGTCGTCGGACACCGAGGCGGGCCATCCGCGACCGGTGAGATAGGACAGCACCTCGGCCGCTTCGCCCGTGACCTCGACCGGGGCCTCCGGGGCGGAGCCCTCCGCACCGTGGCGGATCACCCGGTCCGGGCCATCCGGCCGGTCGGTGAGGTGGATCCGGTAGTGGACGGGCTCGTCCCATCCGGCCCAGACCGCATCGACGTCGTCGAGCAGCCGGTCGACGACCTCGGCCGGGAAGTCCCGCGCCGTCATCCCGATACCGAGGTCGAGGCTGTGCATCCACACCTCGCGGGCGCGCAGCCACGGGATGTCCGCGGCCCGGATCGGGTCGCCGCGCCCGGACACGACCTCGGCGGCCCAGGCCTCGTCGGGCATGCCGTCGAACTCCTCGGTGAGGTCGTCGGCGACCTCGTGGGCGAGCGTGATCGCATCCGCGCCCGAGGTGTGGGCGACGCCCTCGGCGATCTGCTCGTCGCGCCAGGCGCGGGACGGGTACATCGGGTTCTCCTCGCCGGTCCGCGCCCATTCGAGGAGGCGGAGGAACCCCTCGGCGTTGTACGTGACGTGGAGGGCGACGTGCTTGCGGGTCCAGTCCGGCACGACGGACGGCTGGTCGAGGCCGTTGACCGACAGCTGGTCGAGCGCCTGGAGGTAGAAGGTCTCCCCGAGGAGGCGGAAGCCGAGGTCGCGTTCGAGGGCGTTCGTGTCGATGTCCATGTCTCTCACTCTAGTTCTCCGGGCCGTGCGCGGAGGGCCCGCGCGGTGAATGACGGAGCGCCCGCCCCAGACGTACCGGGGCGGGCGCTGCGTGCTCAGGCGATCACTGCTCGCGGGTCTGCTTGACCGACTCTCCCGAGGACTGCGCCTCGGACTTGAGGTGGTCGGCCTCGGACTGTGCGTCCGACTTCACCGTCTCGGTGCCCGACTGCGCCTGCGCCTTGACGCTCTCGGCCGCCTGCTTCGCGGGCTCCTGCATGTTCTGCCCCATGTCCTTGGCGACCTGCTGGGCCTCCTGCATGAGCGGCTGCGCGGCGTCCTTGGCCTGCACGGCGAGCTGCTGCTCCTGGCGCGAGGCCGGGATGAGCGAGCCGATGAGCCAGCCGGCGCCGAGCGCGATGACTCCGGCGGCGAGCGGGTTGCCGCGGGTGCCCTGCTTGATGCGGCCGGGCACCTGGGCAGCGGCGTCGCGGGCCTGGTAGGCCGCGTCGCGCGCACCGTCGGCGGCGCCGTGGGCGCTGTCGGCGAGCTGCTGACGCTGATAGCTCAGCTGGGTGCCGGCGTCGTCGGCCGAACCCATGATCGAGTCCTTCCAGCGACCGAGGGTGTCGGTGAGCTTGTTCTTCTGGCGCGCCACGGCCTTGCCGGGGGACACCTTCTCCGCCATCGCGTCGACGTCGTAGCCGAGGTTGCGACGGGTCTGCTCGATCTCCGCGCGGATCTGCTCCGGGGTCTTGTTCGCGTTGTCGGTCGGGTAGTCGGCGGTGCCGAAGCCGGCGTTGCCCTGGTGCGCGACGGGACGGTTGGGGTCGGCCTGGTAGCCGTGATCATTGGGGTACGTCATGGCGTTTCCTTTGCGGGATTCATGGTGGGCGGGATGTCCTTGGCGGTGTCCACGGTCTTCGGGATGCCCTTGACCTGCTGGAGCTTGCTCTTGCCGAGGAGGCCGAGCACGGTGGCGATGATCGCCCAGATGACGCCGACGACGAGCGCCGACCAGCCGAGTCCGATGAGGTGGCCGAGCGCCATCCACAGCGCGTTGGACAGGAACAGGAGAAAGAACAGCGCGGCGATCGCGGCTCCGGCGAGCATGCCGGCTCCGACGCCGGCGCGCTTGGCCGACTGCGTGGCCTCCGCCTTCGCGAGGGCGATCTCCTGCTGGATGAGCTGCGTGGTGTTGCGGCTCAGCGAGGAGAACATCTCGCCGATCGACTGGTTCTCCGCCCGCACCTCGGCCTGGGCCTCGGCGTAGGCGGCGCGGTCGTACCCGCGGTCCCAGCCGTGGCCGGCGGCGTTGGCGGGGTACTGCTCACCGGGCTGCGGCGGCTCCTGCGCCACATAGGTGTTCTGCGGATTGGGTCCGGGCGGGGCGACGCCGGGCTGGCCGGGGTACCCCGGCTGGCCGGTCTGCGGGGCGTACTGCCCCGGATATCCGCCGCCCGGGTGCTGACCGGGGTGCTGCCCCGGCTGCGCTCCCTGGTTGGGGTCGTAGCTCATCGGTTGTACTCCCCGGTGCCCGGGTACTGCTGGCCGGCCTCGTAGCCCTGGCCCGCGCCGTACTCACCGGCGGCGTAGCCTCCGGCGGACCGGTCGTACCCGGTGCCGTAGGCCTGCTGCTGGCCGTACTGCTGCTGTCCGTAGTGGGTGTCGCTGTACTGGCCGGCCGAGTACTGGCCTCCGGTGGGGTATCCCTGACCCTGGTAGGCCTGGGCCGAGTGCTCCTGGCCCGCGTAGCCGGTGGTCGGGTAGCCGCCCTGGACCGGGTAGCCGTAGTCGGCGGTGCCGGTGCCGGAGTAGCCCTGCGAATCGGAGTCGTCGCCCGAGTCGGTGAGACCGCGGGTGACGCGGCCCGCGACGAGTCCGACGCCGGCGGCGATCGCGAGGAAGGTGAACGGGCGGCGCGCGGCGAACCGGCGCACGTCCTGGATGAGATCCTGCGGGTTCGAGTTCTCGAGGCGGTCGGCGATCGCGGAAACGCGCTCGTCGGCCATGCTCAGGAGATCGCGGGTGACGGCGCCCTTGGGCTCCTCGCCGCGGCGGATGCCGGCGAGATCGTCGGACACCTCGCGCACGGACTTCGCCGCGCGGCCCTGCTGATGCGAGGCCTGGTCGCCGGCGTCGCGCTGGAACTGCTGCCACAGGTTCGATGCCTGGTGCTTCGCCTCGTCGGCGACCTTGCCGGCCTCCTGCTTGGCGGTCGAGCTCACCTGCTGGGCCGAGGCGCTGGCCTCGCCCTGGAGGCGGCGTCCCTCGTCCTTCGCGACATCGGAGGTGCTCGCGCTGTCGGTCGAGGTGTCGCTCACGACTCCGTGACGGCCGTACGATGCGGGCTGGTCCCCGCTGAGAGCGGCGCCCTGGGATGCGGAATGCACGGGCTGCTGCGGCACGTCGGTGCCCGGGTACGGGGCGTTGGCGTCGGGGGTGACTGCGCCGCCCGAATCCGCGGAGCTGTAGTTCTCGGTCATCGATCAGACCTTCCTTGGGGAATCGGTGAGGTGGATCCAGTGCAAGGACCCTTGCTGTTTCAGCCAATCAGGTCCGGCTGAGAAGATCAAGGTGCCAGCTTGTGAACTTCCTGGCAAGCGCATCCGGGCGGGGGATGCGGAAGGGCCCGGGAACCGTGAGGTTCGCGGGCCCTTCCGGGTGCGCGTGGTGCTCAGCGCGGGTCGGCTCAGATGTCGGCCGGGCCGGTCTTCGCGCCGCGGCGGCGGGTGAGCAGCACGGTGGCGGCACCGAGGACCAGGAGTCCGGCGCCGGCGGCGAGGCCGGTGAGCTCGGTACCGGTGCGCGGCAGCTCGTTGCCGCCGGCGTTGTCGTCGGAGCCGTTGTCATCGTTCGAGTCGTCGTCACCGGGGTTGGCGTCATCGTCGCCATAGCCCACGGTGAACGCGTCGGTCCAGGTGTTCTCGCCGCAGGTTGCGGTCACGGTGTACTCGCCGATGTAGGCCTCGGCCTGGTCGGCGTCGAGGCCCTTGACGCCGTGGACGGCGATGCCGTTCTCGTCGGCGGCGACGGTCTCGGTGTAGGGGCGGACGTCGTCGCGGCCGGCGCGGACCTCGAAGGTCACGTCCTGGCCGGGCTCGCAGCCGCGGACGGCGAAGGCGACGCCCTCGTCGACGAACTTCTCCGGGGTGACCCGATCGGACTCGAGGTTGAGTCCTTCCTTGAGCTCGGCACCGTTCCAGGTCCAGTCGTCATCGGCGTCGTCGTCATCGGTCGCGGTGGGCGACGGCGACGGCGAGGCGGTCTCCTCGTCGGTCGGAGTCGCCGTCGGC
This sequence comes from Brevibacterium ihuae, assembly GCF_900184225.1. Taxonomy (NCBI): domain Bacteria; kingdom Bacillati; phylum Actinomycetota; class Actinomycetes; order Micrococcales; family Brevibacteriaceae; genus Brevibacterium; species Brevibacterium ihuae. Next base: position 690,736 of record NZ_FXWZ01000003.1, on the reverse strand, counting down.
TGATCGTCATCGTCCTCGTCATCGGCGATGGTGAAGGAGCCTTCGAGGGTCTGTGCCTCGCCCGCGGCATTGGTGACGTCCACGGTGAAATCGACGACCTGACCGGGGGTGAGGTCGGATGCCGGGCCGGTGTAGTACACGGAGAACGCGGCGTTGCTATCGGCGTCGGCGGTAACGACCTCGTCGGTGAGAGTGTTGGTGACGGAGCTGCCGGGCTCGAGGCCGGTGAGCGAGATGGTGGCACCGCCATTCTCGTCGGCGGCCACCTCGGCCTCGACGACCTCGGAATCGACGACCATGACGGCCTCGGCTGCAACCTCGTCGGTCGACGTCGGCGACGCGGTCTCGGGTGCATCCGTGGTCTCCGACGGGGTCGGAGCCGGCTCGGTCGTGGTCTCCGACGGGGTCGTGGCTGCGGACGCCGCGGTGGCGCCGAACCCGGTGAGCGCGATGGCGACGGCCGGGGCGAGGACGAGGCTCTTCTTCATGGTGTGCCTTTCACAGGTATTGGTGAACGATTGGTCTCAACCTAGCCGTCCGATCCGAGGGCGTGAACTTGTGGTCATTGTGATCACAACCTGAGAGCTCGAATTCTGGTGCGCCCCTCTCCACCGGCCGGCGCGGGGCCTCCGCAGCGTGGGCTCATGAACGCACTGCGGCCCCCGACCGGGTGGTCGGGGGCCGCAGCGTGAGCGGGTGGATCAGACGTCGGTCGGGGATGCTCCGGTGCCGCGCCGGCGGGTGACCAGCAGGGTCGCCCCACCGATGACGAGCAGGGCAGCGCCGACTCCGAGACCGCTGAGCTCGCCGCCGGTGCGCGGCAGGGTGCGTCCGTCGTCGTGGCCGGAGTCGTCGGATCCGCCGTGGCCGGGATCGCCGACGACGAACTCGCCGGTGAGGTCCTCGCCGCCCTCGCAGGCCACGCGCACCTCGTAGGTGCCGGCGTAGACGTGCGGCGCGTCGGCATTGATGCCGCGGACGCCGAACGTCACCGTGCCGTCCTCGCCGACCGTCTGGGTGTCGGTGTGACCGGTGACTCCCGAGGAGCCCGCCGGGGTCACGGTGAGCACCGCGTCGGTTCCCGGGGTGCAGCCGGAAGCGGTGATCGACACCGCCTCCTCCTTGACGAAGTCGGCCGGGCTGATCCGCTCCGGGGTGATCGCGAGCGCCCGAGCCGGCGCCTCGTCGGAGTCGTCTCCGCGGTCATCGCGATCGTCACGGTCGTCGCCCGGACGCGAGTCGTCCTCGCCGGGGCGCGAATCGTCGTCGTCATCGTCGTCGCTCGGCGGAGCGGGGTCGCCGACGGTGAACTGACCGCGCAGGGCATCGCCGCCCGCACATTCGACGACCACGTTGTACGTGCCCTCGTAGCCGTCCGGGTTCGACGAGTCCTCACCGCGCACGCCGAACCTCACGGTGCCGTCGTCGCCGACGGTCCGCGTCTCGGTGTGGCCCGTCACGTCGTCGAATCCGTCCGGGGTGACCCGGACCGTCGCATCGGCGCCGGGTTCGCATCCGGTCACGGCGATGGTGACGGCCTGATCCTTGACGAAGTCCTCCGGGCTGATGCGCTCCGGCGCGATCGAGATCGAGCGGCGATCGTCATCGTCGTGTTTCGGTGGGGGTGGGCGAGGGCGAATCGGTCGGCGTGGCAGCCGCATCAGGAAGCACGGTGATCGTGTGGGTGATGGACGGGTCGCCGTCGTCGGCGAGCCAGGTGCCGCGGACCGTGATCGTGCCGCCCTCGGCGCGGAACTTGTCGGCGAGGTGTTTGAGGTCGGTGATGGTGAAGCTCGCGGACTGTCCCATGTCGACGTACCGGTAGCCGGGCGAGTTACCGAAGGTGTTCTCGAACGAGATCCGCATGTTCGAGGTCGTCGATTCGTTCGTCACGGAGATCGGGAACCCGGCTGCGACCTCGTCGGCGGTGATGGTGGCCGGTCCGTTGATCGCCCCGGTGGAGAGCGCGTCGGCCTCACGGGGCTCCTCGGCCGGGGCGGCCTTCTCCTTGCTGCTCGACTCCGAGGCGTCCTCGGCCGGCGCCTTCGCGGGCGACTCCGATTCGGGCGCTTCCTCCTTCTCCTCCTCCTTCGAGCTGCTCTCCTCGGGTGCCGGCGCCTCGGCCTCCGAGGCGTTCTCCTCGGTGGAGGCGGGCGCCTCGGAGGGTGCCGGGGTCTGGGCGAAGGCGAGGGGTGCGCCGAGCCCGGTGAGCGCTGCGGCGACGGCGGGGGCGATGACGAGTGACTTCCTCATGAGGACCTCTCGATGGGAAGGGGCGACTGCATTGTCCGACAACTATGGCGATCAGGTTCCCATTCAAGCCTTCAGCGCTCGGCCTGAGTCAATACGTGCACAACTGAACATGAACGCCAAGTGAATTGCCGGGCGTGACGGCGGAGACCGGCGTCGGGAGCGTCGCGTGCCGACCGGTGCGCCCTGAAGAATGCGCCCGTCTCGGTGCGTCCCGGGTCGGAGGTCGTGCCGGCCTCAGCGGATCGGGATCGGCCAGCCCTCCGCGCGGATGGTGCGGGTCTGCTCCCGGGTCGCGGTGCGCATCGTCAGCGCACGGTGCTCGATCTGCATCGCAAGGTACTTCGACGATCCCACCGCATCCCCGTCGAGCTGCACCTCGATCTCCTCCTCGGACTCGATGACGATCTCCCTGCAGCGGTGGATCTCGGTGTGGATGCCCTTGCGCTTGTGGCGTCCGATGATCGACGCCGCCACCCCGATCCATTCCGCGACGTTCCGGGGGGCGATGACGATGACGTCGAGGATGCCGTCGTCGAGCTCCGCCTCGGGCAGGAGCATGATGCCGCCCTGGAGCTTCCCGCAGTTGCCGGCGACGATCGAGCGGATCTTCTCGGTGAACGGCTCTCCGCCGTCGACCGTCACCCGGACCTTCGTCCGCGTGCCCGCGAGCTTGCGGCTGCCGGCCTCGAGGTAGGCGAGCCAGCCGACCTTCGACTTGAGCTCGGAATCGGTGTCGGCCATGACCGCGGCGTCGAAGCCCAGGCCGGCCATGACCATAAACGCGTGGTCCTTGCCGCCGGGCTCGATCTGCGCGTGCGCGACGTCGACGGCGGTATCCTCGCCCCACAGCGCGATCCGCAGCGCCCACTCGGGCCGGCCGAGCACGATGTCGAGGTTCCGGGCCAGCAGGTTGCCGGTGCCCATCGGCACGACGCCCATGGGGACGCCGGTCCCGGCGAGCACTTCGGCCACGGCGCGCACGGTGCCGTCGCCGCCGGCGGCGACGACGAGGTCGACCTGCTGCTCGAGCGCCTGTCGGGCCATCGTGCAGCCGGGGTCCTCGACCTCGGTCTCGAGCATGATCGGGGCGTCCCAGCCCTCCTGCCGGCACACGGCCCCGGCGGTTGCTTCGAGGCCGGCGGCATCGGGCTTCGAGGGATTGACGATGATCGCGACGCGCGGCTTGGGCGGGACGACGGTCTCCTGACCGGAATCCTCGTCCGCGCTCGTCATCGGCGTGAGGTCCTGGGCACCGCCGGCGAGGTCGACCCTGCGGTCGCGCCCCTTGCTGTCCCCGCCGCGGGAGGCCGAGGAGCGGCGGCCGACCGCGAGGCCGACCCCCAGACCGACGAGCAGCATGACGACGGCGATGATGATGCCGATGAGCAGATCGGTTCCGGTGTCCATATGGCCAATCTAGCCGCTGGGCCTGCGTGCCGGATGCAGGTCGGTCCGGATGCAGGGGGCCTTGATGTCACGGTCAGGCGGGCGGCCCGCTCCGCCGCCCGCTGACTTCATGGCCCGGCCACCGCCGCGCCACCGGCGCGCCCGGCGCGGGTCATCCCGTGTCCGCGCCGGAATGTAGGCTGGAATCGTGATCGACATCCAGCAGCTCAGAGACCATCCCGAGGCGTTCAAGGCCTCCCAGCGGGCCCGCGGCGGGGACGAATCCCTCGTCGACGAGATCCTCGCCGCAGACTCCGCCCGGCGCAGTGCCCTCACCGCGTTCGAGGAGGCCCGCGCCGAACAGAAGGCGTTCGGCAAGAAGGTCGCCCAGGAGAAGGACACGGAGGCGAAAGCCGCGCTCGTCGCGCAGGCGAAGACGCTCTCCGACTCCGTCAAGGCGCTCCAGGCCGAATCCGACGAGGCCGACTTCGCGTTCGAAGCGCTCGTCGCCAAGCTGCCCAATCTCATCATCGACGGCGTCCCGCCCGGGGGTGAGGAGGACTCCGTCGAGCTCCGGCGCGAGGGGACTCCCCGCGACTTCTCCGCGGAGGGCTTCGAGCCGCAGGACCATCTGGCGCTCGGCGAGAGCCTCCGGGCGATCGACACCCAGCGCGGGGCCAAGGTATCAGGCGCCCGCTTCCACTACCTCACCGGGTTCGGCGCGCGCCTCGAGCTCGCGCTGCTGACCATGGCGATGGACACCGCGGAGGCCGCCGGCTTCATCCCCGTCATCACCCCCACCCTCGTCAAGCCGGAGATCATGGCCGGGACCGGGTTCCTCGGGGAGCACGCCGACGAGGTCTACCGCCTCGAGGCCGACGACCTCTTCCTCGTCGGCACCTCCGAGGTCGCGCTCGCCGGGTACTACAAGGACGAGATCATCGACCTGACCGACGGCCCGATCCGGTTCGGCGGCTGGTCCTCGTGCTACCGCCGCGAGGCCGGCTCCTACGGCAGGGACACCCGCGGCATCATCCGCGTCCACCAGTTCCAGAAGGTGGAGATGTTCTCCTACGTCCCCGTCGAGCAGGCGGAGGACGAGCACCAGCGGATGCTCGCACTCCAGGAGGACATGCTCGCCCGGTGCGAACTGCCCTATCGGGTCATCGACATCGCCGCCGGCGACCTCGGCGACTCCGCGGCCCGCAAGTACGACTGCGAGGCCTGGGTGCCCACCCAGGACACCTACCGGGAGCTCACCTCGACGTCGAACTGCACGACCTTCCAGGCGCGTCGCCTCAAGATCCGCGAGCGCGGGGCCGACGGCACCCGGCCGGTCGCCACGCTCAACGGCACGATGGCCAACACCCGCTGGCTCGTCCCGCTGCTGGAGAACCACCAGCAGGCGGACGGCACCGTGCGGATCCCCGCCGCGCTCCAGCCGTACCTCGGCGGGATGACGGCCTACGGACCCGACGGTCCGGTCCGCGCCTGAGCCGCGCTCGTTCCCCACGGGCCGCACCCGTTCGCGCCCGAGAACCGGAGGAAGAATGAAACCCCACATCGTGGCACTCGACGTCGACGGCACCGTCGTCGACTACGACGACATGATGACCGATCGAGTGCGCGATACGATCACCAAGGTCGCCGCCGCCGGGCACCACATCGTGATCTCGACCGGACGCGCGGTGAGCGGCTCGCACGAGGTCGCCAACCGCCTCGGGCTCGTCGAGGGGTTCGTCGTGAGCTCCAACGGCTCGGTCATCACGCGGTTGAGCCAGGACCTCGACGAGGGGTGGGAGATCTTCCACGTCGAGAGCTTCGATCCCGAACCGGCGCTGCGCCGCATGGCGGAGGTCCTGCCGGCCGCGCTCTACATGGTGGAGGACACCGAGCTCGTCCGCTGGGCGTCCGGCGACTTCCCGGAGGGCGAGCTCGCCTCGATCACCAACCTGCGCACGGTGTCCTTCGAGGAGCTCACGCAGAAGACCGCGACCCGCATCGTCATGCGCGAGCTCGAGGGCACGGACGAGGAGTTCGCCGAGGCGGTGGAGAAGATCGGTCTCCACGGCGTGACCTACGCCGTGGGCTGGAGCAACTGGCTCGACATCGCGCCGGAGGGCGTGTCGAAGGCGAGCGGGCTCAAGATCGTCGCCGAACAGCTCGGCGTCGACCGGGAGCACACCGTGGGCGCCGGCGACGGCTCCAACGACATGGAGATGCTCGAGTGGGTCGGTCATGCGATCGCCATGGGGCAGGCGGGCAACGCGCTCAAGGAGGTCGCGGACGTCGTCACCGCGTCGATCGTCGACGACGGGCTCGCGCTGGCGCTCGAGGAGTACTTCGACGTCTGAGCGCCCGCGCCCGGGCTGTGCGTCCGGCGCTGTGTCGACCGTCTGCGGCACTGGCCGGTTCGGTCGCGTGCGATGCGCCCCGGTTCGGGCACATGGTGCCCGGCGGCTCGCGCGGACTCAGGCCTGTGCGGCGATCGCCTGGAGCACCGCGGTGATGCCGCCGTCGAGCACCGCCGGCACGATCCCACCGGCGGCGGCGATCGCATCCGGGTGGCCGTTCGCCATGGCGTAGCCGGAGCCCGCCCACGCGAGCATCTCGATGTCGTTGGGCATGTCGCCGAACGCCGCGACCTCGTGCGGTCCGATCCCCACCGCGGAGCACCAGGCGGCGAGCGTCCCGGCCTTGGTGACACCGGGGGCGGCCAGCTCGACGAGGCCGTTGCGCGGATTCGAATGGGTCGCGTGGAGGGTGTCGCCGATGACCGCGCGGACCGCGGCGAGCATCGCGTCGGAATCCCGCGACCCCGTGCGGAGCAGGACCTTGACGACCCCGGGGACGTGCGGGCTGTCGGTCGGATCGATCCACGTGGCATCGGCGGGGAAGCGGGTGAGGAAGTCCGGTTCGAGGAGCAGGCCGTCGAGGGTCTCGAAACCGAGCACCGCCTCGGGCATGTGCCGTCGCACGCGGGCGACGAACTCCGCGAGGGTCGCGGCGTCGACGGTGTGCGCGGAGACCACCCGCCCGCCGGCGAGGTCGTAGACGATCGAGCCGTTGGCGCAGATCACCGGGCCGAGCTCGGGCACGCTCGCGCGGATCGGCGCGAGCCAGCGGATGGGCCTGCCGGTGACCGGGACGAAGTGGACCCCGGCGGCCAGGCAGCTGCGGATCGCCTCCACCGTGGGCGCGGGGATCGGTTGCCAGTCGTGGAGCAGGGTGCCGTCGACATCGCTCGCGACGAGTCGGATCCCGGTCGGCACTGCGGTTCGCGCCTCCGGCTGCGGCCTTCCGCAGGAGTCGTCAGTCATCCCGGAGCGCCTCCTCGCACCGGGCGACGAGGGCGGAGGAGTCCCCGACGTAGCGCTCGGCGGCGCGGGCGGCCTGGCCGGGGTCGGTGCCGGTGCGCACCGCGACCCGGGCCATCGCCGCGGCCTGACAGGCCTCGGCGGTCTTCGCCGCCGCCTTCGACATCAGGGTGGGCAGCATGCCGACCTCCGTGCGGACCTCCGCGGGGACGACGAGGTCGTCGAGCGGGTACCGGGCGTGGCAGGTCTCGGTGAGCCGGTCGAAGCGATCCGCGAGATCGTTGAGGACGAGCGTCTGCCGGGCGACGACCTCGGCGGCGTCAGCGGGAGCGGTGGCACGAGGGGAGTCGGCCGGTGCCGCGGAAGCACCCGATGCGGCGTCCGGGCTCGTGGCCGCGGGAGTCGGGGAGGTCCGTTCGGCCTCGGCGCGGAGGTCGACCGCCGTGGTGTAGAAGCGGTCGACGGCGCGGAGGAATCGGTCGTGGTGCTGCCGCCACAGGCCGGTGCCGAACCGCCGGTCCTCGGCACGGGTGCCCCCGCGGGCGGAGCGCCGGATGCCCCGTTCGCCCGTGGCGTTGTGCGGCGCAGTCGACTTCGCGTTCGACGCGTCCCCGCCCCGGGCCGGCGCCGGGCGCAGCGACTCGACGAGCCGTCCCCACACCCCCATGACCTCAGTGCCTCCGGTGCTCAGAGGTAGTTGCCGGTTCCCGAATGACCGTCGTCCTTCGGGGTGCCCGCAGCGTCGTTCGCGCCGTCCTGGACGACGACCATGCCGGGCGGCAGCTGGCCCTGGGGCCGGGCGCCCTTCTGCTGGGCGATCGCCTGCTGCGCCATGATCGCGGTCTGGATGCCGTGGAACAGGCCCTCGAGCCAGCCCACGAGCTGGGCCTGGGCGATCCGGAGCTCACCGGCGCTCGGCGCGCTCTCGCCGTCGAAGGGCAGGTTGAGGCGCTTGAGCTCGTCGACGAGCTCGGAGGACATGCCTTCGGCGAGCTCGTCGACCGTGCGGCGGTAGATCTCGGCGAGGCGGACGCGTCCGGCCTCGTCGAGCTCCATCCCGCGGACCTCCTCGAGGAGCTGCTTGGCCATCGTGCCGATCCGCATGACCTTGCCGGGTTCGGAGATCGCCACCTCGGAGTCCTCGTCCTCGGTCCCGTTCGCGTTCGGCGCGGGCGCGGGCGCGCAGCGTGGTGCCCATGACGGACTTCCGGGCGCGCATGAGGGCGTTGAGGTTGAGCTCGGCCTTGACCCCGCCCTGGAGGCCGATGATCATCAGCCGGCCGTCATCGGCGAGGGCCTTGACGTTGCGCTCGAGGTACTTCGCGCCGATGAGGTCGAGGATGACGTTCGCGCCCGGGCGGGTGCCCGCGGCCTCTGCGTCCGCAGCGGTGATCTCCCGGATCCGCTCGACGAAGTCCTCCTCGCGGTAGTTGATCACCGCGTCCGCGCCGAGCTCGGTGCAGAAGTCCGCCTTGCGCTGGGAGCCGACGGTGACGGCGACCTTGGCGCCGAACGCCTTCGCGAGCTGGATCGCTGCGGTGCCGATGCCGGAGCCGCCGCCGTGGGCGAGCAGCCACTCGCCCGGCAGCAGGCCGGCGGCGGCGAAGACATTGGAGTGGACGGTGCTGAGCACCTCGGGCAGGGCGGCGGCCTCCTGGAGGGAGAGGTTCTCCGGGACCGGAAGGAGCTGGCCGGCCGGGACGTCGACGACCTCGGCGTAGCCTCCTCCGGTGAGGAGCGCGGCGACCTCCTGGCCGACCTCCCAGCCGGAGACCTCGGCGCCGAGCTCGACGATGGTGCCGGATACCTCGAGCCCGGGGATGCGGGTCGCGCCCTCCGGCGGATCGTAGTGGCCCTGCCGCTGGAGCACATCGGCGCGGTTGACGCCGGCGGTGTGCACCCGGACGAGCACGGAGCCGGGCGGGCATTCGGGGGCGGGCGCCTCGTCGAGGACGAGGGCCTCGGGACCGCCGGGATTCGGGATGGTGATCGCACGCATGGTTCCACCCTAGCGAGAGGCCGGGCACCTGGGGCGAGTGCGGCGGTTGAGATTGCGAAAAACTGCGGAAAAGCTCTCAGGAACCTTCGGAAATTGCTGTTCGGGGGTCAGACGAACATGCGGAACAGCGGGGAGTCCTGGTTGACCTTCTCGATCTGCAGCGGGGAGGCGTCCATCCGCTCGAGCAGGCCGGCGAGGTCGCGCGGACCGCCGAGGGTGATGCCGACGAACGCCGGGCCGGTCTCCCGGTCGGAGCGCTTGACGTACTCGAAGAGCGCGATGTCGTCGTCGGGGCCGAGCACCTCGTCGAGGAAGCGGCGCAGCGCTCCCGGCTCCTGCGGGAAGTTGACGATGAAGTAGTGCTTGAGGCCCTCGTGGACGAGGGAGCGCTCGAGCACCTCGGAGTACCGGGAGATGTCGTTGTTCCCGCCGCTCACCAGGCACACGACGGTGGCGCCGGGGGCCACGGTGATCGGGGCGTCCGAGCCCTCCGGGCCGATCGCGGCCGAGGCGAGCGCGCCGGCGGGCTCCGCGATGATGCCGTCGACCTGGTAGAGGTCGAGCATCTCCGAGGCGGTCCGGCCCTCGGGCACCGCCTCGATCGGGACGCCGTGGTGCTGGATGATCTCGAACGTGAGATCGCCGGCCCGGCGGACCGCCGCGCCGTCGGCGAAGGAGTCGATGTCCCCGAGCGTGACCGGGCGGCCCGAGGCGAGGGCGGCGATCATCGAGGCCGCGCCCTCCGGCTCCGCACCGATCACCGTGGTGCCCGGCATGTGCTCGGCGGCGTAGGCGGAGATGCCGGCGAGCACCCCGCCGCCGCCCACGGGCACGACGATGACGTCGGGGTCGACGGGCAGCTGGGCGTGGATCTCCGCGGCGATCGTGCCCTGGCCGGCGATCGTGCGGGGGTCGTCGAAGGCGGACACGATGAGTGCGCCGGTGCGGGCGGACCACGCCTTCGCGAGGTCCGAGGCCTCGTCGTAGGTCGAGCCGTCGATGACGACCTCGACGTCCTCACCGCCGAAGTGCCGGATCCGGTCGATCTTCTGCCGCGGGGTGGTCTTGGGGACGAAGATCGTGCCGGTGATGTCGAGCTCGTTGCACGCGCGGGCGAATCCCTGCGCGTGGTTGCCGGCCGAGGCGCACACGACCCCGCGGGCGCGCTCGGCCGCGGTGAGCTGGAGCATGAAGTTGAAGGCGCCGCGGATCTTGTACGAGCGCACCGCCTGGAGATCCTCGCGCTTGAGGTAGACGGTCGCCCCGGTGCTCTCCGACAGGCGCTCCGAGATGTGGAGCGGGGTGGTGATCACCGAGTCGGCGATCCGCGCGGCGGCGGCCTCCACCTCGGTCGCGGTGATGAGTCCCCTGGTCGTCGTGTCGTCGATAAGCACCTCCCCATTGTGCGCCGCCTCCGCCGCGAGTTCCAGTGGACGGACAGAGGGCGTCCGCCATTCGGACCGACAGCGGAGGGTCCGAGGGCCGGGCGCCGGTCGGTCCGGGTGCTGAGAAACCGAGGGTCCCACGATGGACGGGGGTGACACCGGCCCGGTGCCGCCGCGTAGATTGGACGCAGGGCGTCGCCGTCGACGCCTGCCGAGGAGGAGAGCCATGGCACCGGACTGCACGGAAACAGGAGCACCACCTGCCCAGCGCCGCACCCGGCGCACGATCCTCGTCGGCGTGGACGGCTCGCGCAACGCGACCCGCGCCTTCGACTCCGCACTCATAATCGCCGGGATCCGTCATCTCGAGATCCTGCTCGTCGGAGCGTTCACCTACCCCTTCGCCTATCTCGACCCCTACGATCCGGCCGTCGCCGACGAGCGCGCCACGTACCTCGGCGAGGTCGAGGAGCGCATCCGCCAGGCGGCCGCCCCGCTGCTCGCCCGCGCGGAGGAGGCCGGGATCCCGGCCCGCCTCGAGATCTGCGAGGGGGATGCCGCCGGCGCGCTCATGCGCGCGAGCGCGGACGCGGAGATCGGCGTCGTGGGCAAGCGCGGACGCACCCCGTTCGGCGGCCGCTTCATGGGGAGCGTGTCGAACTCGTTCGTGTCCCACTCGCGCTGCCCCGTCCTCGTCGTTCCCGAGGCGTGGGAGGGCGATCCGGGCACCGTGGTCAACGCGCCGCCGGTCGAGGGCGCCGCAGACCGGGAGCCGGTGACCGCGGAGCTGCGGATCGTCTCGCGCACCACGGAGATCCCCGTCCGCGCCGACGACCCGGAGGCCGAGGAGTCCCCGACCGAGGATTCCGAGGGTGCCGAGTCGCCCGCGGACCCCGGGGAGGGGGCGCCCGCCCTCGACGTCGGCGGAGCCGTCGTCCTCGCCGTCGACCCCGGCAACTCGAGCGGTCGCATCGCCCCGCTCGCCGCGGACTGGGCGGTCGCCGTCGGACGGCCCCTCGTCCTCATCAGCGCGCTCGCGCTCGGGGTCGAATCGGAGTCCTGGGTGTCCAACCGGATCCAGCGCCCGCTCCTCGACGCGCCGCGGGTGCACGGGGCCGCGATCGGCAGGCTCAAGGAGATCACCGCCGCGCTCGCCGAGTCCCACCCCGGTCTCGACGTCGAGTGGCGCTTCTACGACGGCATCCCGGCGGAGGTCATCGGCGAAGCCACCCGCACCGCTTCGATCGTCGTCGTCGGCAGCCGCGGCCGCGGCGGATTCACCGGGCTGCTGCTGGGCTCGGTGAGCCGGGCCGTCCTCACCCGCGCGGTGTGCCCGGTCCTCGTCGTGCCCACCCGGCACACCTGAGGACGGGCATTCACGCCGCGTTCACCGCCCCGCTAGGGTGATGACCATGAGCAGCCCTAGCCTCGACACCGTGAGCACCCACTACTCCCGCATCCCGATCACCGACCCGCAGCCGCTCGTCGAGGGCGGCGCGTTCCCGGCGAAGGCGATCGTCGGCGAGATGGTGCCCGTGTCCGCGACGGTGTTCCGCGAGGGCCACGACATCATCGGCGTCAACGCCGTGCTCGTCGACGAGGCCGGCCGCGAGGTCCACCGGTCCCTCCTCTTCAACACCCTCGAGGAGGTCGATCGGTACTCGGGGTTCGTCTCGCCCCGCGCGACCGGCCTCCACCACATCGTCATCGAGGGCTGGGGCGACGACTTCGCGACCTGGCGCCACCGGGCCGAGGTCAAGATCGCCGCCGGGACCGACATCGAGCTCATGCTCGCCGAGGGCGTCGAGCTCCTCGACGACTACCGGCAGGCGCCCGGCCGGGTGGCCCGCGACCGCGACATCCTCAAGGAGGCGCTCGGGCACCTCGAGTCCTCCCACGGCGAACCGCTGTCCCGGCTGCATCGGGCGCTGAGCCCGGCGCTCATCGAGCTCATGACGCGCCGTCCCATCCGGTCGCTCGTGTCCCGCTCCCGGCCGCTGCCGCTGCGCGTGTCCCGCCCGCTGGCCGGCAATGCCGCCTGGTACGAGTTCTTCCCCCGCTCCGAGGGCGCCCGCTTCGATCCCGAGACGCACACGTGGACCTCGGGCACCCTCCGCACGGCGGCCGACAGCCTCCCGCGCGTCGCGGACATGGGCTTCGACGTCATCTACCTGCCGCCCATCCACCCGATCGGCGAGGTCAACCGCAAGGGCCCGAACAACACGCTCACCGCCGGACCCGCCGACCCGGGATCGCCGTGGGCGGTCGGTTCGAAGGCCGGCGGCCACGACGCGATCCACCCCGACCTCGGGACCGTCTCCGACTTCGCCCACTTCGTCGACCGCGCGCACTCCCTCGGGCTCGAGGTCGCGCTCGACCTCGCGCTCCAGGCAGCCCCGGACCACCCGTGGGCGACCGAGCACCCCGAGTACTTCACCACCCAGCTCGACGGCAGCATTGCCTATGCGGAGAACCCGCCCAAGAAGTACCAGGACATCTACCCGCTCAACTTCGACAACGACTACGCGGGCCTGCGGGCCGAGGTGCTGCGGATCGTCGAGCTGTGGATCGCCCGCGGGGTGACGATCTTCCGCGTCGACAACCCGCACACCAAGCCGCTGCGGTTCTGGGAGTGGCTCATCGCGAAGGTCAACGCGGCGCACCCGAACATCGTGTTCCTCGCCGAGGCCTTCACCCGGCCGGCGATGATGCAGGCGCTCGCCGCCGCCGGCTTCCAGCAGTCGTACTCGTACTTCACCTGGCGCAACACCAAGGAGGAGATCGAGGAGTACCTCACCGAGCTGCGCGACGAGACCGGTGCGTTCCTCCGCCCGAACTTCTTCGTCAACACCCCGGACATCCTCACCGAGTACCTCCAGTACGGAGGACCCGCGGCCTTCCGGATCCGCGCGACCCTCGCCGCGACCTCGTCCCCGCTGTGGGGCATGTACGCCGGGTTCGAGCTCTACGAGCACGTCGCCCGGCCCGGCGCCGAGGAGTACATCGACAACGAGAAGTACGAGTACAAGGAGCGCGACTTCGCCGGCGCGCTGGCCGAGGGGCGCTCGCTCGCGCCCTACGTCACCCGCCTCAACGCGATCCGTCGCGCCCACCCGGCGCTCGGCGAGCTGCGCAACATCACGATCCACCGCTCGGACGACGACGCGGTCCTCGTCTTCTCCAAGCGCACCGACGAGGACGTCCTCGTCGTCGTGCTCAACGTCGACCCGCACTCCGTCCGGGAGACCACGGTGCACCTCGACCTCGACGCGCTGCGCCCGTTCTCCCCGTTCAGCGAGGCGCCCCCCGGTCACACGACCATCGCGCCCGACGACGTCGAACACCCCGAGGGCAAGGTCGAGTACCACCCGCCGGTCCGGCTGCCCGCCTCGCGCACCGCAACCGCGTTCGAGGCCCACGACCTCGTCAGCGGGCAGACCTGGACCTGGGGCGCGGACAACTACGTGCGCCTCGACCCCCGCGACGAGCCCGCCCACATCATCGAGGTGCGCTGGCCCGAGGACTGACCGCGTTCGCGGGCGTCGATTCGCTAGAGTGGAGACACGCATTCGACGCAAGGGGGACACCGGTGGCCATCAGCAGTGATCTGGAGCAGCTGCTCTCCGCGTGGCTGCCGCGCCAGGGCTGGTTCCCCAAGCTCGAGACCGAGCTCGGGGCCGACCCGGACATCACCCCGATGTCGATCACCCGGCTGTTCGAGTTCGATACCGCACGGGCCGCCGCCGAGGCCGCGGAATCCCGGCCCGCCCCGGCCGCGGAGCCCGCCGCGCCCACCACCACGGAGCACTACCGCATCGTCGACAACCGGGCGAAGGCGGAGCCCGCCGCTGATGCGGAGCCGGAACGCGAGGTCGGCACGGTGCGCAACATCGGCACCGTCCAGGGGCACCAGGCGATCATCTCCGTGGGCGACGGCCGGACCCTGCGGCGCCTCAACATCCCGCTGTCCTATCGGACCGAGGAGGACTACGCCCTCCGTCCGCACCTCATCGGCACCGTCGACGACATCACCCTCGGCCGCTGCTACGTCTACGACGGATGCGCGGATCCGATCTTCGTCCTCGCCTCCGCCCAGGCGATGGCCGCGGGCCGCCGCTTCGAGGGCGGCCAGGTCCAGGCCGACCGGGTGGGCGAGCACGGACACCCCTTCGCTGCGCTCGACGACCCCGGCACCCTGCTCGCACACGCCGACGTCATCCGCCTCGGGCTCCTCGAGAGCCGCACGAACGAGTCGAGCGTCGTCATCGACGACCCGGCCGACCCCTGCGTGCTCACCTTCTTCCGCGTCATCCGGCCCGGTTTGAGCTCTGCGGTGCGGATCCCCGTCGCCCTCACCGAGGCCGAATCCGGTGCCGTGCCCGAGGTCATCGGCTGGTCGGCCGGACGCTGGTTCGATGCCGCCGACCTCGACACCCAGAGCGCCCCGCTCGCGATCCTCAGCCGCACCGAGCGCGACTCGCAGCCCGCGTGGCGCGAGGCGGTCGACATCGCGTGCGCGGTGGACTCTGGCTCGATCGGTTCGTACAACAAGCGGGCGATGGCGCTCGGCACCCGGGTGGGGGAGCTCCACCTCGACCTGGCTGCGGAGTTCGGCGTGGTGCGGAGCATGGGAGAGCCCACCGCCGAATGGGTGAAGAAGTGGCAGGACCGGGTCGATTGGGCGCTCGCCCGCGCTCCGCTGGCGCTCGGCGCGCTCGGCAGCCGGCTGCGGGCGCACCGCGACGGCCTGCGCGAGCTCGAGAGCCTGGGCGGACTGCAGCGCATCCACGGGGAGCTCACGCTCAACCAGGTGGTATCGAGCCCCGGCGCCGGATTCCGCGTCGTCAACTTCTCCGAGGAGACCCAGGAGTTCCCCAAGCCCGCCGCGATCGACCTCGTGGCGCTGCTGCGGAGCATCGACTACGCCGCCGGGTACGCCCGGCTGCGCCGCACCGGCGCGCTCGATCTCGATGCGCAGCCGGTGGTGCTCGGCTTCTCCGGGCTCGAGGAGTCGGGGGAGTCGATGCAGGAGGTCGTCGACTCGCCGGAGTACCTGTGGTCTTCGCAGGCGCAGAACTCGCTCCTCACCGGCTACTCGCACGCGGTGAATGCCTCGGTGGGCCTCCACGACCCGGTGCTCCGGGCCGTGCTCATCGACCGCCTCCTCGTCGAGGTCGTCACCGAGCTGCGCAACCGCCCCACCTGGCTCATCGTGCCGCTCGCCACCCTCACCCTGCTGCTCGGCGGCCGCCTCGAGCACGACGTGCCCTCCGACGACGAGGACGGTGCCGCCCGCGCATGGGTCGCCCCCGAATCCTCCGAGGTGAGCGCCGAGGAGTTCAGCCAGGCCTCGGCCGACCGCGGGCCGGTCATCCCCGCCGCGGAGTCCAGGGCACGGGGAGCCGCCGCAAGCGGCTCCGGCGCTGCGGACACCTCCGGGACGGACACCGCCCGTGGCACCGCAGGAGCTGCGGCTCCCGGTGCCGCGATCGCGGGAGCCGAGGCGGCTGCCGGTGACGACAGTGATCGTGCCGAAGCCGTCGGTGACCGCTCCGTTGCCGGTGCGGGGAGCGCGGATTCGACGACTGCGGCCGGCTCCGACGGTGCGTTCGGCTCCGACAGCGAGCCCGGTGACGCAGACGCGGTGACCCCGGTCGGTGACTCCGACACCGAGCCCAGTGACGCGGAAACCTCGCGCGGCGACGTTGCCGATGCTCCCGATGTCGTGGCCGCCGGCTCTTCCGACGATTCCGGGAGTGCACTCGCGGATGCCGACGTCGCGTCCGAGTCCGTCGGTTCCGAGTTCATCGGTTCCGATGAGGAGACGGCGGTCGACATCGATGCCGCCGCCGCTGAGACTGACGATCCGTTGCCCGGTTCCGAGGACGCCGACACCAGTGCGCCCGCTGATGCCGATGCGGGGGAGCCTGCCGACGCGGCTCCGTCCGCAGCCGTCGTAGGGGAGCCCGAGCCCGGCGGCTCCGCTGCAGAAGTATCGGAATCCCGCGACGCCGCCGCGGAGGAGGACGACGCCTCGAATCACGAGTTCGCGGACGTGTTCGGCGGCATGGCCGACGATCCGGATGATCCGCTCGACGAATACGACGTCGAGGTCGAGGATCCGCAGTCCGCGCCCTCCGATCCGGCGGACGGACAGCCGACGGATTCCGCGTCCGGGGATCGGCCCGTCGATCCCACGCCCCCGCTGCCGGCCCGGCCGGCTGCGCCCCCGCGCTTCGGCACCGACCGCTGACGCACCCCGACCCAGCCGCGGGCCTGCGCCCAGGAGGATGACGCAACCATGAGCGAACTCACCCCCGACCTGCTCGAGACGATCGCCGCCGGTGCACACTTCGACCCGCACGGTCTGCTCGGCGCGCACCTCGTCGACGCCGCGGAGGACGCCGGGACCGGCCCGACCGCTCCTACGGCGCCGCCCGCCCCCGAGGCACCCGCCTCGGCCGCGGCTCCGGTGGCTCCTGCTTCACCCGCCGCGGCCGGTTCCCCGATCCCGGCTCCGTCCGGAGGCGCTGAGCGCGACTCCGCCGCACCGGGCGTCGCGTCGGGCGCCCAGGCTCCGCCGGTCCCGTCGACCCGACCGACCGTGGGTCCCACATCGTCCCCGCACGCCTCGGCGACCCGCTCCGAAATCCTCGTCCGCACCGTCAAGCACATGGCCCACGCCGTCTCCGTGCTCGTCGACGGGGAGCGCACCCCGGCCGAGCACGTCGGGAGCGGGGTGTGGGAGGCCCGGCTGCCACTCACCGAGATCCCCGACTACCGCCTCGAGGTCGACTGGGGCGCGGGGCCGGTCGTCGTCGACGATCCGTACCGGTATCTGCCCACCGTGGGCGAGCTCGACCTCCACCTCATCTCCGAGGGACGCCACGAGAAGCTCTGGGCGGTCCTCGGCTCCCAGGTGCGCTCGTACGATGTGCCCGGCGGCGATCCGCTCACCGGGACCGGCTTCGCGGTGTGGGCCCCCAACGCCCGGGCCGTCCAGGTGGTCGGCAATTTCAACGGCTGGGACGGGCGCGGTCACGCGATGCGCTCGCTCGGCTCCACCGGCGTGTGGGAGATCTTCGTCCCCGAGCTCGGGGCGGGCGAGACCTACAAGTACCGCATCCTCACCCGCGACGGCCGGTGGATCGACAAGGCCGACCCGCTCGCCCGCAGCGCCGAGGTGCCGCCCGGCACCGCCTCGGTCATCGCCGACTCCGCCTACTCCTTCCGCGACTCCGGCTGGATCGCGGCCCGCGACGCGGAGGTGCCAGCCGACCGCCCGATGTCCACCTACGAGATCCACCTGGGGTCGTGGCGCCTCGGGCTCGGCTACCGCGAGCTCGCGCGCGAGCTCGTCGACTACGTGTCCGAGCTCGGATTCACCCACGTCGAGCTCATGCCCGTCGCCGAACACCCCTTCGGCGGCTCCTGGGGCTACCAGGTCACCTCGTACTACGCCCCGGCCTCGCGCTTCGGGTCCCCGGACGAGTTCCGGTTCCTCGTCGACAGCCTGCACGAGGCAGGGATCGGGGTCATCCTCGACTGGGTCCCCGCCCACTTCCCCAAGGACTCCTTCGCGCTCGCCCGGTTCGACGGCGAACCGCTCTACGAGCACCCGGACCCGCGGCGCGGTGAGCACCCCGACTGGGGCACGCTGATCTTCGACTACGGCCGGCCCGAGGTGCGGAACTTCCTCGTCGCCAACGCGCTCTACTGGATCGAGGAGTTCCACATCGACGGCCTGCGCGTCGACGCCGTCGCCTCGATGCTCTATCTCGACTACTCGCGCGAGGACGGCCAGTGGGTGCCCAACGAGCACGGCGGGCGCGAGAACCTCGACGCGATCCGGTTCATCCAGGAGGTCACGGCGACCGTCGGCAAGACCCACCCCGGGGTGGCGATCATCGCCGAGGAGTCGACCGCGTTCCCCGGCGTCACCGCCCCGACCTCGGGCGGCGGACTCGGCTTCGACCTCAAGTGGAACATGGGATGGATGCACGACTCCCTCGGCTACGTCGGACGCGATCCGATGTACCGGAGCTGGCACCACAACGACATCACGTTCTCGCTCGTCTACGCGTTCTCCGAGCAGTACGTGCTGCCGATCTCGCACGACGAGGTCGTCCACGGCAAGGGCTCGCTCCTCGCCCGGTTCCCCGGCGACCGGTGGAAGCAGCTCGCCGGGATGCGATCGTTCTTCGCCTACCAGTGGGCGCACCCGGGCAAGAAGCTCGTCTTCATGGGCTCGGAGTTCGGCCAGGAGGCCGAATGGTCCGAGCAGCACGGACTCGACTGGTGGCTCACCGACATCCCCGGGCACCGCGGGGTGCAGCGTCTCGTGCGCGACCTCAACCAGCTCTACCAGGAGTCGCCGGCGCTGTGGGAGCAGGACGGGGTCCAGGCCGGGTTCCAGTGGCTCAACGGCGCTGACTCCGGGAACTCGGTCCTGTCGTTCGTCCGCTGGTCGGCCTCCGGGCAGCCGCTCGTGTGCGTGGTGAACTTCTCCGGACAGACGCTGAGCGACTACCGGATCCCGCTGCCGTTCGGAGGGGTGTGGACGGAGAGGCTCAACACCGATGCGGAGACGTACGGCGGGTCCGACGTCGGGAACATGGGGTGGATCGACGGCGAGTCCGAGGGATTCAACGGCTTCGATGCCTCGGCGGCGGTGACGGTGCCGGCGCTCGGCGCGCTGTACTTCACCCCGGCGCGCTGAGCCCGCGGCGCTGCGGCGCGTCGATCGGTGCGGGGCTGAACGAGGACTCAGGGCCCACCCGGTCGGTGCTGGTCGGCCCAACGGTCGGTGCGCTGTCTGGACGGGGTGTGGTCATCCAGTGATCGCACGGTCCGCTCGGTCGTGCTTCTGCCCCGTACTGCGGGGTATCTGCTGATCTGCGCGCAATTGCGCGCAGATGGCGGGATACTGCGCAGTTCGATGGCGTCGTCCTGCGAACCTGGTCCGGAGTGAGGCTGACTCAGACGAGGCCCACGCGCTGGAGGGCGCGGCGGAACCGCTGCAGGTCGATGACATCGGCCCACGTGAGTCGGAGAACGGTGTATCCGCACCGGCGGATCCGGTGTTCGCGCTCCTTCTCGGCCATGAGGACGTCGCGCTGCATGAGATTCGGGTCGAAGCCCGAGGCGTACTTCTCCATGCCGTCGATCTCGATCACCACCCGCGCTCGCTCGATGAGGAAATCGACTCGACCCACTCGAGTGCCTGCCGCATCGTGGATCCATGCCTGCTGCTGCACATCGGTGATGCCGAGATGACGGAACCCCACCGTCGCCAGGCTCTCCGCAGGGGATTCGGCCAGTCCGGTTGCCCAGTCGACAGCAGTGAGAAGTCGCCGCCGTCCGGGACCGCGTCCGGCGATCTCGATGATCGAGGAGAGCGTTTCCCGTCGCACAGCGACGACATCCTCTGCAGGAGGGAACGCGGTGAAGCGGTTCTTCGGGCCACCGGCCAGCTCACCGTGTGCGAGGTAGGAGTCGAGAGCGGCGACCCCGGATTGAATCCCGCAGTCCTTGGCCAGGTCGACCGCAGTGCGTGCCGGGGTGGTGATGCGAAGACCATCCGCTGCGGACACCGGGGCGTCGAGGGTGATGGACTTGTGCTGCAGATGAAGCGGGACGGAGGAAGACGTCGCTGGGATCACGCTTGCGGAACTCGGCCCCGGGATGTCGACGAGGCGCATCGTGTGGGCTTCGGGAATGGTGCGCTGGCGCCGGTGGATGGAACGGCCGGAGCGGCTCGCGACCGGGTTCACCAGCTCGATCCGGCCGGGTTCGGGTCCGATGTACGGCACTCCGTGCACCAGGGCAGCCGACCGATGACTGACGACGTCCTCGGCACGTATGGACCCGTGTGCGCGGATCCAGGCGAGGTGCCGATCGCGAACATACCTGCGCCACAGCGGATCGTGATTGCGCCCGGATGCGATCCCCGTTACCGGAGGACGCAGGGTGCTGGGATCGTCGACGAAGTACCCGAATGGCCGGTGCTCTGACACCGCGCACAGCGAGACGACCTCGTAGACCCCTGAGGAGATCCTCTCGAGGCAGCAATTCAAGCCGGCTCGCAGCCGCTGCTCGACCGAGGGGAGATGGGCGACGTCGGAGTAGGTGAATACGGCAACCATGCTCGATCATGGGCCGAACGGCAGTCCTTGCGCGGCGCAACCGGGGGAGTGTGGAAAACCGCCCGCCCTCCACAGGTCCGATGCACCGGCGAGGGTCCGCTCTCCTCGGGCCGCTCACACACACGTCACCTCAAGCCGTACTCTCGTGCCAACGTAGGCCGCGCTGCCTCGTGCCGTGCCATCACCGAACTGCGCGAGATCTCTCGATCTGCGCGCAATTGCGCGCAGATCGAGAGATCCCGCGCAGTTGGACGGAAGTAGTCCACTAGCCGAAGTCGCAGCCAGCGCGAACGAGGGCTCAGGTACCCGGGCGGTGCTGGTCAGCCCACCCAGGCGGAGCCGTCGGCGCGCGGGTCTGAGGCCGCGGCCGGTGCGGGGCCGCGCAGATCGATGACGTTCGCGTGGCCCATCCAATCGGTGAGCGCGGCGGTCCGCTGCAGTGGCTCCGGGGTCGAGTCCTCGAGCACCTCGACGACCGCGGCGGGGACGTCCGCCTCGATGTGGACGGTGTGCGGGGTGTCACCGGGATGGCGGATTCCCGTGACCCAGCGGGGGAGAGCGACCGCCTGTTCGGCGGTGCCGCCGCGCACGAGGTGGGTGAAGAGCCGCGCGTGGATCTGCGCCTGCGCCTTGCCGCCCATCGTCGCCTGGACGATCGCGGGCCGGCCTTCGGCGTCGGTGACGATGACCGGCATGAGCGTGTGGGGCGGGCGTGCCCGACCGCGGACGAACTGCGGGGACTCCGGATCGAGGGAGAACATCGACCCGCGGTTCTGGAACACGATCCCGGTGCGCGGATCGAAGCACCGTGAGCCGAACGCCGAGTACAGGCTTTGGATGAGCGAGATGCTCAGTTCGCCGTCGTGGGCGGCGATGCCCACGGTGTCGCCGTCGGCCGGGGCCGAGGCACCGGCCCCACCCGCATCCGAGGCGCCCGCGCGCTCTCCCGCAGCCGCGCCGGCCAGTGACCGGTCGAGCAGCGCCGCCGGGTCGGTGTCCTCGGTGAGGATCGAATCGCGCAGGGCATCCGAGTGGGCGAAGGAATCCGCCCAGATCCGGGCGAGCGCGGTGTCGGCGAGCAGCTCGGGACGCACCTCGCTCGCTGGGGCCGCGCCGCCGCCGGTCACTGCCTCGTCGGACCGAGCCCCGGCGGCCACCGCCTCGGCGAGCTCGTCGAGGTACCGGAGGAGCGCGAAGCCCTGGCACGGCGCCCCGCCGGTGTGGACGGTGTACCCGCCGAACGTGGTGCTCAGCGGCTCGGTGGTCCGCACCGCGTAGTCCGCGAGGTCGGCGGCGGTGAACTCCGGCCGCACCGATCGCAGGTAGGCGAGGACGGCGGCAGCGACCTCACCGGTGTAGAAGTCGTCCGGCCCGGCCGCGGCGAGACGGGTGAGCGTCCGTGCGAGCGCGGGGTTCGAGGCGGTGTTCGCGGTCTCCCATTCCGGTCCGAAGAACGCCTCGACGAAGTCTCGCCCCTCGGCCCCGGACGCCGCGGTCCGGTCGATGGCGCCGCGGAGCGACCGGCTGATCGGGTAGCCGTCGCGGGCCGCAGTGATCGCGGGCTCGAGGAGCGTGTCCCAGGGCAGCCTGCCGTAGGCGTCATGGAGATGCCGCCAGCCGCGCAGGGTGCCGGGCACGGTGATGGACGGCGGTCCGAAGGCGGGAACGCGCCCGCTCGTGCCCCACTGCTCGGGTCGGACGTCGCGCGGGGCATAGCCGAACGCATCGACGAGAGCGGGCTCCGGGGCACCGGGGGTCGACACGAGCGCGATGAGGTCTCCGCCGATCGCGGTGTTGTGCGGGTAGACGACGGCGAGCACCGCATCGGCGGCGATCGCGGCGTCGACGGCGCTGCCGCCCGCCTCGAACATCTGACGGCCGGCCTCGGTCGCCAGGTGGTGCGGGGTCGAGATCGCGCGGAAGGTCTTCGTCATGCATTCACTGTATCGAGGCCGGGCTCGCGTCTACAGTGGTGACATGGATCACACGACGGCGCTCGCCGCGATCGGATTCATGCGGGAGCGGTACGCGGAGCGCATCGTGGTCGACGACATCGCCGACCACGTGGGCTACAGCCCCGCGCACTTCGCGCGGTCATTCGCCCGGGTCGCCCGGCTGGGCCCCGGACAGTACCTCTCGGCGATCCGCTTCGACGCGGCCAAGCGCCTGCTGCTCGCCGAGGACTTCGCCGTCGCCGAGGTGTGCGCCGCCGTCGGCTTCGACTCCCTCCCGACCTTCACCCGCCGGTTCGCGCGGGCCGTGGGAACGACCCCGGCGGCGCTGCGGAGGGTCGCCGAAAGCGTCGGCGAGCAGCCGCCTCGGCCGTTCGAGCAAACCGACGCCCGGCACGACCGGATCCGGGTGCACATCACCCATCCCGTCGACGGCTGGTCCGGGGCGGACACCTGGCTCGGCTGGTACCGGCAGCCGGCTCCGATCGGACTGCCGCTCGCCGGCGTGCTCGTCCGGGACCATGCGGTGGTCGACCTCCCGATGTGCCCCGGGGCGCCGTGGCTGCTCGCCTTCGCGGTCCCGCCCGCGGCCGAGGTAGGGGATCACTTCGCGCTCGGTCAGCCGGTCGTGGCGGTGCACCCGGAACCGATCCTGCCGCCGGTTCCCCCGGGCCGGAGCGTCGCCCTCGACCTCGGCCCGGCACCGGTCACCTCGGTCCCCCTGCTGTCGGCGCTTCCGGTGCTGTGGGAACAGAAGCGCAGGAACGGATAATCACGGCCGCGTCCGGCGGAATACGGTGAGATCAATCGGGCGCAGCGTCGCCGCACCGGCGTCGCCCGAGTACACCGCAGTCGCCGCCCTCGGAGCCGAGGGCGACCACGAGAAGGGACACGATCATGGCACGACCGACCGGAGAGCCGACCTGGCTCGAGTACAGCGCCAACGGCATCGCGGACAGCATCGATTTCTACCGGCGGATCTTCGGCTGGGAGTTCGTCGACCAGGGTCCGGAGATGAACGGCTACCAGATGGTCATCGCCGCCGGGAACGCTCAGGCGGGCTTCATGGACACCGCGGGGATGACCTGCCCCGAGGGCGGTGAGATCGACCCGTCGTGGGACATCTACCTCGCGGTCGACGACCTCGACGCCCGGCTGGAGAAGGTGAAGGCCCACGGCGGACGCGTGGTCCTCGAACCGACCGAGGTCGCCGCACGGGGACGGTTCGCCGGGATCCTCGACCCCACGGGCGCCTATGTGGGCATGTGGGAGGAGAAGGGATTCGACGGGTACACCTTCAGCGCCGCTCCGGGGACCCCGGTGTGGTTCGAGCTCATGAGCATGGACTTCGAGGCCTCGACGGAGTTCTACACCGCGGTGTTCGACTTCGACGTCACCCTCATGGAGAGCGATGAGGACGACCCGCAGCCCGACCTGCGGTACGCGACGAACGCGCCGGAGGAGCGGGCGAGCGCCGGCATCTGCGAGGCGAAGTCGTGGTTCCCGGAGGGCACCCCGTCGTTCTGGCGGGCGTACTTCTGCGTCACGGACGCCGATGCGACGGTCGCCGCGATCCAGGAGGCCGGTGGGAAGCTCCTCGACGGGCCGACCGACTCGCCGTTCGGCCGGGTCGCAACCGTGGAGGATCCGAAGGGCGTGACGTTCCAGGTCAACCAGCCGCTCGGCGATTCGGCCCCCGGCGGCGTGTGATGCCGTCCGTGGACACGATCACGCCATTCCTCTGGTTCGACGACTGCGCCGAAGAGGCGATGGAGTACTACGTGTCGGTGTTCCCCGACTCCTCGATCGGTGAGGTCATGCGGTACACGGAGGAGCTCGAGGACATGGGCGAGCAGTTCCGGGGGATGACCGGGAAGATCAACGCCGCGTGGTTCACCCTCGCCGGCCGCCGCTTCGGCTGCCTCGACGGCGGGCCGTACTTCACCCTCAGCGAGGCGGTGTCGTTCGCGATCACGTGTGAGGACCAGGCCGAGATCGACCACTACTGGGAGAAGCTCTCCCACGTGCCCGAAGCGGAGCAGTGCGGGTGGTGCAAGGACCGGTTCGGGGTGTCGTGGCAGGTCATGCCCGCCGGGATGGACGCGCTCGTCGGAACCCCGGCGGCCATGCAGGCGCTGCTCGGGATGAAGAAGATCGTCATCGCCGATCTCGAAGCGGTGCAGGACCGGTGAGCACAGGGCGCGGTGCGGTGCATGACCTGTGGGAGGCCACGCACCGCGCGCGGCAGGACCTCGTCGACGATCTCTCGGGACTCGGTGAGGAGGATTGGCGCCGGCCGACCCTGTGCGGGGCGTGGGATGTCGAGCATGTCGTCGCACATCTCACGGCAGCGGCATCGACCGGTACTCTCGCATGGGTCCGCAGCATCGTGCTGGCCGGGTTCCGCCCGGCTGTCCACAACGAGCGGCGACTGCGAGAGCACCTCGGTCCCACAACGCAGGACACCCTCGACCGCTTCCGGGCGGTGGTGTCCGCGACCGTGGCGCCGACCTCGGACCTCGCCGCATATCTCGGCGAGGTCGTCGTCCACGGCGAGGACATCCGTCACCCGCTCGGGATCGCCGGTCCCGATGTCGTGGAATCCGCGACCGCCGTGGCGGAGTTCTATGCGCGCCGGGACTTCACGGTGGAGAGCAGGACGACCGCCGCCGGAGTGCGGCTGCGGGCCACCGACGGCCCCTTCAAGGCAGGGTCCGGACCCGAGGTCGCGGGGCCGACGCTCGCTCTCGTCATGGTCATGGCGGGTCGCAGCAGCCACCTCGGCCAGCTGACCGGAGACGGCGTGGCCGTGCTCGCGAGCCGGCTCACCTGAGTCCGCGAGCACGGGGGCTGCCGACCACCGCACGGTTGAGCCGGCAACGGGTGTCCGCCCGGCTCAGCCGGCGAGCTCGATCGCGACTGCGGTCATCGGCGGGAGGACGACGTCCTCGGCATCGATGACCGCGGTCGCGGTGCCGGAGACGCCGGTGCCCGTCGCCCCGCCGGGCACGGCCACCCCGCGCGCGGTGAGGAACTCTGCGGTGTCGAGGAGCGTCGCCGCCGCAGGCCGGGGGAGCCGGACGCGCTGCTCCCCGCTCCCGAGGTTGGCGACGAGTGCGAGACCGCCGATGGTGAGTGAGACCCAGCGCTCGTCGCCGCGAGCGTCCTCAGACGCTGCGGGACCGTCCACGCGGATGTCGGCGAAGCGGGGACCGCGAAACTCCGGGCGTGCGGCCCGGATCCGACCGAGTGCGCAGTGCAGCTCGAAGATCGCTCGGCGGGAAGCGTTCTCCGGTCCGCTCTCCTCCGCGAACTCCGACCAGTCGAGGACGGAGCGGGTGAAGGTCTCCGGGTCCTGGGGATCGGGCACCGTCGACTCGTCCCATCCCATCCGGGCGAACTCGCTCTTGCGTCCGTTCGACACCGCCTCGCCCAGCCATTCCTCCCGGTGGTCGGTGAAGAACTGCCACGGGGTCGAGGCCGCCCACTCCTCGCCCATGAAGAGCATCGGGGTGTTCGGTCCGAGCAGCAGGAGCGTCGCGCCGACGGCCAGGGCATCGGGACCCACGAGATGCGAGAGCCGGTCGCCGGCCGCACGGTTGCCCACCTGGTCGTGGTTCTGCGTGCACACGACGAGCTGCCCGGGGTCCACCCGTTTGCCGTCGATCGGGCGACCGTGCGCCCGACCCCGGAACGAGGAGCGGGTCCCGTCGTGGAAGAAGCCGGAGCGGAGCACCTTCGGCAGCGCGCGCGGATCGGCGAAGTCGGCGTAGTAGCCGCCGGTCTCCCCGGTGAGTGCGACGTGCACCGCATGGTGGAAGTCGTCGCTCCACTGGCCCGTGAGACCGTCCCCGCCCTGGGCGCGCGCGGTGATGAGACGGGGATCGTTGAGGTCGGATTCGGCGATGAGGTGGATCGGATGGGACCGTCCGAGCTCCCCGGCGAGCGCCTCCAGGTGGAGCGTCATGTCCTCGAGGATCGGCAGCGCGCGGGAATCGACTAGGGCGTGGACCGCGTCGAGCCGGAAGGCGTCGACGCCGTAGGCGACGGCGAACATCGCGAGGTCATCGAGGATGAACGCGCGCACCTCGTCGGAGTCCGGGCCGTCGAGGTTGATCGAATCGCCCCAGGGGTTCGCGGCCGCGGAGTGGAGGTACGGACCGAAGAGTCCGAGGTAGTTCCCGGACGGGCCCAGGTGGTTGTGGACGACGTCCTGGATGACGCCGAGGCCGCGCGCGTGGGCCGCGTCGATGAAGCGTCGGTACCCCTCCGGCCCACCGTAGCTCTCCTGCACCGCGTACCAGGCGACCCCGTCGTAGCCCCAGTTGTGGAGGCCGGCGAAGGTGTTGACCGGGAGGAGCTCGACCCAGCCGATCCCGAGCGCGACGAGGTGGTCGAGCCGCTCGATCGCGGAATCGAAGGTGCCGCCGGGGGTGAAGGTGCCGATGTGGAGCTCGTAGACGGGAGAGCCGTCCCAGGCGCGCCCGGTCCAGGCCGACGCGGGGTCGGCGGTGAGAGCGGGCACGGTCGCCGACGGGCCGTGAGGACCGTACGGCTGCCGGCGCGAGCGCGGATCGGGCCGGAGGTCGGGGTGGGAGTCGAGGAGGAACCCGTACTCGATGAGCGGAGCATTCGTCGCAGTGTCCGTCTGCTCCGTCCGTGCGACGGCGGCGCGCAACTCGGCGGAGGGGTCGGTCACGGCCCACCACCCCGCCGGGGTGTGCGTCATCGCCTCGATCCGGAAACCGAGCGCATCGAGCTCGGGTTCGGACAGGGGTGACTCGCGGTAGCGATCGCGGACCGCGGCGGGTGACATGTCGAGGTCGGCATCGGTGCGCCAGGCGAGGCGCACGGCTGCGGCTGCGGGCGCCCAGACCCGGAACACCGCAGGGGCCGCCGGGTCCCGAGACTCGGGCAGTCCGCGGTCAAGGGACGGGTAGGCCGGGAAGCGGAGCGTTGTGTCAGGGCCGCCGCGCCGGCTCGCGTCGACGACGATCACGAGGTCTGCGGCAGGTCGACGTTGTGGAGGCGGAGATGTCCGCGCGCCAGAAGCTTGCCGGACTCCTCGGCGGTGATCGAGATGAGCCACAGCTGCTGGGTACGGCCCTGCTGGATCGCCTCGGCCGCCACCAGGACTCGACCGCGGTCGAACGGGCGGATGAAGTCGGTGGCGTTGTGCACTCCCACCGAGTACTGGCCGCGCTCGGCGACGGCATTGCCCCCGGCCATGCTGCCGAGGGATTCGACGATCGTGCAGTACACGCCCCCGTGGACGGTGCCGTAGGGGGTGTGGTGCTCCGGCCCGAGATCGACGTGACCGGTGACCCGGGTGGGGCTGAGCTCGGTGACGACGATCTGCGGATTGGCCGGGGCGCCGATGGTGTGTTCGGCGCCGGAGGCTTGCGGGGTCTGGGTGCTGTCGGTCATGGTTCTCACTCCACTCGTTCGAGGACGGCGACGGGCATGTGTGCGAGGAGGTCGGCGACGCGGAATCGGGTGCCGGTGTACTCGGCTCCGGTGATGACGTCCTGCCAGCGCGGATCGTCCTGTGCGCCGGATGCGGAGTTCCCACCGGGCGCCCCGTCATCGGCGGATCCGGTGCCGGCATCCGTCGCCTCGGGGTCGGTCTCCGCGAGCACCTGCTCGAGGTAGGCCGCATCGTCGAGGGGCCGGAGGTCGTCGTCGGCGACGGTCACCGTGGTGTCCGCCCAGCCGCCGGCCTTCTCGAGACCGATCGGCAGCCGGGTGCCGACGAACAGCACGCGGCTGCCGAACAGTGCGGCGAGGGCATGCTCCCACTGGGCGCCCGCGCGACCGACAGGGAGCGGAGGGCCGGCGAGGAGCGGGCTGTCGGGCACGAAGACGTCGCGGAGGCGAGCGCGCAGATGGAGCAGCCGGGAGGTGAGGAGCAGCTTGACGCCGCCGGAGTCCCAGGCGTCCTCGCTGTCGGGATCGAGTCGATCGAGGGCGCCCAGGAGCGCGCCGCGGGCGTCGTAGTCGACTGCGCGGCGGTTGTCCGGGTCGACGAGCGAGCGGTCCCACAGCTCGGTGCCCTGGTACACGTCCGGCACCCCGGGGGCGAGGAGCTGCAGGGCCTTGGCGACGAGGCCGTTCGACCGGCCGGCCGCCCGGATCCGCTCGTCCATGTCCGCGATGAGCTCCCGGAGTCCGGGGTCGTTCGCGGTCGCTTCCATGGCGGCGCGCAGCTCGCCCTCGAACTCGGCGTGGTTGTCCGTCCACCACGTGTAGAGGCTCTGTTCGCGGGCGGCCTTGAGGGCGTACTCGGTGAGGCGCTCCGGCGAGGCCGGCCAGGCGCCGAGCACCGCCTGCCACAGCAGGACGTCGAACGAGGTGTCCGCGGCCAGCGGCGCCCGGCTCTCCTTCATGCTCGCGTTGATGCCGTACCGCTGGCCGGCGGCGACCGTGAGATCGGATTCGTCGGGCCGGTACCGCACCGCGGTGTGCCGGCGCGCGGCGGCGAGGAAGGCGAGGAACTCCTCGGGCACCTCGGCGAGTGCGAGGATCCGCGCCCGGGTGTCCTCGCTGCGCTTGGTGTCGTGCGTGGTGAGCGAGTTCAGGCCGTAGGGTGTGGTGCGCATGCGCCGCTCGAACTCCTGCCACAGCGCGGTCGGCGCGAGGGGCTCCTCGGGGCGGCCGCCCACCTCGTTGAGCGCGGTGAGCGCGGCGTAGCGGTAGAAGGTCGTGTCCTCGACGCCCTTCGCCATGATCGCCCCGGTGGTCTGGGCGAAGCGGACGAACGTCGGATGATCCGCCGTGGTGAGGACGACGCCGAGGTAGGAGAGCAGGCGGTCCGAAGCGGTGGCCGACCGCGCGGTGGAGCTGATCGCCGCAAGCGCCCGTCGGATGATCTGTCCGTCCGGGCTCAGCGGCGGGAGGTCCGTCGTGTCGACGGAGTCGGACAGGAGGGCGAGGAAGTGCAGGCGGTCGGTGGGCGCCGGCGCATAGACGCGGTAGACGGGGAGGGAAGCGGCGAGGAGCCCGAACACGTCGGCGAGCTGCTCGATGTCGATGTCGAGAGGGTCGGAGCCGATGATCGCGCGGGCGCGGGCGTCGCAGTGGAACCAGCCGATCGCCTTGAGCTCGCGGGCCAGCCGGAGCATCTCCCCGGACAGCGGGCCGAACGCGAAGTGCGTCTTGGCGGTCTGCTCGATCTGGGTGAACAGCCCGTGCACGGAGGTCGGGTGGCGCTGCAGGTGGCGGGCCGCGGAGGCGAGGTCGACCGGATCCCCTTCGGTCTCCTCGCCGGGCAGCGGTCCGCCGGCGCTCAGCTGCTGGCGGGCGGCTTCGAGGTGGAAGAATCCGGCACGGTTCGTCAGGGCGCCGTCGATGTAGGCGATGAGCTCGTAGCCGGTGGTGCCCCGGGCGCCCGCGGCCTCCCAGCTCGCGGGCAGGAGCTCGCGCTCGCCGCGGGACTCGAGCGCGAGGATCTTCTCCGTGACGATGTACGCCCCGGTGAGGTGGGTGAGCCGGGCGAGGTACTCCGCCGGCCGGGCGAGTCCGTCGATGTGGTCGATGCGCAGCCCGTCGACGAGCCCGTCGACGAACCACGAGGCGATCTCGCGGTGGGTGGCGGCGAACACCTCAGGATCGTCGACCCGGATGCCGGCGAGCGTCTTGATCGAGAAGAACCGGCGGTAGTTGAGCTCCCAGTCCTCGTGCTTCCAGTGGACGAGCCGGTAGTTCTGCACCGCGTGGAGCTCCTGCGGCGTCATGCCCTCGCGCAGGCTCCCCGGTGCCACGGGGTACAGGGCGTCGTAGTAGGCGAGGACCGGGGAGCCCTCGTGCTCGCGGATCTCGAGCTTCTCGAGGTCGTCGGGCGAGCCGAGTTCGGCGAGGACGAGCTTGCCGGTGGCCGGACGGTGCCAGCCGTCGTCCGGCCGGAAGGGGGCGGTGTCGTCGGCACCCGCGGCCCAGTCGATGTCGAACCAGTGGGCGAAGCGCGAGGCCTCGCCGAAGGTCAGCAGATCCCACCAGTAGGGGTTGTGGCGCGGAGTGGCGACGCCCATGTGGTTGGGGACGACGTCGACGAGCACGCCCATGCCCGCGGAGTGTGCCGCGCGGGAGAGCGCCTCGAGACCCGCTCGCCCTCCCCGGGCATCATCGACCCACGTGGGGTCGACCATGTCGTACCCGTGCGCGGACCCCGGCTCCGAGGCGAGGATCGGCGACAGGTACACCCAGTCGACGCCGAGGCCGGCGAGGTAGGGGACCTGTTCGGCGGCATCGAACAGGGTGAAGTCGGCTGTGAGCTGGAACCGGTAGGTGGAGGCGGGGACGGGTGCGGGACGCTGGCTCAATCTCACTCCTGCTCGGATGGGTGGGGATTCGGGGCCGGGCTCAGATCTCTTCGTAGCCCGGCCGGACCTTCTCGCCGGCCTCACCGGGGATGCCGAGGTCCTCGACCTCGCGGGTCCCGACCGGTGCGGTCTCGGTCTCGCCCTGCTGCCCGGCGACCGCCCGCGAGGCGAGCGAGGCCTCGACGGTCATCGCGGTCTCCTCCTCCGTGCTCGCCTCCTTGAGGATGAGCATCGACTTGCCGACGAGCGTGACCTTCTCCCCGGCGGTGAACACCTGCTCGTCGGTGAAGAGCCCGGCGGTGTCGAGCTGGACCTCCCAGCCCGGCGCGAAGTCCTCGTTCGGGAAGACGAAGTCGACGTCCTCGAGCGAGGCGTTGTAGAACACGAGGAAGTCGTCGTCGCGGATCGGCCGGCCGCGCTTGTCCATGCCCTGGATGCCGCTGCCGTTGAGGTAGACGCCCAGCGCGTGGGCGAACGAGGTGTGCCAGTCGGTGACGATCATCTCCTCGCCGTCGGTGTTGAGCCAGACGAGGTCGGGAAGCGGCTGTTCGACGTCGGAGCGGACGACCTGCCCGTCGAAGAAGCGCGAGCGGCGGAAGGTCGGATGCTGCTCGCGGATCTCGAACACGCGGGCGGTGAACTCGATGAGCGGCTGGTCGGCGTTCTCCCAGTCGATCCAGGCGAGCTCCGAGTCCTGGCAGTAGGCGTTGTTGTTGCCGTTCTGGGTGCGGCCGAGCTCGTCACCGTGGCTGAGCATGGGCACGCCCTGGCTCAGCGCGAGCGTGGCGATGAAGTTCCGCTGCTGGCGGGCGCGCAGGGAGAGGATCTCCGGGTCGTCGGTGATGCCTTCGGCGCCGTGGTTCCACGAGCGGTTGTGGGACTCGCCGTCGCGGTTGTCCTCGCCGTTGGCCGCATTGTGCTTCTCGTTGTAGGACACGAGGTCGGCGAGGGTGAACCCGTCGTGGGCGGTGACGAAGTTGACCGAGGCGAAGGGGCGGCGGCCGGAGTTCGCGTAGAGGTCCGCGGAGCCGGAGATCCGCGAGGCGAACTCGCCGACGGTCGAGTGCTCGCCGCGCCAGAAGTCGCGGATGACGTCGCGGTACTTGCCGTTCCACTCCGACCACAGCGGCGGGAAGTTGCCCACCTGGTAGCCCCCGGGGCCGATGTCCCAGGGCTCCGCGATGAGCTTGACCTGGCTCACCACGGGGTCCTGCTGGATGATCTCGAAGAAGGTCGAAAGGCGGTCGACGTCGTAGAACTCGCGGGCGAGCGCCGCGGCGAGGTCGAAGCGGAAGCCGTCGACGTGCATCTCGGTGACCCAGTAGCGCAGCGAGTCCATGAGGAGCTGGAGCGAGTGGGGCATCCGGACGTTGAGGGTGTTGCCGGTCCCCGTGTAGTCCATGTAGTGCTTGAGGTCGTCCTCGACGAGGCGGTAGTAGTGCGTGTTGTCGATGCCGCGCAGGGAGATCGTCGGGCCCATGTGGTTGCCCTCGGCGGTGTGGTTGTAGACCACGTCGAGGATGACCTCGATGTCCGCGTGGTGGAGTGCGCGGACCATCTCCTTGAATTCCTGGACCTGCTGGCCGGACTGTCCCGAGGCGGAGTACTCGTTGTGCGGCGCGAGGAAACCGATGGTGTTGTAGCCCCAGTAGTTGCGCAGGCCCTCCTCCTCGAGGCGCTGGTCCTGGACGAACTGGTGGACGGGCATGAGCTCGAGCGCGGTGACCCCGAGCTTCTTGAGGTGTTTGATGACGCTCGGGTGGGCGACTCCGGCGTAGGTGCCGCGCATCTCGGACGGGATGTCCGGGTGCATCTGGGTGAGGCCCTTGACGTGCGCCTCGTAGATCACCGATTGGTAGTAGGGGTGGTTGGGGTGCTGGTCGCCGCGCCAGTCGAAGTACGGGTTGATGACGACGCCGAGCATCATCGAATCCGCGGAGTCCTCCTCGTCGTAGCCCGAGCCGTCGCCGCCCAGGGGGTAGGAGAACATCTGCTGGCCCCACTCGATCTGGCCCGACACCGCCTTGGCGTAGGGGTCGAGGAGGAGCTTGTTGGGGTTGCAGCGCAGGCCCCGGTCCGGGTCATAGGGACCGTGGACGCGGTAGCCGTAGAGCTGGCCGGGCTCGACCTGCGGGAGGTAGCAGTGCCAGACGTAGGCGTCCTTCTCGGTGAGCTCGATGCGGTCCTCGTTGCCCCACTGGTCGAAAAGGCACAGCTCCACCTTCTCCGCCGGTTCGGAGAAGATCGCGAAGTTCGTTCCGGTGCCGTCGTAGGTCGCGCCGAGGGGGTAGGGCGTTCCTGGCCACACTTGCATCGAGGGAGTCTCCTGACTGGCTCGGTTCCACGGGACCGGTGGGTCCTGCTCTAGCCTACCGAGTGGTCCGGACGCGGATTCACCGGCGTCCGCGGCGACGGATGAACTGTTGCCGAACTGTGGCGCGGGTCGCGGGCAGGTGACGACGGGACGATCCGGTCCCGGTGGGCGGTCCCGGGACGGCGGACGTCACAGCGGGGACGCCACGGATGGAGAGCAGCCGGGCCCGGGCGGCGCAATCGGAGCTCCGGCGTCACAACGGGGACGTCACAGCAGGGACGTCGCGGCACCTCGCCCGGGTATGCGGATATGACAGAATGTGGGGTGCACCGCCAGGCAGGACGGGGTCTCCCGGCCGGTCGCCCGGTGCGAGGTGAGTTGACAGAGCGGCCGAATGTGACGGTCTTGAAAACCGTTGTAGGGCAACCCCCTACCCAGGGTTCGAATCCCTGACTCACCGCCGTGCGCCACCCGGCTCGGTGGCCGGATCCGCCCCACACTCCGAGCATGACCCGACCGACCGGATTCGAGTACCGCGAACGCGGCGACGCGGTCGTCATCACGCATCACGGGCGTCCCGCGACCACCCTGCGGGGCCGCCGCGCCGCGGACTTCCTCGACGACGTGGAGTCCGGGGATCCGCAGGAGCTCATGGCACGGCTCACTGGCAATTACCGCCGGGGCAACGAACGGCAGGCTCGGAACCACCCGCGCAACCGATCGCGCTGAAGGTCCGCTGCCCCGCGGCACCGCAGCGCCGCTGCCCCGCAGCGCGGCTGCCCCGCGGCACCGCTGAGCCGCGGCGCGGCGTTCACTCCCTCCGGAAGGCCTCGGCGTTCTTCTCCGCCCATTGGGCGAAGGTGCGGGCCGGGCGCCCGGTGACCCGCGCGACGGTGTCGTGCACCTCGGCGGCCTCCGCAGGCGGATTCGTCGCGAGCTCGATGCCGAACGCGACGTAGTCCTCGGGATAGCCGTACGACCGCAGCCGCTCGCGCTCCTGCTCGACGGTGAGCTGTTCGAAGACGATGTCCTCCCCGATGGCCTCTCCGATGAGGTGCGCTCGCTCGGCCGGCGTGAGCGCCTCCGGACCGGTGACGACATAGGTGCGCCCGGCGTGCCCCTCCTCGGTGAGTGCGGCGACGGCGACGGCGGCGATGTCGGAATCGTGGACGACGGCGCTCGGCCAGTCGGCGAGCATCCGCAGCCTCCCGTCCGCACGGATCCCCTCGGCCCACTCCAGGGCGCCGGACATGAACTCCGCCGGCCCCACCACCGTCCAGTCCAGCGCGGACTCCCGCAGCGCCGGTTCGATCGAGGTCTCCTCCCAGCCGCCGAGCACGGAGATCCGGCGCACTCCCGCCCGCGCGGCGAGGTCGACGATCCGGGGACCGGTCGTCAGGGCCTCTCCCTCGTCTCCGCCGAACGTGATGAGGTGGGCGGCGGAGACGCCGTCGAAGGCGGCGGTGAGCGAGTCGGGATCGGTGAGGTCGCAGGCGACGACCTCGGCGGCTGCGGGCAGGTGCGCCGCGGCGGGATCGCGGGTGAGTGCGCGCACCTGTTCTCCGGCGGCGAGGAGCTGGTCGACGATGATGCTGCCGATGGTTCCGGTGGCTCCGGTGACGAGGATGGTCATGATGGTCTCCGTTTCGTTTCGTTGGGTGAGGTTCAGTCCGCGCTGCGGTTCATCAGGCGGACGCCGAGTGCGAGGCCGAGGGCGGCCGTCGCGAGCGCGGCGACCCATCCCCAGAGGATGGCAGGGGAGGAGAAGTCGCCGGCGAACAGCGCCCGCTCGGCCTCGACGACGTATGCCAGCGGGTTGGCGGTGGCGGCGATCTGCATCCACCGGGGTCCGGAATCCAGCGGCAGGAGCATCCCGGAGAGGATCATGAGCGGGAAGATCAGGGTCTGGTGGACGACCCAGAACATCCAGTCCTGCTTGCGGACCGCGGTCGCCAGGCCGTAGCTCAGGGATCCCAGGCCGACGCCGAGGACGGCGAGGAGCGCCAGGCCGAGTGCCGCACCGAGGACGTCGGCCCGGAACCCGAAGGGGATCATCACGACGATGACGATGAGCGCCTGACCGATGAGGGGCAGCACTTCCTTGAGCGAGCGGCCGACGAGCAGCGAGGGGCGGGACAGCGGGGTGACGAGCATGCGCTCGTGCGCTCCGGTCTGGAACTCGTAGAGGAGGTTCGAGCCGGTGGTGGCGGTGCCGAAGAGGGTCGTCATGACGAGGATCGCCGGGACGAACCACTGCCAGACGTTCCCGCCGAGCCCCTGCTCCCCGCCGAGCGAGCCGGCGAGCAGGGGACCGAAGAGGCCGAGGAACACGAGGGGCTGGACGAGGCTGAAGACGAGGGAGAACGGATCGCGCAGCACGGGTCGCAGTTCACGGGTCATGACGATCCACGTGTCGCGCAGCGGTGCGCTCGCGCCGCGGCGGGCGGTACGGTCTGCAGGTGCCGGCCGGAGTGCGGCCTGGGGCGGTGTCGGGGTGGTCATCATGCGTCCTTTCCGGGGTGAGGGGCGAGTTCGGCTGCGGGCTTCGGTGCGGTCTCCTCGCGGAGGCTGCGGCCGGTGAGGGCGAGGAAGACGTCGTCGAGGGTGGGACGGTCGACGTGTGCCGCCGCGATGTCGATGTCCGACTCCCGGGCCGCGGCGAGCAGCCCGGGCAGGGCACGCGGGCCGTCGGTCACCCGGGCCGTCACGACGGTGCCGTGCACGGCGACCTGGCGGGCGCCGGCGCCGTGGGAGACCAGCTCGGCCGTGCGCGCGGCCGCTGCGGCGTCCGCAGCGGTGAGGCCGATGCGGTCGCCGGCGAGGTGGGACTTGAGCGCATCAGGGGTGTCGTCGGCGATGACGCGGCCGTGGTCGACGACGATGACGCGCTCGGCCATGGCGTCGGCTTCGTCGAGGTAATGCGTGGTGAGGACGATCGTCATGTCGTGGGAGCTGCGCATCGTCGCGATGTGCTGCCACAGATTGGCGCGGTTATGGGGGTCGAGACCGGTGGAGGGCTCGTCGAGGAACAGCAGCCGGGGAGCGTGGACGAGACCGATGGCCACATCGAGTCGCCGGCGCTGCCCGCCGGACAGCTCGGAGACCTTGCGCGCGGCGAGCTCGCGCAGCCCGAGGACCTCGAGGAGCTCGTCGGTGCGGCGCCGGGCCTCGCGGCGGGACAGACCGTACACGAGAGCCTGGGTGTACAGCTCGTCGCGTGCGCGCTGGGTGTGGCCGCCGCCGTTGCCCTGGCCGACATAGCCGATCCGCCGGCGCACCTCGGCCGAATCGCCGACGACGTCGAAACCGGCCACGGTGGCGGTGCCGGAGGTCGGAGGGATGAGGGTCGTGAGCATCCGCATGGTCGTCGTCTTGCCGGCTCCGTTGGGGCCGAGCACCGCGACGAGCTCTCCGGGCGCGATGTCGAGGTCGATGCCGCAGACGGCCTGGACCGACTGCGCACGGCCTGTCGCGAAGGTCTTGGTGAGGGATCGGGCGTGGATCACGGTTCCTCCTGAGGGGATGAGCGGGCCGTCTTCGGCGGCGTGGAACCATGCTTTCGAGTCTTTAGGTCAGTTTCTGTCCACAATAGTGCCTAATCTGGATCCATGTCGACGAGCACACGGATGCTTCAGCTCCTCTCCCTCCTCCAGACCCGCCGGTTCTGGTCCGGCGCCGAGCTCGCCGAGCGGATGGAGGTCACTCCGCGGACCCTCCGCCGCGACATCGAGCGGCTGCGGGACCTCGGGTACCCCGTCGACGCCGATCGCGGCATCGGCGGGGGATACCGGCTCGCCGCCGGTGCCGCACTTCCGCCGCTCGTGCTCGACGACGCCGAGGCCATCGCGATCGCCGTCGGACTGCAGTCGGCGGCCCAGGGCTCGGTGGCCGGGATCGAGCAGTCCGCTCTCCAGGCCCTGACCAAGGTCGTCCAGGTCATGCCGCCGCGGCTGCGGCAGCGGGTCGATGCGGTGCGGGCCATGACCGTGCCCGCGACCTGGGGACCGCGCACTGCGGGTCCGGCGGTCGAGGCCGACACCCTCACCGCCATCGCCCAGGCCTGCCGCGACGACGAGCGGCTGCGCTTCGACTACCGGACCGCTGACGGCCGGACGGCGCAGCGCCATGTCGAGCCGCACCGGCTGGTCTCCCTGGGTGGTCGCTGGTACCTCGTGGCCTACGATCTCGGCCGCCACGACTGGCGCAGCTTCCGGCTCGATCGACTCCGTGCGCCCAGCGGCACCGGCGCTCGGTTCCGACCCCGCCCGTTGCCTGCGGAGGACGCCGCCGCGTTCGTCCGGGAGGGCATCGAGAGCGCGAGCTCCCGCTACGCGGTCGACGTCATCATCCATGCACCCGTCGCCCGCGTGCGCGCTGCGCTCGACGGGTGGGGCGCCATCGAGGACATCGACGGGCAGCGGTCCCGGCTGCGGATGACGACCGACACCCTCGACTGGCCGGCCATGGCGCTCGGCGCGGTCGAGGCGGACTTCGAGATCGTGTCGCCGCCGGAGCTCGGCGCACGGATCGCGGAATGGGGCGAGCGCTTCACCCGCGCCGCCGGGTGAGTGAGGCGGGATGCGCCCGTCTCAGCGGTCGGTGAGATCCGTCCGCGGCGGGCGGGTGCGAGGAGCGCAGCGCCCGCTGGTCAGTGGCCGCCTTCGTTCGCCTCGCCCGCCGTCGACGGCGCGAGCTTCGCGGTGCCCGACGGGGACTCGGCTCCCCGCTCCGCCGGAACGGTGAGGCTGACCGTCGCGGCGAACAGCGCCACGACGACGATGAACAGCGCCATGCCGACGAGCCCGTGTCCGGCGAGCCAGGACCAGGCGAACACGGAGAGGACGGCCACCGCGGCGGCGAGGAGGAGGAACAGCTGCCCGCGCTGCCGGCGGCGTCCGGCCGGGACCGTGACCCACCGGCGCTGGACGAGGGTGACCGCAGTGAGGCCGACGAGGTTCGCGATCATGCCGACCCACACCGGGTGGACGCCCAGGAAGAAGGCCGCCGGATCGAAGTCGGAGAGCGTGTACCAGGTGAGCCCGGAGCCGAAGCCGGCGAGCAGCGCGGTGAGCGCCGCCGAGCGCGTGGCGAGCGGCCAGAAGAACGCGGCGAGCACCGGAGCGAAGGTCGCGCCGTTGCGCAGGGTCCATGCCATGACGTTCCACCACGCCGACTGCTCGGAGCGGAGCAGGGCGAAGACGACCATGACCACCGTGAGGCCGACGAGCGCCCACACGCCGACGGCGAACATCAGCGTGATCATGATGACGTTCATCGTCTGGCTGAAGGCCACCGAGTGCATGCCGCCGGAGGAGAGGAACGCGAGGAGGACCGCGGCGGTGACCGCGATCGACATGGGCAGGGTGAGCCCGGTGACCATGTGGAGCGCCGAGGCGAACGCGATGGTCGTCGCCACGGAGTACATGGGGAAGGTGAGCCCGGTGATGACCGAGCTGATCGCCTTCGCCGCCCGTCCGAACCGGTCGCCGATGATGCCGGTCACCGTCACCACGAGCTTCTCCCGCAGCGGCTTGACGAGGAGGAGGGCGATGAGGAGGACCTGCACCGTCTCCGCGACGCCGTACCAGACCGCAGAGATCCCGGTCCGATAGCTCAGCTCGACGATGGCGATGAAGGACGAGCCGGAGAACAGCCCGGTGATGCAGAAGGCCACGGTCCAGGGGCTGAACGTGCGGCCGCCGACGAAGAAGCCGCCGCGACCGGTCTCCCGGCGGCGGAGTGCGATGCGGCCGCCGACGACGAGCCACAGGGTGTAGGCCGAGGCGAGGGCGATGGTCCACAGCCCGACGGCGGTCATGCGCGGCCTCCCGCCGAGGCGCCGGCGAGGTCGCCGAGGTCCCGGGCGGGC
This sequence comes from Brevibacterium ihuae, assembly GCF_900184225.1. Classification (NCBI taxonomy): domain Bacteria; kingdom Bacillati; phylum Actinomycetota; class Actinomycetes; order Micrococcales; family Brevibacteriaceae; genus Brevibacterium; species Brevibacterium ihuae. The sequence continues at coordinate 651,798 of NZ_FXWZ01000003.1, read as the reverse complement.
GCCTCGGGGTCGTGGGCGTCCGCGTTCTCGATCGTCAGCACCGGAACCGGGGCGCCCACGGACTCCTGCCGGGTCTCGTAGCCGAGAGCGGCGTTGCAGGCGGCCTCGGCGTCGCCCTCCGCGGTGTTCGCGGCGAAGGACCACGCCACGGTGAGGTCGACGTGGGCGTCGCGGAGCAGGTTCACCGCGGGGCAGGAGTGCTCGACCTCGGCCGCGAACTCCCGCAGCGTCTGCTCGTCGGTCTCCGTGGTGCCGACGCACACCTGGAGGCGGTACGTGTGGAAGTACGGTTGCACGTCGGCGGTGCCGGCGAGCCCGCGCCGGTCCTGCCGGGCGAGCGAGTAGGTGGAGACGCCGGTGAGCTCGAGGCCGCACCGGGCGGCCGCCTGGTCGATGACGACGGTGATGCAGGCTCCCACCGAACCGGCAAGGTACTCCATGGGAGTTGGCCCCTCGTTCCGTCCGCCGATCTGCTCCGGCTCGTCGACGGTGAACGCGAAGTCCCGGACCGCGACGCGGGTCTGCTGCCGCCCGGTCCAGGTCCCGGCGGCGCGGAGCGTCTTGGAATGGGCGTCCTCGGGGTGCGCGGTGAATCTGGGGTGCCTGACTGCACGGTTCATCGGGGGTCACTTCCCGGTCGTCGGTGGGGAGCCCGCTGCCGGGACCGGGGAACGCAGCTGCTGCGCGCGTGTGCTCCGGCGGCGTCGAGGGCCATTCCAGTAGGCCGCAGAATCGCCGGAGCGGTCAATCGCCGATGTCGCGAAACGTCATCTGGCGTCACGTGCCGCCGCGCGGCTGTCGATCAGTCGAGCAGCGCGGCCGCGAACATCGGGCGAGCGGCATCCGGGCTCGCCGGGTGGAACAGGCCGGCCAGAGCGTCCCGGTAGAGCCGGCCGAGTTCGTGGCTGTTGTCGAAGCCGGCCCCGCCGGAGCAGTGGAGTGCGGACTCGACCGCGCGCCGGGCCGCCTCGCCGGCCGTGATCCGGGCGGACACGAGTCGCCGGGGCCAGCCTGCGCCGTGGTCGACGAGCTCGTCGAGGTCCCGCGTGTACGCTTCGAGCTGCGCGGTCACCGGCATGAGGTCGAGCACCGCGTCGGCCAGGCGGTCCCGGAACTGCGGGATCTCGGCGAAGGTCGTGCCGTACTTCGCCGACCTCTTCTTCCCCAGCGCCTCGGCCGCCACCTCGAGCGCCCGGGCGGCGAGCCCCGCGTACACCGAGGCGATGAGGAGCTGGAAGTTCGCAGTGATCCCGAAGGTCAGGAGGTCCGGGTTCGGGCCGGCCGGGATCCGGCGGGCGACCTTCTCCGGTTCCATCCGCACGTCCTCCAGCGTGGTCGAGCGGCTCTGCGTGGCCCGCATCCCCATGACGTCCCAGTTCTCCGACACCGAGATCCCATCCGCGCTTCGCTCGAGGAATCCGTACACCAGCGTCGGCTCCTCCGGGTCGGAGGTGTCGAGCCCGTGGACGAGCAACCGCGTCCACACCGGGGAGAGCGAGGTGAAGATCTTCTTCCCGGTGATCCGGTACCCGCCGTCGTCCTCCGGCACCGCCTGCGAGTTCGACCCCTGGAGCACCCAGTCGTTGCCGGCCTCGCTGATCCCGAACGCGAACACCTCCCCGGCCATGACCTCGTCGAACACGAAGTCGAGGGAGCGGTCGCCGCGCTCGTGCATCGCCCGGACCGTCCCGGTGCACACGAGATGCATGTTGATCCCGAGCGCGGTCGCCGGGGCCGCGGTCGCGAGCCGCTGCTGGAGGCGGGAGACCTCGTTGACGCTCAGCCCCGGTCCGCCGAACTCCTCGGGTGCGAACAGCGTGAGATACCCGGCCGCCCGCAGCTCCTCGAGGTCCTCGGCGAAGAACGCGTTCTCCCGGTCGTAGCGCGCTGCGCGCCCCCGGATCCGCTCGAGCAGCTCGGCGGGCAGGTAGCGGTCGGCGAGCTCGGCGTGGCGGGTCTCACGGTCGGTCATGGGGTCTCCTTCTCGATCAGCGGCGCCGGCAGGCGGTGCGTCGCAGGTGGGCGGTGTGCAGTTCGGGGGACCGGTGCGGCAGGCGCACCGGGAGTGCGGGGGTCATCCCGCCCGCCGCAGCAGCACGGCGGCGTTGTGCCCGCCGAACCCGAACGAGTTCGACAGGACGGTCCGCACGTCGACCTCCCGGGCGGATCCGGCGACGATGTCGTGGTCGGGGAACGCGGGCTTGTCGAGGTTGAGCGTGGGCGGGACGAGTCCGGTGAGCAGGGTGTTCACGGCGAGGATCGCCTCGGTCACCCCGCCGCAGCCGAGGAGGTGGCCGGTGCTCGACTTCGTCGCGGTGATCGGCAGCTGCCGGGCCCGCGCGCCGAACACGGCGTCGATCGCCGCGAGCTCGGCCGCATCGCCCTGCGGGGTGCCGGTGCCGTGCGCGTTGATGTGGTCGACCGCCTCGGGGTCGAGGCCGGCGTCGGCCAGGCAGTCGCGCATCGCCTGTGCCGCGCCCCGGCCCTGCGGATGCGGCGCCGTGGGATGGTGGGCGTCGCTCGCCGCGCCCGCTCCGGCGAGCTCGGCGAGCACCTCCGCGCCGCGGGTGCGGGCGGCGTCCGCCGATTCGAGGAGGATCGCCGAGGCGCCCGCAGCCATGACGAACCCCGTCCGCCGGGCGTCGAAGGGCCGGCTCGCCGCGGTCGGGTCGTCCTCGTACCCGGCGGCGAGCGCGCGCATGTTGATGTTCGAGGCGAGGTTGACCGTGTTGAGGCAGTCCTCCATCCCGACGACGAGCACCGCATCCGCGTAGCCGTGCCGGATCCGGCGCAGCGCCTCGCCGAGTCCTACGGCGCCGCTCGCGCAGGTCGCATTGATGCCCAGCGCCGGGCCGGTGGCGGCGTAGCGCTGGCTCAGCAATGCGGCGGCGGCATCCGGGGCGCCGTAGATCGCCAGGGTGAGCGGCACCCCGCGCGGTCCGTTCTCGAGGAGTGCGCGGGTGGCTTCCTGCATCGCCTCGACGGGTCCGGAGCCGGAGGCGGCGATGATGCCGAACCGATGGGCCTCCATCCCGCCGTCGAGCAGACCCGCCTGTCGCATCGCCTCGTCGGCGGACGCGATCGCCCAGGTCTGGACGGCGCTGAGCCGCCGGGCCAGGGACTTCGGGATCACGGTCGTGGGATCGAACCCGCGCACCTGCGCGCCGATCCGCACCGGGAGATCCGCGAACTCGTCCCCGTCGAGCACGGCGACGGCGCTGCGCCCGGCGACCACGGTGTCCCAGGTGTCCTGCGCGCTCAGACCGCTCGGGGTGATCGCCCCCATCCCGGTGACGACGACGCGACGGTCGGTCCGCGGCGCGCTCACAGGCGAGTCACCCCGGCTCCGGCCCGGACGCGCTCGGCGGTCTCGCCGCGGCGGATCTTGCCGCCGACGGTCCGCGGCAGCTCCTCGGTCGTGTACCAGCGCTGCGGGACGAACTGAGGTGCGAGGTGCTCGCGCGCGTGGGCGAGGAGCTCCGCCTTGGGCGGCGCCGCGCCCTCGATGACGAGCGCGACGGCGGTGCCGAGCTGCGGGCTCGGGATGCCGATCGCGCACACCTCCGCGAGACCCGGCAGGGTCTCGAAGGCGCGCTCGACCTCGGGCAGGGAGACCTTGTGCCCGCCGGTGGCGACGATGTCGCCGGCGCGCCCGCTCAGGCTCAGCCGCCCGTCGACCATCCGACCCTGGTCGGCCACGGTCGCGAAGCCGTCGGGCCCGACGAGCCGGGCGTCGGTCGTCGCACCGACGTACCCGTCCGAACAGGCGGCTGCGCGCACCCACACGGTGCCGATCTCCCCGTCAGGCGCCTCCGCGCCCGCGGCGTCGCGGATGCTCACCTCGATGCCGTCGTAGACGGTGATGAGGGTCCCGTCGCCGGCCCTGCTGTCGCCGATGAAGCCGATCTCGGCCGCACCGTAGTAGCTGATGAGCCGAGCATGGGGGAGCGCGGCGGCGAAGCCGTTGCGGATCGCGGCGGAGAGGTTCGCCCCGCCGGTGACCACGAGCTCGAGACCGGCGAATCTCTCCGGATCGCGCCGGGCGGCGTCGGTGATGCCCTGCACGACGGCGGGTACCGCGACGACCCGGGTGATGCCCTCGTGCGCGATCCGCCGGCCGGCGTCGATCGGGTCGAAGCGGTCGGCGACGTGGCAGCTGCCCCCGGAGGCGAGGCATTCGATGAGAGCGTAGAGCGTGAGGCTGTAGGAGAGTGGGCCGGGTGCGAGCGTGGCGACTCCGGGGGCGGGTTCGAGGTGCGCGCTCGACACCGCGAAGTTGTCGCGGTACTGGCGGCGGGTCTTGAGGAACGCCTTCGGGTTGTCCGTCGTGCCCGAGGAGAAGAGGAGGAGGAACGGCTCGTCGCCGGCGCGCACCTGCGCGCGCTCGGACGGGCGGGCCGCGGCCTCGCGCTCCCGGAGCTCTGCGAGGGTGAGGACTGTGCCCGTCCACCCGGCGGCGTCGAGTGCGTGAGCGAGCTCCGCGGAATCGCTGATGACGACGTCGATCCCGGTGGTGACGACGACGCGGACGCGGTGCTCGAGCGGCCAGCGGGGGTCGATGGTCGCGGCGACCGCACGGTGCAGCCCGAGGCCGGCGACGATGCGCGCGGTGTGGAAGGCCGACGTCAGGCTGACGGCGGTGATCGGCACACCGCGGGTCTCCGGCACGGCGGTCGGCGGGGCGGTCTGTGCGGCGCGGAGCCCGGCGAGTGCGGCGGCCAGGCGCTCGGAGTCGGCGACGAGCTCGGAGTAGCTCAGGCGCTCGCCCTGCCCGACGACCGCAGGCAGAACGGGACGGAGCTCGGCGACCGCGAGGACCTGCTCGGCGAACGGCACACGCCACCTCTCCTTCAGGGGACCCGGACGACACCGAGTATAGGTGCGCGCGCGGTCGGGGACCGGGGCGAGGAGGGGAGGCCTCGGTCACGTCTGTCGGCGCCGTGTCAGAGGTGCTGGGTCTCCGCCTGCGCGGCGTAGGCGCCCACGGTGTCGTCGGCGAAGGCGGACCGGACCTCCTCGAGCTCCGCCTCGTCCACGCTCAGGTAGGACTGTCCGTCCGAGGACGTGCCGAGCCCGCCGATCGGTGCGGAGAAGAAGACGATGTCGTCCTGCCGGACGTCGCGCAGCTGGTAGGCGAGCGATCCGATCCGGCGGGAGTCGAGACCGGAGTCGACGGTCATGTACGGGGAGAAGTCGCGGACGATCCCCGCGATGCGGG